>JBDHGI010000005.1:0-56507 GCA_039589955.1 Gemmatimonadota bacterium | reverse complement strand
AGGAGGCCCTGGGCGGCTACGCGGCCCGGGTGAAGCGCGTGCCGGAGCTGGCCACGGACTATATCGCCGTGCGCGTCCCCGAGATGATGCCCCGGTACCGGAAGATCATCGAGACGGTCCACGCCATCATCTCCGAGGCGTTCTCCAACGCCGTCATCACCCCCGGCGTCACCACCAACGAGGACGTGGTGTGGTGGCTCCGGCAGCGGGTGAACGATCTCGGATACGGCACGTGGTTCCAGCCGTCGGTGAACATCCAGCGGGCGGGAAGGCTGCCGGAGGAAGGACCGGTGGTCATCCAGGAGGGGGACATGCTGCACACCGACTTCGGCGTCATCGGCATGCGGCTCAAGACCGACACCCAGCACAACGGGTATGTCCTGCGTCAGGGGGAAACGGGCGTTCCCGAAGGGCTCGCGCAGTGCCTCGCCGCCAGCAACCGGATGCAGGATATCCAGCTGGAAGAGATGCACCCCGGGCGCACCGGGAACGAAGCGCTCCACGCGGCACTGGCCCGGATGAAGGAGGAGGGCATCACCGGGTCACTCTACAGCCACCCCATCGGAGACCATGGGCACGGAGCCGGGCCGCTGATCGGTCTGTGGGACCGCCAGGAAGGAGTCCCAGGGCGTGGCGACGCGAAGATCAGGCCGTCGACGTGGTTCTCCATCGAGCTGCAGGCCACCGTGCCGGTGGAGGAATGGGGCGGAAAGGCCGTGCGCTGCCGTCAGGAGGAAGAGGCCTACCTCGACGAGAAGGGCGATCGTCACTGGGTCTTCAGGCGGCAGGAGAAGTTCCACCTGGTCTGGTAGATGGCTGAAGCCGCCGGAGGCGAAGGGCCGACTCAAGTGCGCCTCGACACGCCAGCTTCCCGTATCCGTAGGTGATGGCGCCCGATGCCGTGAGCCCGCATCTTCCCGGCCACTTCCATCTGAGAGAGGACGACCCTCCCGCGTGTCCAACGACAAGCCGTCCACGGGCAAGCCCTTCGACCGCCGCATCGTAGAGGGCCCCATCACGGGAGCCGTCTGGCGGCTGGCATGGCCCACCATGCTGCAGAACGTCATCGGCGGCCTGCAGGGCATCATCGACCACGCCATGGTGGGTCACTATGTAGGCTACACAGGAAACGCGGCCATCGGCGTGGCCTGGCAGATCTTCCTGGTGGTCATCGTGTTCATCACGTCGGTCTTCACCGGCATGGGCGTCCTGGTGGCCCGCTTCGCCGGTGCCGACGAGCCGGACAAGGTGAACCGGACCGTCTATCAGGCGTTCCTCACGGCAGCGTTCCTCTCTCTGGGGATCATGGCGCCCCTGGGCTATGTGCTGTCGCCGTCCCTCCTCGGGCTGGTGAACGCGGCGCCCGAGGTCCAGGTGGAGGCTCTTCCCTACCTCCGCATCATGTTCGTGTTCAGCTTCGGCATGATGATGTTCTTCATGACGGGGGGAGCCTTCCGGTCGGCAGGTGACGCGCGCACCCCCCTGCGGCTCGGCGTCCTCCTCACCGTGCTGAACATCGCCCTCAACGTGATCCTGATCCGCGGGCTGGGCCCCATTCCCGCCTTCGGCACGAAGGGGGCCGCCATGGGCACGGTCATCTCCGGCGGCGTCATCAGCCTCATCGTCTTCTGGCTCCTCTTCTCCCAGAGGGCGGTGGTGGCCTTCAATCGGGCCATGAGCTGGAAGCCGGATTGGTCCTTGATTCGGGCGCTGTTCCGTTTCGGGCTGCCTACGGGGATTCAGGGCGTGGCCATGAACGTCGGTGGGGTCTTCCTCCTCCGGTTCATCGGGTCGCTGCAGCAGAGCGCCGAGGCCCAGGCGGCCTACGCCGTGAGCTACGTGGAGCTCTTCTCGCTCATCACGTGGACCTCGGTCGGCCTGATGGGGGCCACGGCGGCGGTTGCCGGACAGAACCTCGGCGCCGGCCGGCCCGATCGGACGGTGAAGGCCGTTCAGGTAGCGAACGCCATCGGGCTGGTAGCGGCCTTCGTGGTGGGGGGGCTGTTCCTCGCCATTCCCCGGACGCTCCTGGGCATATTCGGCATGGAGGACCCGGCCGTGGTGGAGCTGGGAGTCCAGCTCCTGAGCTACCTGGCCGTGTCCGGCTTCTTCATCACCACCGCGCTCACGTACACCGGCGGACTCCAAGGCACGGGAGATACGAAGAGCCCCCTCTATATCTCTCTAGTGTCCCAGATCGTGGTCCCCCTGGGGATGTGCTTCGTGATCGACGTGACCCGGGGACTGCGCCCAGGGGACATCTGGCTCGCGATCGTGCTCGGGCACCTCACCCGCGCTACGCTGAGCATCGTCCGGTTTCGGCAGGGCAAGTGGCGTGACATCCGGGTGGATATCGGGTCGGCCCGGGCCTGAGCCGAGGCGAATCCCTCCTTCCCGCGGGTCGCGTAGGCCGGTCGTCGGGCGCATAATGTGGATCCTGCGGGGTCAAGCACCGGACGAGCGACATGCCCAAGCGATACTGGCTCATGAAGTCGGAGCCCGAGGTCTACTCCATCGACGACCTGGAGCGCGACGGGTCCACGTACTGGGACGGCGTCAGGAACTACAAGGCCCGGAACAACATGCGGGCCATGCAGGTGGGGGACGAGGTCCTCTACTACCACAGCAACGCGAGGCCACCAGGTGTCGTGGGAGTCGCCCGGGTGTGCAAGGATCCCTACCCGGACCCGACGCAGTTCGACCCCCGGAGCAGGTATTTCGACGAGAAGTCGGATCCGGGCGATCCACGGTGGTCTCTGGTCGACGTTGAGTTCGTGGCACGCCTCCCGCAGATGGTGAGCCTGGATGACATCAAAGCCGAGGCCGAGCTGGCCGACATGGAGCTGATCCGGTTCGGGCGCCTGTCGGTCCAGTCCGTCGCGAAGGCCGAGTACGAGCGCGTGAGGAAGATGGGAGGCCTGGGGTGAGGCCCCTCGTGGCAGGCCTGGCCCTGGCGCTCGCGATGCCGGTGGCCGCGCAGAAGATCCCCGACGCCCGCGCCCTCGGAGTACCCCTGACGGGAGCCACGGGACGCTTCAACGCCATCACCGACGTGGCGGGCGTGGAGGTGGGGCACACGACCCTCATTCGCGGGGAGGGACGGCTGGTGGTGGGCGAGGGTCCCGTGAGGACCGGCGTCACGGCCATCCTGCCGCGGGGACGCGAGGCCGGGGACTCCACCTTCGCCGCGTGGTTCAGCCTCAACGGCAACGGCGAGATGACCGGGACCACGTGGATCGAGGAGTCCGGCATCCTGGAGTCACCGATCCTCATCACCAACACCCATAGCGTGGGCGTCGTACGGGACGCGGTCATCGACTGGATGAAGCGTCGGGACCCGACGTTCCTCTGGGCGTTGCCCGTGGTGGCGGAGACCTACGACGGCGCCCTCAACGACATCAACGGCTTCCACGTCCGCCCCGAGCACGCCTTCGCGGCCCTCGATGGCGCCCGCTCCGGGCCCGTGACGCAGGGCGCGGTCGGTGGAGGCACGGGAATGAGCTGCCACGGGTTCAAGGGGGGCATCGGCAGCGCGTCCCGGGTGCTCCCGCCGGAGGCGGGTGGGTACACCGTGGGGGTGCTCGTCCAGTGCAACCAGGGCGCGCGGAGGGACCTGCGCATCGGAGGCGTGCCCGTTGGCGAGATGATGCCCGAGCCCGTCCGCTGCTACGCCGACCGGAGCGTGCCGGCGGAGGCGCGATGGCGGGGGGTGCCCTTCTGTGACGAGCCCGGAAGCGGGGCGGAGGTCGACGAGAATGCCCATGGCGCCGAGGACGGGCAGGCCGAGCCGCCTCCCGAGGGGGCCGGCTCCATCATCATCGTCCTCGCGACCGACGCGCCCCTCCTCCCCACCCAGCTGAAGCGTCTGGTGACCCGGACGGCCCTGGGCCTGGCCCGGATCGGCGGCATGGGGTACAACGGCTCCGGGGACATCTTCCTCGCGTTCAGCACGGCGAATCGCCGTGCCGCTGCCGAGCGAGCCGCCCCGGTCCCGCTCGAGATGCTGCCCAACGACGCCCTCAACCCGTTCATCGCGGCCACCGTGCACGCCACGGAAGAGGCCATCCTCAACTCCATGTTGGCGGCCGAGAGCATGACGGGCGCCAACGGATACACGGTGCCGGCGCTTCCCCACGAGGCACTGCGGGAGATCATGACCCGAGTGACTCCCACGTTCAGGAATCCAGGCTGAAACCCTTCAACTCCACGAGCTTCAGGTGACGACGATGATGAAGAAAAGAGCCGCTCTCCTGCTGGTATCTCTGGCCGTTGCGGCCCCGGCCTCCCTCAAGGCACAAACCCTCGCTACCGACGACCCCGTTCTCCGCCAGATCTGGGACCTGGCCATCAACGACTCCAGGATCGAGGCCATGGCGCAGAAGCTCCTGGACTCCATCGGACCCCGTCTCACGGCATCGCCCCAGATGGAGCGGGCCCAGGAGTGGGCGGTGACCATGCTGTCGGGCTGGGGCTACGACGCCGGCCTGGAGGAGTACGGGACGTGGGAGGGATGGGACCGGGGCGTCAGCCACGTGGACCTCATGGCTCCGCGGGTCCGATCGCTGGAAGGCCGCATCCTCGCATTCAGCCCGGGGACCGGAGGTCGGCCCGTGGAGGGTGAGGCGGTGCTCCTCCCCGAGCTGAGCGGGCCCGCCGACTTCCAGGCGTTCCTCCCCACCGTCGAGGGAAGGTTCGTGCTCGTCGACTTCCCCCAACCCACCTGTCGCACGAACAGCCAGTGGCAGGAGTTCGCCATGGACGGATCGTTCGAGCGCATGAGCGAGGCCCGGCAGGCCGCGCAGCAGGCGTGGAACGCCCGTCGGGCGGCCACCGGGCTCGACCGCAGGGAGCTTCCCGCGGCCCTGGAGGCGGCCGGTGCCCTGGGCATCGTTACGTCCAACTGGGCGGGCTCCTACGGAACCAACAGGGTCTTCAACTCCTTCACACGGACCGTGCCGACCTTCGAGCTGGGGTGCGAGGACTACGGGCTCGTGGCCCGTCTGGCGGCCAACGGCCAGGGCCCGGTCCTCCGCCTCGTGGCGGAGGCGGAGAACCGCGGCGAGGTGCCCGTCTATAACGTCATTGCCCGCATGGAGGGCACCGAGCTTCCGGACGAGTATGTGATCCTCTCGGCTCACTACGACTCCTGGGAGGGCGGCTCGGGTGCCACGGACAACGGGACCGGATCGGTACTCATGATGGAGGCCGCGCGCATCTTGTCCGAGGTCTATCCGAACCCGAGGCGCACCATTCTCGTAGGCCTCTGGAGCGGTGAGGAGCAGGGCCTGAACGGATCGCACGCCTTCGTGGAGGACAATCCGCAGGTCGTCGAAGGGCTGCAGGCGCTGTTCAACCAGGCCAACGTGACAGGCCGGCTCGTGAGGATGTCCGCGTCCGGACTGGTGGACGCTGCCGGGCCCCTCATGCGGTGGCTCGCCCGCGCTCCCGCGGAGGTGACGGGCTACCTGGAGTTCCAGGCGCCGGGGATGCCGTCCGGTGGTGGCACCGACCACGCGTCGTTCATCTGCGCCGGCGCACCCGGGTTCAGCCTCGGCGCCCTGAACTGGGGCTACTTCGATCACACGTGGCACACCCAGCGCGATACCTTCGACAAGCTGGTCTTCGACGACCTGAAGAACAACGCCGTGCTCGTGGCGTCCCTGGCCTACCTCGCGTCGGAGGACCCGGAGCGCGTGAGCAGGGAGCGACGAAGCGTCATGCCGGTCAATCGCTTCACCGGAGAGCCAGCGACGTGGCCGGCGTGCAACCCGGCCACCCGCAGCTCGCGGGAGAGCGAGCGGATGCAGTAGGCGATCCGGGGGGGAGGGACGGTGGCCCGCCGGAGCGTGGCGTCGACGTCACGGCTCCGGTGGGCTTCGGTCATCGGCAGGAGGGGTTCATGGGGATGAGGCCCTCATCGTCACGGGCGATTCGTGCCACGAACCAGCGGCTGTAGGCACGGACGCTTCTGCCGCGATCGTAGATCTCCACGAGCCATAGATCGGACGGCTCGTACGACGCGAGGGCGCTTGCCCCGGCGGGGGGTCGATAGTCGTCGATACAGATCCGGATCGCCCGCTCCCGCGCTCCCCCGGGGACGCAGAGGCCCTCGATCTGTCGGTCGCAGGGGCGAGCTCCGGGCACGACGCGCTCCACCAGGGTGTAGCCGTTCCGCTCCGTGCTCATCAGGAGCGAGTCATGCTCGATCAGTCGGATGTACCCACCCCGCCTCTGCCGTCGCTGGCGAAGGCGGTCTTCGAGCACCGCGAGTCCGGAGAGGATCTCCGGCATGGACGTCAGGAGCAGGATGGTGGGAGTCTGCTCCGCCTCGGGACCCAAGGTGAATCGAACCGGGACGTACCCGAGATCCTCCGCCATGAGTTCGTAGCTCCGGTCCTGGATGAGCTCCAGGCTGAAGGCGCCCGCCGAATCGGTGAGAACGCTGATCCCGGCCAGAGTAGCGGTCACGAGGACGCCTTGCAGGGGAGCGTGGGTGTCGGCGTCTCCCACCCGCCCTCGAATGGTGACGTGCTCCTGCCCTCGGACGCGGCCCGGGAGCGCCAACACCGTCAAGAGGAGTAGGATCGAGGTCGGGCTGCGTGTGGCCATGGTGTGCTCGTTGTGGGTCCCGCTCGCGAACGCCGGATCCGACATGGGGTGCGCGGCTTCCATCGGACCGACTGAGGATGCCCGGGGAGCTGCTCCGATGCAAGCGACGACGGACCTACTTGAGCCAGGCCCGACGGGCTCCCCGGGCTCGTCTTGCCTTCCCCACCGGGCCGAGGGATGTTGGGCGCACCGGTTCCGTTCAACCCCGAGGGACCATGACCGTTCAGAACTACGTCCGTGGGCGATGGGTGCCCTCATCGTCGGCGGAGACGCTCTCCGTCACGGATTCCGCTACGGGAGAGGAGATCGGCCGGACACCCATGTCCACCGCCCGGGACGTGGACGAGGCGGTTCGGGCCGCGAAGGAGGCGTTTCCCGCGTGGCGGGCGACGCCTTCGGTGGAGCGGGCTCGGGTCCTCTTCCGCCTCAAGATGCTCCTGGAGGACCACAAGGAGGACCTGGCCCGGTCCCTCACCATCGAGCACGGGAAGGTGTTGCCCGAGACCCTCGGCGAGGTGCAGAGGGGGATCGAGAACGTCGAGCACGCCTGCGGGATCCCCACGCTGATGATGGGGGAGACCGCGGAGGACGTGGCTCGTGGCATCGACAGCGAGACGGTTCGTCAGCCCCTCGGCGTGTTCGGGATCATCACGCCGTACAACTTCCCGGTGATGATCCCGCTCTGGTTCTGGCCCTACGCGGTGGCCACAGGGAACACGGTGGTGCTCAAGCCCAGCGAGCAGGATCCCCTCACGCACCAGAAGGTCGTGGAGCTTGCCGAGGCGGCGGGGCTCCCCCCCGGGGTGCTCAACGTCATCCACGGGGGACGGGAGGCCGTCGAGGCCGTGTGCGACCATCCCGACATCGTGGGGGTCTCGTTCGTGGGATCCAGCCATGTGGCCCGGGTGGTGTACACGAGGGCCGCCGCCACAGGCAAGAGAGTCCAGGCGCTGGGTGGGGCGAAGAACCACCTGATCATCCTGCCCGACGCCGACATGGACGTGGCGGTGGACGCCTGCATGGCCTCGGTGTTCGGGTCCACGGGGCAGCGGTGTCTGGCCGGGAGCATACTCACGGGGGTGGGGGACGCGTACGGGCCCCTGAGGGAGCGGATCCTGGACCAAGCTTCGTCCTGGCGCCTGGGCCACGGCCTCGAGGAGTCGACAGACATGGGCCCCGTGATCTCCGCGTCCCATCGGGACCGGGTGCGCGCCTTCATCGACGAGGGTGAGACCGACGGCTCCCTACTCGTCCTCGACGGGCGCGGCGCCACGGTTCCGGGCCTGGAGGGTGGATACTGGGTCGGGCCCACGGTGTTCGAGGACGTGCGACTGGACAAGCCTCTCGGAACGGAGGAGGTATTCGGCCCCGTCGCCGGGCTCAGCAGGGCAGAATCCGTGGAGGAGGCGGTGGCCCGGATGCACGCCAGCCGCTACGGCAACGCGTGCTCCATCTTCACCACCAGCGGGAGAGCCGCGCGGGAGTTCCGGTACCACGCCGGAATCAGCATGATCGGCATCAACATCGGTGTGGCGGCGCCCATGGCATTCTTCCCCTTCGGCGGGGCCAAGGGCTCCTTCTACGGAGACCTCAAGGCCCAGGGTGGCGACGCCGTCCGCTTCTTCACCGACGCCCGGGTGGTCATCACGAGGTGGTGAGGGGAAGGGGGCCGACCACTACCCAGACGGCTCGCCTTCCCTGGAACCCAGGGCGTCGGGTCAGAACAGCGACCGTCTCACGCCGAGCTGGAGCACGTTCTCGACGACGCGCCTCCGTCCGAGATCCAGCGTCCCGACCGGGTCCCCGGTGGTGACCTCCCCGGCGCCGAATCGACTGATGGCCACGGACCACCGGCCCGCGACGGCGACGGGGCCGGTGGAAACGACGATCCCCAGGCCGGCCTCGCCGAGGTCGTCCCACTCGTCATGGGACCCCCGTGGAAGCTGGAACACGCCCTCGCCCCAAGGATCCCAGGAGATGCCGTAGCGTCGGACCCCGGCTGCCACCAGCGCGTGGCCGATCACCGGGGAACCCACCCGGAGAACCGGTATCTCCAGCCCGGCCGTGCCGAGCATCCGGGAGGCCCGAACTGTGGGCTGGATCAGGATCGCGGGGCAGGCTGCGCCAGGCTCGCAGGGGATCCAGATGGCGGGGACGTCGGCGGACCGCGCGTAGGACAGCCGGGTGAAGAGACGCACCCCGGCGAGCGGCGAGGGGAAGACCAGCGTCAGCCCCAGGGAGGGTGCGGGATCGACGTCGGCGAGCCTCAGATAGCCTACGGGGTCAATGGGATTCGTGTGGCCCAGGTCATTTGCGGCGAGGAGGTAGCCCAGGGAGATCTCCCCGGTCAGGCCGCCCGCCACTTGCGCGCAGGCGGGTGGGGACGCTAAGCCCATGCCCAGCAGGGCGAGCCACCGGGCGGTACGCGTGCTCATGGTTCGTGCTCTCGAAAGGGGGCCCTGAATCGGACCCGACATGAATACGAGTGTCCGCCCACGCGTGTGACGACCCTGACGAGCACCCCCCATGGCGCCGGCATGCGCCCGAGGAGACGACGCTCATGACCCACACGGCCTCGGTCACGAACGCTGACATCGTGGCCGGTCAGCGCGAGTACCTTCTGCCCGCGATGCTGCACATGTACGCGGAGCCGCTTCCCCTGGTGGAGGGTCGGGGCCTGCGTGTGTGGGATGCGGACGGGAAGGAGTACTTGGACCTCTTCAGCGGCATCCTCACCACGTCTCTCGGCCACTGTCACCCGCGCATCAACGAGCGGGTGACGGAGCAGATGGACCGACTGGGCCACGTTTCCACGCTGTATGCTACCGACGTTCAGGTGGAGGCGGCCCGGCGACTGGCGGGGATGGCTCCGGGGAACCTGAGGCGGACGTTCTTCACCAACTCGGGAACGGAGGCCATCGAGACGGCCCTGATGATGGCGTGCCTGCACACGGGGCGGAGCGAGATCATCGCGCTGCGCATGGCGTACCACGGCCGCTCGTTCATGGCCACCAGCGTGACGGCCCACTCCGCCTGGCGGCCCCTGTCCACACGCGTGGCCGGCATCCACCACGCCATCACGCCATACACCTACCGGTGCCCCTTCAAGCAGCCTTGCGACGAGACCTGCGCCGAGGCCTTCGCCCAGGACCTGGAGCAGGTCATCGTCACGGCCACCAACGGTCTGCCCGCGGCCTTCATCGCGGAGACGGTGATGGGCGTGGGCGGGTATCTGGTGCCACCGCCGGGGTATTTCCAGCGCGTGGCCGAGATCATCCGGGGTCACGGCGGGCTGCTCATCATCGACGAGGTGCAGGCGGGCTTCGGCCGCGCGGGCAGGCATTGGTTCGCCATCGAGCACCACGGCGTGCTTCCGGACATCATGGTCATGGCCAAGGGCATCGCGGGCGGATTCCCCGTGGGCGCCACCATCACCACCGACGAGATCGCCTCGTCCTGGAAGGGCAACACCATCTCCACCTTCGGCGGCAATCCCATCTGTATGGCCGCCATGTGCGCCACCCTGGAGGTGATGGCCGAGGAGCGGGTGTACGCCCGGGCCGAGGAGCGGGGCGCCCAGCTTCGGGCCGGACTCCTGGCCCTGCAGGGGGCGCACCCCTGGATCGGCGACGTGCGGGGTATGGGCCTCATGCAGGCGCTCGAGATCGTGGCGGACCCCATCGCCAAGAGACCCGACACGAGCCGGTGCAAGGCGGTGCTCGAGGCCTGCCGCGAGGAGGGCCTTCTCCTCGGTGTCGGTGGGATGTGGGGTCACGTGGTGCGCATCGGACCGTCCCTCCTGGTGAGCGAAGATGAGATCGCCGAGGGCCTGGAGAAGCTGGGCCGGGCGTGCTCGGCGGCGGAGGGGTGACGGTGGCAGGTAGAGGCCGGCCAGGGGACATCCCGGTCCAGGACCGCTACCCCGAGGCGGTGGCCCACTGCTACGGCTGCGGGCGCAGCAACGAGGTGGGGCACCACTTCCAGACCGTCTGGGACGAGAAGGCCGACGAGGGCGTCACGCGCTTTACACCGGAGCCGCAGCACATGGCGATCCCCGGATACGTGTACGGTGGGCTCATCGCGTCGCTCCTGGACTGCCACGGCATCGGCACCGCCGCGGAGGCGGTGCGCAGGACCCGCGCCGTGGAGGGTGATGCGCTCCGCTACGTGACCGCATCGTTGCACGTGGACTACCTGAAGCCCACGCCCCTGGGCCCGGAGCTGGAGGCCAGGGGGCGCGTGGTGGAGATGGGCGAGCGAAAGGTGATCGTCGACGTGAGACTCGTGGCCCACGGCGTGGAGTGCGCCCGGGGGCAGGTCGTTGCCGTGCGCATGCCGGCGGGCATGGGAGCGTCGTAGAGCCGTGCTGCTCGGCATGCCCCTCGACGCCTGGATGCTCCTGGTGGTGTCTGTGGGGCTCGGGCTGGCGCTGGAGCTGGCCTTCTACCGGGCACGGCGTGGACCCGACGACGGTTCAGTAGGCACCCGGTCGCACGCTGACGAGGCAGGCCCGCCATGACCTCCGCCACCATCGTCGCCGTCCTCGTCGGCTACCTGCTTGTGCTCCTCGCCATCGGCTTCTGGGGCAGCCGGGAGTCACACGACCTGAAGGGCTACTACGTGGCGGGCAAGCGGCTGCCCTCCTGGGTCATCGCATTCAGCTCCAACGCCACTGGGGAGAGCGCCTGGCTCCTCCTTGGGCTCACCGGCATGGGGTACGCCATCGGAGTGCACGCCTTCTGGGTGATCCTCGGGGAGGTGCTGGGTGTGGCGGCGGCGTGGGTCTTCGTCGCCCGGCCATTCAAGGAGTACACCGACCGCTTCGACGCCATCACGGTGCCCGACTACCTTACGGATCGCTTCGGTGGGTCGGGCAACGCGTTCCGAATCCTGTCCGCCATCATCATCCTGAGCATGGTGATGGCCTACACGGCGGCACAGCTCACGGCCTCGGGCAAGGCCTTCGACTCCTTCCTGGGCACCGGCTATACCACGGGGGTGTGGATCGGTTTGGCCATCGTGCTCTTCTACACGACGGTGGGGGGCTTCAAGGCCGTCGCCTACTCCGATTTCCTGCAGGGCGTGCTCATGCTGGGCTGCCTGGTGACGCTTCCCCTGGTAGCGTTCCCAGCGGCCGGGGGGTTCACCGGTGTCATGGGTGTGCTCGAGGCAGCGGATCCGAACCTGCTGAAGCCCATGGGGGAGTTCGGGCTCTCGGTGGCGGGCGTCGCCAGCGCCTTCGGCTTCGTGGCCATCGGGTTCGCCTTCCTGGGGTCGCCCCAGCTCCTCACCCGCTTCATGGCGGCTCGAGACCAGAAGGAGATCGTGGACGGGGGCTTCTGGGCCGTGCTCTGCGTCATCGGCTTCGACGTGGGGGCCGTCTTCGCAGGCATGGCAGGTAGAGTGCTGTTTCCCGGCCTCGCCGATCCCGAGACCGTGTTGCCCGAAATGAGCGCAGCACTCTTTCCCGCCTTCTTCACGGGGATCTTTCTGGTGGTGGTGCTGGCGGCCATCATGTCGACCGTGGACTCCCTGCTCATCCTGGCCTCGTCGGTTGTGGTCCGGGACGTCTGGCAGAAAGCGCTGGGATCCGACGCTTCCGAGCGCGCCCTCTCCCTCATCGGGAAGGGCGTGACGGTGATCATCGGGGCGGTGGGCATCGTGCTGGCCCTCACCGAGGTGCGGATGGTCTTCTACTTCGTGCTCTTCGCGTGGTCGGGCATCGCCGCTGCGTTCACGCCCGCGGTCCTCTGCTCGCTGTTCTGGAAGGGCACCACCCGGGCCGGGGCCATCGCCGGCATGGTGGCGGGCTTCGTCACGACGGTCCTCTGGGTGGTGCTGTTCAAGGAGCGCTACTGGGATCTGTACGAGATGATCCCGGGCTTCGCGGCGGGCTTCCTCTTCTGCATCGGCGTGAGTCTGTCCACGGAAGCGGATCCCGATGCCGTCGCGGAGCTCGAGGACGTGCGGAGGGCGGTGGGGCCGGTCTTCTGAGGGCCGGCGTGCTTGCGGCCGGCCATTCCCGCGAGGGATACTGTCGCCCATGGCGGAGATTCCCGCCCGCCTCAACGCGGCCCCGGAAGGCCGCTACGTCGTCACGAAGGTGGCCAGCGTGCGCGGGGAGTGGCTCGCCACTAGTCTTGCAGGAGCCATCTGCCGGGAGGACACACAATGGGGACGATTCGTCGAAGGGACTTCCTGGGCCTGACCGCGGCGGCCACTGCCGGACTCTCCACCGGGTGCGTTCCCGGCGGCTCGGACCGCTCGGTCGTGCCCGACCTGATCCTGACGAACGGGCGGGTCCTGACCCAGGATGACGCCCAGCCCACTGCCGAGGCGTTCGCGATCAAGGACGGACGCTTCGCGGCCGTGGGCGCGGCAGCGGACGTAGAACATCTGGCGGCTTCGGGCCGAACCCAGGTCATCGATGGCGAAGGCATGACGGTGGTGCCAGGCTTCATCGACGCCCACTCCCACCCCTCCGGAGCAGGGCTCAACGCCCTCAAGAACGTGAACACGAACCTGGGCTCAATCGCCCGCATCGAGGCTGCCCTCCGCGAGCGCGCGAGACGTACCCCTCCCGGCGAGTGGATCGTCGGGTACATGTACGACGACACCAAGCAGGAGGAAGGGCGCCCGCTCAACAAGTGGGACCTGGACCAGGTGAGCACGGAGCATCCCATCGTGGTGGGGCACCGAGGCGGTCATACGGGCGTCTACAACTCCAGGGCCTTCGAGACGGCGGGCGTGACGGTAGAGACCCCGGATCCCTTCGGAGGTCATTTCTTCCGGGAGAACGGCGAGCTCACCGGGAAGGTGGCGGAAAGGGCCAGAGCGGTCTTCGACGTGCCGTCGACCTCCACCCGGGAGGAGCGGGCCCGGGGGGTTGCCGTGATCTGCCGCGAGATGAATGCCGCCGGCCTCACCTCGGTGCACCAGACCGGGACCAGCGCCGCCGCCTTCACGGCGTACCAGGACGCCTACGCTGCGGGTGATCTCAGCTTCCGTATGTACGCCATGGCTCGCGGGGGCACGTTCCCGGCCCTGAAACAGGCGGGCATCCGTACGGGATTCGGCGACGCCATGCTCAAGGTGGGGGCCGTGAAATACGCCGCGGACGGGTCTGCGTCTGAGCGCACCATGGCCATGAGCACGCCGTATGCGGGCCGGCCCGACGACTTCGGCATCCTCACCATGACCCAGGAGGAGGTCCACGAGGTCGTGGAGGAGGCACACCGAGCGGGATGGCAGGTGGCGATCCACGCCAACGGTGACGTGACCATCGAGATGGTCCTCAACGCCTACGAGAGGGTCCAGAGCTCCTGGCCTCGTCCCGATGCGCGCCACCGCATCGAGCACTGCTCGCTCGTGAACCCGGAGCTTCTCCGACGAATCGCAGCGGGAGGGTACGTCCCTGCTCCCTTCTACACCTACGCCCACTACCACGGCGAGAAGTGGGTGGAGTACGGCGAAGACAAGATGGAGTGGATGTTCGCCCACCGCTCCTTTCTGGATCACGGCATCATGGTGGCGCCCGCGTCGGACCACTCGCCGGGCCCCTACGAGCCGCTCATGGCCATCCAGAGCATGGTCACCCGCAAGGACTACTCCGGCCGGGTATGGGGACCGAGCCAACGGATCAGCATCGACGAGGCCCTGAAGATCTGCACCGTCCACGGAGCCTACGCCTCGTACGAGGAGCGGGAGAAGGGCTCCATAACCGCCGGGAAGCTGGCGGACTTCGTGGTGCTGGCCGAAGATCCCCACGACGTGGATCCCGATCGCATCAAGGAGATCGGGGTCGTGAGAACCGTGGTGGGTGGGCATACCGTCCACGAAGCGTAACGGGATTCCGAGGAGACCCCTCCAGTGCTGTCACACATGACCATGGCTCGTCGATCCCTCTCTCGACTACTCCCCCTCGTGGCACTGACGGCGCTGTCCGTCGTCTCCGGCTGTGGGCCCTCCCCCGAGGCCGGGAGCCCACCGGAAGGCGGTGCCGGGCAGGAGGCCTGGCCCACGACCGGGTGGATCGCCTCGACGCCCGCGGACGAGGGAATGGACCCCGCCCCCCTGGTGGAGCTCGATGGGGCGATCCGCGAGGGTCGGTTCGGCTACGTGGATCGCCTGGTCGTGGTCAGGAACGGACGCCTCGTCGTGAGCGAGCGGTATCCGAACGACTACGTCGAGCTCTCCCGAGGGCGGAGCGGTCCCCTCGGTTGTGGGACGGACGCGTGCGGGACCGATGCCGACGTCCACGACTACAACTACTTCCACCCCGACATTCACCCGTACTACCGGGGGCGCGACGTCCACTCCCTCCAGTCGGTTACGAAATCCGTGTCGGCCACGGTTCTGGGCGCGGCCATCCACAACGGGGAGATCGGCGGTGTTGACGAGCCGTTGCTCTCGTTCTTCGGGGACTACGACCTCTCTGCCGTGGACACTCGACTCTTCGACGCGACTCTGCGGGATCTGCTCACCATGCGATCCGGCATCGAGTGGCACGAGCAGGATCGGCCCCTGGACGATACGAACACGACCCTCCAGCTGGAGCGAAGCCAGGATTGGATCCAGTTCACGCTGGATCAGCCCACGGACGCCGCTCCTGGAGAGAAATGGGCCTACAGCTCGGGTGGGTCCCACCTCATGTCGGGCGTCGTGCGCTCGGCCACCGGACGATACATCTCCGAGTATGCCGAGGAGCATCTCTTCGGCCCGCTGGGCATCGAGGACTACTACTGGAAGGTCACCCCCCGTGGCTACCCGGATACCGAAGGGGGGCTCTACCTCGAGGCCGAAGACCTCGCGCGCATTGGACTGCTCTACCTCAGGGACGGCGTCTGGGAAGGTCGCCGCATCCTCCCGGACGCCTGGGTGGAGGCGGCGACGGCCCGGCAGGCCGAGACCGGAAACGCCCAGGGCTGGGGCTACGGATACCAGTGGTGGCGGGTGGATAGGGGAGGAGTTGAGATTTGGGCCGGGCTCGGCTTCGGTGGACAGTACCTCCTCGTGCTCCCCGACCACGACCTCGTCGGTGTCGTGAACTGCTGGAATCTGTTCCCCGCCCCCGAGGCGGACGGCAACATCTTCAGTGCCTTCAGGGAGGCGCTCATCGCGTCGGCTGGCGTCGCCTCCTGACGTCGCCACTCCTGGTCAACCATGAACGAAAGGGACATCCGTGGCACCCATCAGCATCGTCGGCGTCGTGTTGGTGCACTTCGCTCTCGTCACGTACGGGATCGGTATCGTAGGTGAGCAACGCAGCCACAGGGTCACCGCCAGGGTTCTCGGATTCCTCCGGGCCGGGGTGGTCTTCGACGTCGTCGCCACCGCCTGCATGGTCATCGGCTCCGGCGAGGGCCTCACACTGCACGGCTACCTCGGCTTTTCGGCCCTGGCGGCCATGGTGAGCGAGACCGCCCTGGCGTGGCGGCACCGGGCGGCCAACGGCGACGAGGTCGTGCCGTCCTGGCTTCACTGGTACTCCCGCATCGCGTACGGGTGGTGGTGCGTCGCGTACGTTGCCGGGGCCGCCATGGTGATGACGGGCGCCTAGAGTCAGGGCTAGCCTGGCTCATTCGCTTCCCACGTCGAGGGTATGCTAATGCTGCGCCGATCGGCCGTCGGGCACCTGCTAGTCGCGCTCATCCTCGTTCTCCGGACCCCCGGGTCGTCGGGCGCCCAGGAGACCACGCGCCTCGAGATCCCCGAGCTCGACCAGCCGGTCGAGATCCTGGTGGATCACTGGGGCATCTCCCACATCTACGCCCGGACGGAGCACGATCTCTTCTTCGCCCAGGGTTGGAGCGCCGCCCGGGATCGACTCTTCCAGCTGGAGCTGTGGCGGCGGCAGGCGACGGGAACCGTGGCCGAGATCCTCGGTCGCCGGGAGCTGGAGCGAGACATCGGAACCCGCCTCTTCATGTTCCGCCGGGACCTGGAGCAGGAGCTCCGCCACTACCACCCAAGAGGTGTCGAGATCGTCCGTGCGTACGTGGACGGAATCAACGCCTACGTCCGACAGGCGCGGAGCGAGCCGGAGCTGCTGCCGGTGGAGTTCCGCCTCCTGGGTATCGAGCCCGGATTCTGGACTCCGGAGGTCGTCATCTCACGACACCAGGGCCTGCTTGGCAACATCGGGGCGGAGCTGAGAACAGGCCGGGCCGTGGCCGCCCTGGGTGCCGAGGCTGTGAAGGCGTTGTCGGACTTCGGCCCCGGTGACCCGGACCTGACGCTGGATCCCGCCATCGACGCCCACGGGCTATCCCAGGACATCCTGGGCATCTACGACGCGTTCCGGGGCTCGGTGCGCTTTCGGCCCGAGGATATCGTGGCCGAGCACCGGGCCGACCCGGATGCCTTCTCTCTTTTGGAGGCAGCGGCCGCCGAGGCCGCGCGGCAGGAGGAGCACGATCTCGGGCAGGATATCGGGTCCAACAACTGGGTCGTGAGCGGGCGCCTGTCGGAGAGCGGCTACCCCATCATGGCCAACGACCCTCACCGGGTCCAGGCCGCTCCGTCCCTGCGGTACTGGGTGCACCTGGTGGGACCCGGGTGGAACGTGATCGGGGGCGGGGAGCCCAGCCTGCCCGGGGTGTCTATCGGCCACAACGAGCACGGAGCCTGGGGGCTCACCGTCTTCCGCACGGACGGAGAGGATCTCTACGTCTACGACACCAATCCATCCGACCCCGACGAGTACCTCTATCGGGGCCAATGGGAGCCCATGACCGTTCTCCGGGAGGAGATCCCGGTGAAGGGGCAGGAGCCCCAGCAAGTACAGCTCAAGTACACGCGCCACGGTCCGGTGGTCTTCGAGGACCGGGAAGCCAACAGGGCCTATGCCGTGCGCGCCGCCTGGATGGAGATCGGAGGTGCCCCCTACCTGGCATCGCTCCGCATGGATCAGGCGACCACGTGGGAGGAGTTCGTGGAGGCCTGCAGCTACTCGAACATCCCCGGCGAGAACATGGTGTGGGCGGACCGCGCCGGGAACATCGGCTGGCAGGCCGTGGGGATCGCGCCTGTGCGCAGGAACTGGAGCGGTCTCGTTCCGGTGCCCGGGGACGGGCGTTATGAGTGGGACGGTTACCTGCCCATCAAGGCGAAGCCCCATGTTGCCAATCCTCCGGAGGGCTATTTCGCCACCGCCAACAACGACCTGATACCGAGGGGCTACCCCTACATGGACGCTATCGGCTTCGAGTGGTCCGACCCCTATCGGTGGCTGCGCATCGTCGAGGTTCTGGGGAGTGGCCGAAGGTCCTCGATGGCGGACATGATGCGGCTACAGACCGACGAGCTGTCCGTACCCGCCCGACAGCTGGTTCCCCTCCTGAGGGATCTCTCGGCCGAGAACCGTCGCGTGGAGGAGGCACGGCGCCGTCTCCTCGGCTGGGACTTCGTGGTCGAGAAGACCTCCGTGGCGGCGGGCATCTACGTGGCCTGGGAGACGGAGCTGCGCAGCGCCGTGAGGCAGCGCCTGGTACCTGACGGCAGCCGCCTCAACGTCAGCCTACGCAGGGTCTTGGAGTCCCTACACATCCCGCCGGGGGAGCTCGGCGAGGATCCGATGGAAGCGAGAGACGCCCTGCTGATCGACGCCCTGGGCGAAGCCGTGGCCCGCCTCACGGAGAAGCTGGGCGCGGACATGAGCCGGTGGCACTGGGGGCAGCCCGACTATCACCATGCCTACCTCCGTCACCCTCTGGGAAACGCCGTGGACGATCGCACGCGAGCCCTGCTCGAGGTCGGTCCCATGGCCCGCGGAGGCTACGGCTCCACGGTGAATCAGACCACCAATGGAGACAATCAGACCTCGGGTGCTTCGTTCCGGATCATCGTCGACACGGGGGATTGGGACCGGGCCGTGGGGATGAACACGCCCGGTCAGAGTGGAAACCCCCACGACCGGCACTACCGGGACCTCTTCGAGGATTGGGCGAATGATCGCTTTCATCCCGTGGTGTACTCACGGGATCGTGTGGAGGCCGTCCTGGACCGCAGGATCGAGCTGGTGCCGGGTCGATGAACCCTCGGCTCCGGTATGTCGACGCGAGGCCGCGGGGGCCTAGCAGGCCAGATCGTACAGGAGCCGGTAGAAGTTGACCCGGTCCGAGTCACGTGACGCCCCGTACTCAGCCAGGAAGGTCTCCTCCATCCCCGGCCCGAGATTCCACGTCAAGCTCCAGCTCGCCACAGCCAGATCCCACCAACGGTCGGCTACGCCCAACTCCCCCAGATCGACGAAGCCGGTGGCCTGCCCCTCCTCGATGAGGATGTTGGGCAGGCAGAAGTCCCCATGGCAGACGACCAGGTCCTCGGACACGGGCCGGGTCGCCTCGAGGAGCTCCACCGCCCCGGTCGGCGTGAGATGGGCGAACTCCTCGTGGAAGTCACGCCGCGAGTCGATGAGTCCTGACTCCAGCCTTGCCCGGACATGCTGGATCGCCGGCCCCAATCGAAAGTCGAAGGGACATCCCTGCACGGGAGCGCCGTCGTGGAACTTCCGGAGTCCCCGGGCGAGGATCCGAGCAAGTGCGCCGGGATCTTCGGCCAGCTCAGGATGGGTGGCGTCCCGACCAGGCAGCGCGGTCGTGACCAACCACTCGATTGCATCCTCGGTACCCTGCCGAACCACCGTGGGCACTGGCAGGTGAGGTTGGGCCCACCGCATTCGCTCGGCCTCCCCGGCCAGGCTCGGGAAGTGCCCGGCCTCGGCGAGCTTCACGTACAGCCCCGGGACGCCTGCCCGAGTCAGGCGATATACCACGGAGTGCTTCGCGTACTGGTACGCGACGAGCCATTCGAAGTCTGCATACGCGGCCCGGAGCTCGGGGGGCGGACTCAGCCATGCCTTCTCACCCATCATCCCTCGACTCTACTTCTTCTTCACTAGCAGCTGGCGTTTGTGCTGCGCGAGCGGCGTCCGACGACCTTGCAGTTCTGTTGACGGAGCAGGATGCCTACCCGGAGCCGGGGCTGCAATGCTACAGCAGTTGCTCGGGAGATCTGGTGGGCCGACCTCGAAGAACCCCGCGGGTCGGAGCCGGGCTACCGACGCCCCGTCCTCGTTGTTCAGGCCGACGCCTTCAATCGAAGCGAGCTCAAGACCGTGGCGGCGGTCGTGCTCACATCGAATACGAGGCTACTCGACGCCCCGGGTAACGTATTACGGCCGGCCAAGAGCACCAGCCTCGAGAAGGACTCCGTGGCCAACGTCACCCAGATTGTGACGCTGGACGAGGACTGCCTCACGGAGAAGGTGAGGCGGATCAGTTCGAGCCTGATGGCCCGGGTGGACGCTGGATTGAAGCTCGTTCTTGACCTGTAGCCAGCCAGATCCCTGCCTAGGCCTCAGCCTCGTGGTCAGCCAGGACATCACTCACGACGCGCTGACACCTCTGTCGCTCATCCGATTCAGCGCCGCTTCCTGCAAGTGTGATCAGGTGCTTCCAGAGCGTCCAGCCTCGAGCCCGAGCCCATGTCTCATCATTGAGCGACATGCGGGATCTGAAGGTGTCTCGAGCAGTGCCCGAGAACAGTGTCCACGCGATGGCGAGGTCACAGGCTGGATCGCCGATCCCGCAACATCCAAAATCGATCACGGCCGCAAGCTCGCCCCCACGGAAGAGCAGGTTCGTACTGGCGACATCGCCATGGACCCAAACGGGGTCAGCCTGCCAAGTGGTTTGAAGCGCTGCCTCCCAGACAGCGGTACAGGAGGCCGTGTCAACCTCCCCACCAAGGGCTTCGATGGCGTTACGTGTCTCGGTGTCGTAGACCGCCAGCGGGCCGCCTCGAAAGAAATCATGCGGTCCCGGAGCGGGGCCGTCCCCGGAGTCGATCCGGCGTAGGGCTCGAAGGAATCCCGCCAAGGCAACCGCCACCTGCACCCGGTCGCCGATCCGCCCGACCGGAGCGCTCTTGCCCGGTAGCCAGCGATACACGGACCAATGCCAAGGGTATCGAGCCGCCGGCGCTCCCAGCGCGACGGGCGCCGGGATCGGGAGCGGGAGGAATGGTGCGAGCCGGGGCAGCCATTTCTGCTCCTTACTTACCTGGCCTGCGTATCGCTCGTGGCTCGGAAGTCTGACGGAGAGCTCAGAGCCGAGACGGAACGTGCGGTTGTCGTACCCGTTGGGCTCAACCGGCTCGACCGGGAGGTGGGCCCAAGCCGGGAACTGCGAGCCGATCAGCTCACGCACCAGTGCGACGTCGATTTCCATTGGCGGCTGCCCGACCAACATGGCATTGCGGTCCCGATGGCCACGGTTGGACCAGTCACGTTGGACGCTCAGCGCCGGCGGTAGGTAGCCTCGAAGAGGACTTGCCACTCGGTGCCGTCCTGCGACATCTCCATCTTCGCCTTCATCAGTCGGTCTTCTGAGAAGTCGCTGGTCATTCGCGAATGCATCCCCGGACCGCCATGCGCGAGCGTGAGCACATCGCCGTCGAAGTCACCGACAAAGACCTCGGGAGGAGAACCTAGGCAGTCGAACCAATGCAGCGTGTACTGGCCTGACTCCGGAGAGTACGTGTAGACACCGTGACCGGTAAACGTGATCGCGCCATCACGTTCCTGCTCATAGTCGGAAAGCACGGCGAAGCCACCGAGACCCAGCCGGTTGGAGTTGCGACCCACGGCTACGCTGCCGGTCGGATCCCACTGTGACGGGTGCATCGTCTCGTCCCCTTCCCACTCACCGACGAGTCTCGCCAGCAGGCGATGACCGTCTGAGGGTGTCGGCATGCTCATGGCTTGGCTCCGTGCTCCATCGATGGTGTCCTTACGTTCTAACGGATTCGCAGTCCTGCTTCGCACCACCATGTCCCCCTGGAGCGCGAGCTGACCTTATAAAGCGCGTGGCCTCCCAGCGCCGAGCGAGATACGCTGACATTGCGAGACATCTGCGGCCCGCTCAACACCAGGAGGCCAGCCGTGCCGGTCGCAGGCATTGATCTACACGCAACGTATCGTGTCCTCACGATCCTCGGCGACTGTTTGTCAGACAGATTCTCCCGGCGTGACCAGGACCTTACCGTGGAGTTCGTCTTCAACCATGTGTCGGAAGGCCTCGCGGACGTCCTGGAGCGGATACACCGAGTCGATGATCGGCGTTAGGCTCCCGGACTCCAGTAGCTCTCTGAGGCGCTCCATCGCCTCCGCTTTACTCGGAAAGGGCGAACCCGGACCCCGCAGTTGCCTCACGAAACGGGAGAGGATCATGAGCCTGACAAAGTGGGGGATGAGTCCAAGCGCATCCCTTCCAAGTGCCCCGTACCCCTCATGTCCGATGGGTATGTATCTCCCGTCAGGGTTGAGAGATGCTTTGAAGGACGAGAAGGGGCGGTGGCCAGGAACATCGAAGATGAGGTCGTATCGCTGCTCCCGGGCCGTCACGTCTTCCTGCGTGTAGTCGACCACATCATCTGCTCCAAGTAAGCGAAGCATCTCCTGTTTGCTCGTCGTATCCACCGCGGTCACATGAGCACCACAGGCCTTGGCAAACTGCAGTGCAATCGAGCCAACCCCGCCGCCGCCGCCAATGATCAGGACCCTCCTGCCAGGACCCCACTCACTCGCCCCGCGCAGGTTGCTCAGGGCGATGATTCCAGACGTGGGGACCGACGCCGCTTCCTCGAAGCTGACTCGATCTGGCTTTATCGCCAACAAATCCTGGTGGACTGACACCAGCTCGGCAAAGGTGCCTCCATGTGCCCACTGCTGCTTGGGCAGGGTTTCGCCGAACACCGGGTCGCCCGTTCGGAATCGCGTCGCACCGGGACCCAAAGACTCGACGACTCCTGACATATCCGTCCCCGGGATGGGGTTCTTCGGCTTCATGACCCCTCCTCCCATCAGCCGCAGGACATAGGGGCGACCAAACACGACGTGCCACACATCGGGGTGTAGCGAGGCCATTCGCACCCGAACGAGAACCTCCTCCCTGCCAGGCTTGGGCTCGTCTACGTCTCGGAGCTCCAGCTGATCGAAGGATCCGTACCGCTCTTGGACAATTGCCCTCATGAGCTACCAGGCTCCCTCTCTACACAGCGTCACCAGCAACACATCTCACGCGTCTCTGGAGGCCTGGCCGTGTCGATGCAGATCGACGAAGCCAGGAGCGACCACCAGGCCTGTGGCGTCGAGAGCTCTTGTCCCGCTGAGGCGGCCGGCGGAGATCGCTCTGATGCTGCCTTCGGAGACCCCGACGTTCCGGATGGCGTCCAAGCCCGACTCCGGCCATGCGGCCAATATGGGTACCACTTGAGCGTGCCACCTCACCCTCTCCGACCCGGTCCTTGGGGCCGGCCATCTCAACAAACGCTAGTCTGACGGCGCTCACGTGCTGCTCTCAAAGGTCATCGCCACCTCCCAACACGTCGCGGACGGCACGGTATGCCTCGCCCAGAGAGGCTTCGGTCATAGCATTGTTCGCTGTGTCGCAGCTGGCAACGGCGATCCGGCCGAAGGGCTGGCGGGCGCGCAGCCACGGACGTTCCTGCACCGGCCATTCGCTGGTCCACGCCACCTCATCGGTGGCAGGGTCGTAACCGAAGCAGTAGCCGTGGGGCCAACGGTTCACGGTGATCGCCTCGATGTCCCTGGCCGGATCGAATCCACCCCCTTCTAGCATTCGCCCCAGTTGATCGCGAACCCTCCGCTCGAAAACCTCGAAGCTGGTAGCCTGCAGCTCCCACATGCCCCTCCTCCATTGAGCGGGCGCCGGGAGCCCGGGAGCCAGGGGTACCCGGTAGAGCTGGAGCACCATGGGCTCGTCGGGCCGTCGCGGAGTCCGATACTCGCCCATGGAGACGGGATCACAGAGCCCCACGACGTCGTGGTAGCTCCCTGGGCAGAAGGCTTCACGGAGCCCTAATCGCACGAAGGCCTGCCAGTTCCGGACCAAGACGCTGGTGTACACCTTCGGCGACCTCAGCGCTTGCGACATGGCGGTGCGCTGAGCCTCGGGAAGCTCCGGACACATGTATGGGATCATTGCATTGTAGCACGCCAACACGCAGAAGCGGCCTCGAACTCGCCGTGCCCGGCCGGAGAGCACATAGGTGATCTCAACGTCGCTCGATCTCCCGGATTCTCCGACGTGTCGCACGTGCACCGCCGTGCTACTCAGGCGGATCCGCACAGGGGCGCCGTCGCGGTCGAGCTGCGAGTAGTCGAACTGCGCCGTCACGATGTCCTCGGCGGTATTGCCCGGCGCGATGCCGGGGATCAGGCTTCGCACCAAGAGACGCGCGATGGAGGCGTTGCCGTCCGGGAACCGGAAGTACTGCTCGCTTGTGGGGGTCATCACCGGGAACGGCCCACCGCCCTCCCCGACCTCGGGCCACCCCATGCCCTGGAACCCCGGGAAGCCGCTGACCCGGGCCATCTCCGCCGGCAAGGCATCGTTGCCGATTCCCCAGTACCCCTGCTGCCAGGTCTGGAAGTACGGCAGCAGAGACTCGTCAATTCCCACGAGATCCGTGAGGAACCGGAGGTAGGATATCCCCTCCAGGGTCCTGGTCTTCTCCTCCAGCGATCGCCCGGGCAGATAATCCACTCGGTTCTCGAAGAGGCGCATCATATCCCCGCGTGCATCTGCGGACAGCGGCGTCCGTGACAAGAATCCCCGGAGGTCGAGTTCGTCGTGCGCGACGACCAGTCGATCGACGCCGAATGTCTCCTCGTCAAAGAAGACCCCGCCCCGCAGACCCAACGACGGATACAGCTCCGCGTCGTAGTATTCGGAGTAGCGAGCGACTTCGATACCGAGGTCGCGGATCAAAGCCTGGGAGTGCTCGTCGTATGCGCTGAAGTCCTCGATGTTGATGGTCCCGCCGTTGATCAGCAGCGTTCTTCCCCCGGAGCGGAATTCGTTCCGCGTGGCGTGGCCCCCGAAGTCGTCGCAGTTGTCCAGTACCAAGATGCGGGCCTCAGGCCCTGCCTCTTTCCTGAAGAAGTAGGCTGCTGCCAGTCCGCTCAGACCACCGCCCACGACAACCAAGTCGTAGAGCTCGCCGGTCTCGGCCTCCGGGCCTAGATCGTGCCAGATCGCACCGTCGCGCAGCGCATGCGCGACCTCGAACGACCCCTGGTGGCTGCCCCGCATCTCCATCTCACCCGGCGGGTAGTACGCGGCTTGAGGCTCCAACCCGGGTGTGCCACCGGCGGCGGTACTCCTGGCCTGAAGGGGTCCTGAAGCCGTCCACGCCCTTCCCATCGCAGCGCCGGCGATTGACACTCCCAGGCCGCTGACGAAGTCGCGCCGCGTGATGTCGCGATCCATGCCCAATTCTCGATCGCGTCGCTCCACGCTCCAACCCTCCGTGCCGCGGCACTCACCGTCGGGTCCAACCCAGAATCTGGCGTAGACCAACGGCTCGCTACCTTGACGAACGCCGCTCCCCGGAGTCACTCAATCCGAGTGCTCGGCGCTATCCAACGGTTCTGCATTCTTGCTGCGCACCACCATGCTCACCCGGAGCGCGAGCTGCAGGGCGAGCGTCTCGGAATCTGGAGCCTACCGCGACAGCAGCAGCTGCTCTGAGACAGTGGTTGTGATCGACCCCCTCAGTCTAGCAGCTCAAGCAATGCGGTCGTAGCCGCCTCTATCTGACCCAGATACCAGATTCGGCTCTCGTAGCCCTTGCGGAGCCTACCCAAGGCTGCCCGACCCTCAGGATCACTGACAATCGCGAGATAGAGACGGACGGCACGAGGTGAGCCGGGGGAGATATCCGGTGTCAAGCCCACCTCTCCTCGAATACCAAGGCGGGTCTGCGCTTCCTCATGGATCTGGACTCCGCGTCGAAACTCCTCCAGGTCCGCTTGTAGTTGACTCACGTAGCCGAGGATGCCTGAACGTATCCGGGCATCCCGGACGAGTGCGAAGTCACCTGTCTGCGCGAGGGCGGTGATGGTTCCATCCCGTAGTCGTGGATCGGAGTACCACCAAGATCCATCACGGCGCTCGAGCCACGCGGCCACGGAGTCGGCAGTCGGGGTCACATGCCGTTGTGCGGCGCGCCACAGGCTCTCGGCGACCTCCATGTGTTTCTGCTCGAGGGCCGTCGCCTCAGCGATGAGGCGCAGATTCTCTTGTGAATCCGCGACAATCTGCTCCAGGTAGCGACCCTCAATGCCGCGATCAATCCGATTCTCCCTCCAGGAATCCACAGAAAGGGCAGCGAGCACCCCCACGACGATTACCGCGAACTCCGAGACGAATCGGGTGACCCGAGGCATCGAACGAGCCTTCATCAACGCTCACTTGGGGAGGGAGATACCGAGACAAGCGGGCCGTGCACTGCCTGACGACTCGCGTTGACGCTGCGCGAGCATAATGCCGGACCCTCGCGCCGCGCGACTCTCCAGTCCACCGCCACAGCCGCAAATGCCCGGCATCCTCGCCCTGGCCCCCTCGAGACATTGGAACACATCTTCAAACAGGTTGGGCCAGTCTTCCACGAAACGAAGTCCAGGGAAGTGCCTCACCATGCTCTCTCGCAAGGGGGCCGAGCCTGATCTCCCTTCTCCGCTCCCTAGCGTGGGCGGTTGGGCCGTCGCAGCGGGCCTTACCAGCTCACCCGTTGAGTTCTCTAGCGCTGAGCGAACGCCATGCGGCGGCCAGCGATCCGACGAGGCCACCGCCGACGATGTAGAAGTACGCATCCCAGGTCCACGAGGCCCGCATGACGCTCAGCCCTGCCAGAACGTAGACCCCGCCCACAGCCATGATGAGGTATGAGCCAGCTGGGTCTCCCCGGAGAACGAGGACGACCCCAAGAGCCAGCACTCCCGCCGCACCTAGCATGCCAGCGCCGACGAGACCGACCAAGGCCACCGTGAGCTCGTCACCCTCGGTGGGTGGCGGTGACGCGAACTCACCGAGTCCGGATGCCGGGTCAAAGAAAAAGCCAAGGCCGTAGCCGAGCGCTTGAAGAATGAGGAGGCCAGTCAGGAGCAGCAGTGCCGTGGTCACTGCCAGG
The DNA here is from genome assembly GCA_039589955.1 of Gemmatimonadota bacterium. Taxonomy (GTDB): domain Bacteria; phylum Gemmatimonadota; class Gemmatimonadetes; order Longimicrobiales; family Gaopeijiaceae; genus SZUA-318. Next base: position 29,900 of record JBDHGI010000005.1, on the reverse strand, counting down.
CGTACGGGCCTGGGAGCCTTCATGACCGATCCTCCCAGAGCTGAGGCTTGCTCATGATGGGGCCATTAGAGTGCTGCCCATGACTCTGGGCCTCTGCTGCGGTAGCAAGATGCTCGGCCTGGGCTGTGAGGTGTGGACAACGTAGACGCTTCGTCATCGAAGCGCACGTGAAGAAACGACGCCGCACGCGCACCCAGCCTCATCCCGGTAGGCCCACAGCACCCTTTGAGGCTCCCCACTCGATCTGGTCGGCCGACTTCAAGGGCCAGTTCAAGACCCGGGACGGTTAGACACCGTTGTCGGTGCGGATGCGCTCAGGAAGCCCAACTCCTGGAAGAGACGGGTGAAGACACGGCGCGTGCCCGCGCAGGTGGTTCCGCCCAGGCCCTGGCACGCCAGGAGGTAGCGGCTGAAGCCGTCCTGGACGGTGAGGGGGTAGCAGTAGACACGAGCCCTCGCCCATGCCCTCCAAACTCCAGCCGCCCGACTACCCCGCGCACTTCGAGCTCCGAGAGGTCTCGACCAATGGCGGCATCCGGTGGCACTCCGCATGGGTCAACGTCAGCTGCCTACTCGGTGGTGAGTTCATCGGCCTCGAAGAGGTGGCCGACGGCGTCTGGGCCGTCCACTTTGGTCCCGTCTCGCTCGGCTGGCTCCACGTGCGAAACGGTGTCATCCTTGGCCACGATGGCTCCGTGTCGCCCAACCCTCGTCGATGACCCCTTCCTTCTGCGTCCGCTGCTCCGCAGCGTACGCTTCCGACTCCATCGGCCAGGAGAAGCCCACGGCCATTCGAGAGTGGAGCCCCTGGCCGCACCCGGGGTCAACGGATGTCACGTCCTGAGACTCAGGGCCCTCGGGTAGCTAGGTACTGCTCGACCGCGACGATTGCGTCGAGAACATCGTCCTCGTATTCGAGCAAGAGATCGCGGTACCATAGAGTCCACATGCTGTGTATTCGGCTCAGCCGCCCAGCGAGCCTACGCACCTCAACAGGGTCTTCCACTAACGGCTGCCCCCCTGTCCTGTAGTTATCCCACCGCATCGCCTCGGTCGAGCGGAACTCGGCGAACATCTCTTCGTCGTAGAAGCGGCTGTTGTACTCGAGTCGGCCATAGGATGTCTCATAGAGCTGGCCGAGTTGGAGGACGAGCTCCGGCGCATCAAGGTGCGCCAACTGCCCGGCGGAGACCATCGTGGTCCAGGACGCGCGCCTCGTGAAGAGCGTCGGATTACCCAACACGGCAACAAGGGCGGCTCCCACGCTGTCCGGAGGGTAGTCCGCCCCATCTCCCAACCACCGGTCTAGGTCCGAGTAGCTGCGACTCAAGGCCTCCTGCTCCTCGATGATTCGGAGGAAATCCGCGTGGTCCTCACGGAGCTCGCCAAGCAGCTGCTCAAGTGCCGCTTGGGCTGCCCTGCGTTCCGCGCCAGCCTGCCGGGCATTCTCAAGGAAGACCGCGAGAAACACGGACGCCAGAATGAGCGAGAACTCGACGGCCCACCGTACCCAAGGCCCCTTTCCTGACTGAAACAGCACAAGGTCTCCGGGTGCGAGGATTCTGGACGCCCGATCAGTCGATGCGACCGCCGAATCTGCGGTTCGCGTATGTCCTCGGCCAGTTACTCGAACCATGCGTCCTTTCGGGCACAAGGTGAGCGTGGCTTCGATGCTTCCGGGAAGCCAGCGGCTTCCGTTTGACTCATTCTTGCCTGCTTCGTCTCGCGGCAAGTCTCGCCCCGTGCGCGGCAGAATGCCATGGTGACGTTCGGTCGGGATGCCACGATGGGCGGCGGCCACCAGGGGTCCGGCATAGGCCTCGACCTCTGTGCTGCCGCTGCGCCTCTCGCCCGCGCGACATTTGCGCACGTGTCGAGGTGAAGAGACCGCCACCGAGGCCTCCTCTGGGCCACGGACTATCGTCTCCCCGAGTAGCCCTGTTCCTTCTTATGCCAGGCTTCTGGATTGAAGCAGCCGCGGCCAACAAGAACAGACTCGCTTCCAGGGTGTCCGGCAACATTGGTGCGAGGCCGAGGGTTGCGACCCCTCACGTCGCGGAAATGCACCCGATGTTCGGTCCACACCGAGAGTGGAGATCGGGAGATCCGATAACTCTACGCCTCCTCAGGTGGCCCGTCCGGCCATCAGTGCGGAGAAGGCCACCTCGGCGATGGCGGCATCCTGGACTCCGACCCCCGTCAGGTCGCATACGATGTCCTCCGAACCCTCCCGACCGGTACGCTCGCCCACCAGGATCTGCCCGAGCTCGGCGTGCACGTCATCGGAGGACATCAGGCCGTCGTCCACCGCGTGGTGCAGCTCCCCGAGCCTCGAGCACTGGCTCGTGAGGTCGGTCACCACCTTGTCGGCCAGAGCGACCAGCTCCGACGTGAGCTCCCTCTTCTCGGGACCGTCGGATCCCAAGGCCACGACGGTGCTTCCACGACGGAGCATGCCGACGTCCAAGAAAGGCTCCCGGGAGGGTGTGGCCGTTACCACCAGGTCGGCGGCAGAGACAGCGGACGCGGGGGTCTCGCGGGCGATGACCGGGACGCGGAGCGTATCGCTCATCTCCTCCACATAGCTGGTCAGGGACTCTGGGTGAGGCGACCAGGCGTGGACCTCACCAATGGTCCGGACCTGGCTCATGAGCCTCAGCTGCATGCGACCCTGGACGCCGGTGCCCAGAACCGCCGCGGTCAGGGGCGTGTCAGGAGTCAGGAGGCGGACCGCCAGGGCGCCGGCGGCTGCCGTGCGCAGGTCGGTGAGGTACCCGTTATCGGCCAGGACGGCGAGCGGGAATCCCGAGGAGGAGTCGAAGACCAGCACCAATCCGGAACCCGTCGGCAGGCCACGGGCTGCATTGCCGTAGAAGCCCGAAGCCACCTTGAAGGCGAAAACGGGAGATCCTCGGATCCAGGCGCCCTTCACGTGCACCTCGCCCGCGGTCTCGGGCAGGTCGACTCCCATGGGTGGGGGGACCAGCGCCGCTCCCCGGGCGAGGGCGGAGAACGCCGTCTCGGCGCTGCGAAGAGCGGCAGCATCATCGACGAGGCGGCGGATCTCCGCCTCGACGAAGAGACGCAGCGGGGGTCGGTGCCCACCGGGCGACGGAGTCGTCCCCCTCATGCAGGCTGCCTCTCCTCCAGCCACCGGTCCGGCGTGAAGGTGCGGCCGCGCTCCCGGGGACGGAGTCGGAACCATTGGGCGATGAGGAGGATCTCCGCGGCGTCCTCCGGGGCCATGCCCCGTGGCCCGTGGTCCCTCTCGGAGTAGACCTCGCTGATGGCGGTGGCCACGCGCTCGCGAGCCCGGCGGCTCTTGGGGTAGGCCATGGCCTTCCGGATCCTCCCTGTCCGCAGGAGGTAGAGGCGGTCCGCGCCCCGGAAGCCCGGAACCCGGTAGAGGAACGTCAGATCCTCCACACGACCCCGGAAGGCGATCAGGTCGTCGCGGAAGCGACGGAGACGCTCGAGCCGGTCACGGAGGAGCGCCGCATACTCGAATTCCATGCGCAGGGCAGAGACGCGCATGCTCTCCTCCACCTCTCCGAGGGGTCCTTCTCCTCGGCCCTCCAGGAAGCGCCTGGCCGTTTCCACCGCCTTCCGGTACTCGGCGGCGGACGTCTTGCCACAGCAGGGGGCCAGGCAGGTACGCAGCTCGGCCCGCAGGCACCGGGGAGGACGGCCGCCCTGGAAGACCTCGAGCTGGTCGTCGAAGAAGATGGGTGTGCTTCCAGGGCAGTCCCGAAGTCCCAGGACCTGGCTCAGCTCTCGAACGGTTCGGGCCAATGCCCCGACTCGGGGGAACGGTCCGTAGTAGGTGGAGCCGTCGTCGACGACCCGTGTCACCGGAAGGACCCGGGGCGCGGCCTCGCGGGTGACCTTGACGAAGGCGTAGATGGGCTTGCGCCTGTGTCTGACGTTGAAGCGGGGCTGCCAGCGCTGAATGAGCTTCATCTCGTGAATGAGGGCCGCGAACTCGTTGGGGATGTACTCCCACTCCACGTCCGAGGCCTCACGGATGAGCTCCCACGCCTTCTCCCCCTTGGGAGCACGGAAGTAGGAGAGGAGCCGGGTGCGCACGCGTATGGACTTGCCCACGTAGAGCAGTTCACGTCCCGGGCCGTACATACGGTACACCCCGGGGCGGTTCTCGGCTTGGGAGGAGATGTATTCCCGAAGGGCGTGGTTGGGACTCAAGGCTGGCCTGGCGCACGCTTCCGCGAGGGAGTCGTCTTCGTGTTTCCTTCGGGAAGGTAGGTCGGCCGGCCTCCCCTCGCCACACCTGGGCGGACTCCCTTCCATCAGCCCATCGCGACATTGCCCATGCCACCGCTCATGTCTACTGTCGGGCATGGACTCCCCAGGCGTCTGTAAGCTGATCCGAGATCCCCTCTGGAATACGATCCGCCTCGACGGCATCGCAGTGCGTATCATCGATACCGCTGAGTTCCAGCGCCTCCGGTACATCCGGCAGCTGGGGTTGGCCCACCTGGTGTACCCGGGCGCGACTCACACGCGCTTCGACCATGCGCTCGGGGTCTATCATCTGACCGTGACTGCGCTCCGCCGCCTGAGAGATCGGGGCGGCGTACCCGAGGAGGTGTGGGCCGGCGAAGCTCTGGTCCCCTACGCGGCGCTGCTCCACGACATCGGGCACTATGCCTTCTCCCACGCTCTCGAGGAGCTGGAATCGGATGTGCCCGCGGATCACGAGAAGGTCAGCGAGCGCTTCTTCGCTTCCCCGGCTCTCCGGAGCGCCCTGGCTCCCCTGGGGGCGGACGCCCCCGACCGGATCCTCGAGCTCATCCGGGGTCGCAGCTCGTTCCCCCTGAGGGGGCTCGTGAGTGGCAGCCTGGACCTCGACAAGATGGAGTACCTGCGCCGGGATGCCCGGTTCTGTGGCGTACCCTACGGCGAGGTGGACGTAGATCGGCTCCTCCAGGGCCTCGTCCTGGTCCCCGATCCCGTGACCGGGGACGCCGAGGTCGGTGTTCAGGAGAAGGCCGTTGCCGCCCTGGAGTCACTTCTGTTCGCCAAGTACCAGATGTTTCGGAACGTGTACTGGCACCACGCGGTCAGGGCAGCGACCGCGCTCTACAAGCGGATCGTGGAGGATGCGGTGGACGCGGGAATCCTCCAATCGGAGGAGCTGATCGGGCCCACCGACGAAGAGCTTCTCCACGAGATCTCGAGGCGATCTGCGGAGCAGGACTCGGAGGTGGCGGAGCGGCTCGCCACGCGCTGGCTTCCCGCGCTGCGGCACCGGAGGCTTCCCAAGCGGGCTCTGGAGCTTACGGCCGCAGACCTTCACGGCCGGGTCGTGGAGGACTGGGTGGCGGAGGATTCCCCACGTCGGCGACAGGTCGAGGACCAGCTGGCCGGGGAGGTGGACCTGGAGCCCGGAGAAGTCGTCGTCGACTTTCCGGCCAAGAGAGCCATGTTCCAGCTGGACATCCTCGTGGAGCGAAGGGACGGGACCGTCGAGCGCCTGGGGTCGGAAGGGCTCCCTGGACTGGTGGATCTACCCCGGGTCGCTCGGGCCCTCTACACCTCCTCCCGGGTCCTGCGGGTCTTCACCTTCGAGCGCCGCACGCTGGACCCATCCAGGGTCATCGACCTGGTGACGCGCGCGCCTACCCCCGACCGACCAGTATGAGGGCGGCCGTGATGTTGTCGTAGCCCCCCTTCGTGTTGGCCAGGTCGACGAGCTCTTGGAGCTTCGCCTCCGCGTCGCTCTCTTGCCCGGAGAGCGTCTCTCCCAGGGACGCCACCATCTCGGAATCCGAGAGCATCCCGGTAAGCCCGTCGGTGCAGAGCAGATAGGCGTCTCCCGCTTCGACGACCCCCGTGAAGACGTGGGGATCGGGCTGCTCCGGGAGGCCCACGCACTGCGTGAGCATGTGTCCGAAGGGGTGGTCTCGCGCCTGTTCCGGCGTGAGCTGCTGCTCGTCAACCCGTTGCTGGACCCAGGTGTCATCTCTGGTGAGCTGGACGAGCTCGCCTTTCCGCAGGCGATAGGCCCTGGAGTCCCCGACGTGCCCGACGGCATAGACGCCCGTGGCGGAGTCCACAACGAACGCGGTGAGCGTGGTGCCCATGCCCTCGAGGGCGGGCTCGCTCGCTCCCTCTGCCCTGACGGCTCGGTGAGCCCAGAGGACGGATTCCGCCATGGCCCGGCCCATGCGTTCGGCGGCAGGTTCAGCGTCGGCGAAGCCCTCGGGAGGCAGCAGCTCCCGGAGGCTGGACACGGCGGTTTCGGCAGCGATGCGGCTCGCCACGTCGCCGCCGGGATGGCCGCCCATCCCGTCGGCCAGCACGGCGATGCCTCGCTCGGGGACGAGGGAGAACGCGTCCTCGTTCCGATTGCGGACACGGCCGATGTCGCTGATACCGGTGAGGGTCAGGCGATGGCCCAAGGCGCGGTCGGTTGAAGTGGGGAGGGGCCCCTGAGGGCGACGGGCCAAGGTAGGACTGCCACGGCAGGGGCGGCAACCACGTATGAAAGGGGGATGGAAAGGTGGAACTCGTGGCGGATACAGTGTACCAGTCAACGGTGGCGGGACCGCTCGCCGACGAGCAGCTTGGCGTAGCCCCTCCCTGTCCCGCGCCCATGCTGGAACCCCTTTCTGCCAATGGCGTACGAGGTCATTCGGCATTCTTGACAGCCATGTACCGGACTAGCAGCTTGAACGGCTGCAGACCGCGCATCTGTGCGGTTTCTGCATCCGCGGAGAATACGCGCGCCCCCATGGGGCGCGAAAAGGAGTGATAGATCGAGATGGCCACTGCCCCAGCCAAGAAGAGCCCGGCTAAGAAGCGCCGGAACCGCAAGGGCAAGAACCTCCTCTCGGGATTCGACGCCAGCGTCGAGGAGCAGAGCGCGCTCGACCAGTATCTGCGTGACGTGAGTCGGCACGAGCTCATTACGCCGGACCGCGAGAAGGAGTTGGGCGCCCTCGCCCAGAAAGGTGACGAGGAGGCGATCCAGGAGCTCGCTCGGGCCAACCTCCGCTTCGTCATCAGCGTGGCGAAGAAGTACCAGAACCGAGGCGTCTCACTGACCGACCTGATCCAGGAAGGGAACGTGGGGCTGGTCACCGCGGCCCGGAAGTTCGACCCGGAGCAGGGAGTCAAGTTCATCTCGTACGCCGTGTGGTGGATCCGCCAGGCCATCCTGGCGTCCCTGGCCAACCACGGCCGAGCGGTCCGAGTCCCCCTGAACCGGGCGAGCGACCTGGCTCGTATCTTTCGCGAGAAGGAGCGTCTCAAGCAGGAGAAGGGACGAGAGCCCACCAGCGAGGAGCTGGCAGAGGCCACGGAGCTGACCCCGGAGCTCGTGGAGTCGCTGCAGACGCTGAACGCGGCCGAGATCCGTCTCGACGCGCCCATCGGAGACTCCGAGGACTCCCAGCTCGTGGAGAGGTTCATCACCGAGGAGGCCGCCGAGCCGGAGATCGAGGTGGAGAGCCGGCTGCTAACGGAGGCCATCACCGAGGCCCTGGCGACCCTCGAGGCGCGGGATGCGAAGGTTCTCCGGCTCTACTTCGGCCTGGAGGGAGAGCGCGAGCACACCCTCGAGGAGATCGGCAACATGCTGGGAGTGACCCGGGAGCGCATTCGACAGCTTCGGGACCGCGCCCTTCGCCGCTTGCGCGAAGGTGAGCGAGGAAGCGCCCTGGAGTCCTTCGCGGCGTGAGGCCGGCGCCGGCCGGTTTCGGTCGGGAGCACACGAACCCCCTGCCGGTTCCCTTCAGGAGCCGGTGGGGGGTTCTTCCATTGGAGCGCGAACGCGTGTGACAGCCCCCGAAAGGGTAGAAGGCGTGATCCATGGAGCTGGCGGAGGCGTCTACCTCGTCCGGATCGAAGGGGGGAAGTACGTGGAGGCGGTTCTACGAGGGCGTCTCAAGCGTGTGCAGCGCACGGGCGACAAGGTGGTGATCGGTGACCGCGTCGGGGTCTGCCCATCCGATGATGCCTGGGTCATCGAGGCGGTGGAAGACCGCGAGACGGAGATCGTCCGACGCGCCCCGGGGAGCCGGGCTCCCAAGGTGATTGCCGCCAACCTCGACCGTGTCTTGGTGGTAGTTGCCGCTCGCGAGCCGGATCCCTCTTTGACAGCGTTGGATCGGCTGCTCGTCATAGTCGAGTGGAGCGGCCTCCACCCCGTCCTGGTGGTAAACAAGATCGATCTGGATCCCACCGGCGAGTCGGTGGACCGCCTGGCGGTCCTCTACCGGGACGTCGGATACCGTGTCCTCCCGGTCAGCGCCGCCTCGGGCACGGGAATGGAGGATTTCACTGCGGAGGTGTGCACGGGAAGCTCGGCTCTTCTCGGTCCGTCGGGTGTCGGGAAGTCCAGCCTACTCAATGCGCTGGATCCCGGTCTGCGGTTGAGGACCGGTGAGCTCTCACGGAAGACGGGGCGCGGTCGCCAGACCACTGTGAGCTCCCGCCTCATCTCCCTGGAGTGCGGCGGCCTGGTGGCGGACACGCCCGGCTTCGGCGACGTGGCTCTCTGGAGCGTGGATCCCGCGGTACTCCAGGAGTGCTTTCCCGACATCCTGCGTCACACTCATCTCTGCCGGTTTCGCGGCTGCTCCCACCTCACCGAGCCCGACTGTGCGGTTCGGGAGGCCCTGTCGCGGGGCGAGCTGGCCGAAAGCCGCTACAGGTCGTTCGCAGGGCTCCGTCGGGAGGCCACGGCGGGACTCTAGCCGTTCCGACCTTCAGGCGTGCGCGCCGGATCCGTGGAGCGAAGGGGTGTCACCCTCGGTGTCCCGGTCACAGGATCCGGCTCCACTGCAACGGGCCAGCCGTAGACGTCCTCCAGAATGGGGGCCTCCATCACGCTCCCCGCCCGACCCTCGGCCACCACACGACCCTCGCGGAGGAGCAGCATACGGTCCGCGAACCGTGCAGCCAGATCCAGCCCGTGGGTCACCACCAGGACGGTCATTCCGGAATCGGCCGAGGACCGCAGCAGCTCCAGGATCGCCATCTCGTGACGGATGTCCAGGCTCGCCGTGGGTTCGTCGAGAACCAGGGCCCGGGGCTCCTGGGCAAGTGCTCGGGCGATCCTCACCCGCTGTAGCTCCCCGCCCGACAGGGTGGTCACGTCGCGGGAGGCCAACCCCGCGATATCGCACTGGACCAGAGCCCGCTGCACCGCCTCGCGGTCTCTTGTGCCCTCACCGTGGAGTGGCCCGAGGTACGGGTATCGGCCCATGGCGACCATCTCCCGAACCGTCAGGGGAAAGGCGAGGGTCTCTCCCTGGGGCACGACGCCGATCATCCTGGCCAGATCCCTGCGGGACCATCCGTGGGCCGGACGATCCTGCACCGTGACTCGTCCCGCCTCGGCAGGCACGACGCCCAGAAGTGCTTTGAGGAGGGTCGACTTGCCGGATCCGTTGGGTCCGAGGACGGCATACAGCGAGCCCGACGCGACGTCGAAGGACACCCCGTCCAGCGCCGGACTGGCGGCGCCAGGGTATCGGACGACCAGTGCCTCCGTGGACAGCCTCATGCCGTGAGGCTCCTTCGGAGGAGGACAAGGAAGAGCGGTACGCCCACGAACGCGGTCACGACGCCGATGGGGATCTCGGTGGGCGCCAGTGCGAGCTTCGCGACGAGGTCCGCGAGGGCCAGAAACGCGGCCCCGGCGAGGAATGACAGGGGCAGCAGAACCCGGTGATCCGAGCCCACCAGCAGGCGGATGGCGTGAGGCACCACGAGCCCGACGAACCCGATGACGCCCGCCACGGCCACGCCCGCCGCGGTGATGAGCGCGGCGACCCCCAGAGCCACGCGCTTCACCCGCTCCACATCGGTGCCCAGGTACTGAGCCGTCTCCTCCCCGATGGCCATCAGATTCAGCGGGCGCGCGAGCCCGATCAGGACGACCGTGGCGGGCAGGGTGTACAGGGCCGCGACGATGACGCTGCCCCAGCGCGCGTTGGCCAAGCTGCCCATGATCCAGAGCACGGCACTCTGGATCGTTCGCGCCTCGGACACCGAGAGAATGAGGGCGATGCAGGCGCTGAAGAACGCCCCCACCACGACTCCCGCCAGAAGAAGAACCCGCACGTCCATGCCCCGGCCCGACGCCGTGGCGACTCCGAACACGAGCGCGATGGCGAAGAGGGCTCCCAGGAACGCGGCCAACGGCAGGGCCCACAGCGCCGCGCCTGCTGCTCCCGTGGCCAGCATCAGGACCGCACCCACGGACGCTCCGCCGGAAATGCCCAGGATGTACGGCTCAGCCAGCGGGTTGCGGAGGAGGGCCTGGAACGTGGCACCCGCCACCGCCAGGCCTCCTCCTACGAGCGCACCCAGCAGAGCCCGTGGGAGCCGCAGCTCGATGACGATGCTACGCAGCCAGTCGGGAGCGCGACCGGTGAGCGCCGCCAACACCTCGGCGGTGCCGAGGTCGACGGAGCCGAAGCGCACGCTCAGGACCAGCGAGCAGGCCAGGAGAGCGACCAGAGCCAGGGAGAGACCGACCCTCCTCATGGGATTCGCCCCAAGATTCGCGCCAGCTCCCGGGCCGAGGCCGCGACCGAGGGTCCCGGCAACTCCAGAGCCGGACTCACATGCACGATCCTGGCGCCTCCAGCCATACGCTCGTCGAAGGCGGTGCCTCGGGAGAGGAGGATCAGGTCGATCCGCCTCCTGTAGAACTCCTCCGGGCTGACCGCCGAATACCGTCGCTCCAGGTCCGAGAATACGTTGGAGCCCCCTGCCAGCTCGATGAGCTGGTGAATGTACGTCCCCGGGCCGGCGACCCACGGCGGGTCTCCGCCAAGCACGTAGGCCACCTGGACATCGGGAGCACCGAGCGAAGCCCTTTGGACCGCCTCCAGCTCCGATTCGATATGCAGGACGAGAGAGTCGGCTGCCTCCGGCTCGGCCGTGACGCCGCCGAGGAACCGCACCATCGCCAGGATGTCCTCGACGCGGTCGGGGCGGACGGACGCGTGGCGTATCCCGAGCTCGGCGAGACGCCGAGGAGTCTGGAGGTCCTGGGAGCCGCCGAAGTGGATCACCAGGTCCGGTCGGACCGCGACGATGGCTTCGATGCTGGGCTGTAGGCCTCCACCCACCGAGGGAAGGTCTCCGATCCACGCGGCGGTGTCGAAGTCCGTGCGCGCCACGAGCAGGTCCCGGGCCCCGAGGGCGGCGAGGGTGAGAGTGGCGGAAGGGACCAGGGAGACGATGCGACGCGCGGGAGGCACGACGCGGACGGCGTTTCGGTCGGCATCGAGCATCGTTCGATCGGTCTCGGCAGGAGTGAGCTCCGCCGGCTCCCTCCCGGGCTCACAAGCCGCCGCGATGAGCACCGCGGCCGACAGGAGCGCCGCAGTCCCCCTGGGGACCGGCATCAGCCAGAGGGAGAAGGCCCGCACGGGTCTTCGAAGAACCGCCTCCAGGAGACCCCCTGGCGACCGAGTGCCGCAAACCAACGGTCCTCGGAGCCGAACACGTCGAGAAGCACCTCCGACAGCCCGTCGCCATCCCAGTCGAGATGGTCGAAGTACCGGGGCGCGCCCTTTCCGTCGGATGCTGCCTCCCTGTACCAGACGAAATCCTGGGTGTAGCCTTCCGGACCCCGCGTGCCGAGGAGGAACAGGGAGTACGAATCGGGCTCCGCGTTCCCGACCGCGAGTCGATCGCCCACGAGGAAGGTCGCCGCGATGGACGGCTCCGGCGAGTCACGGCGCTGAAAGGCGCGGATGTCGGCCCGAGCCTGTAGCACCGACGTGGGCCATCGGGCTCCGAGCTCCTGGATGACTCCGGCGGCCAGGTTCAGGGAGGAGACACGCTGGTTGTAGTTGTGTGCCAGGACCCGGAAGTCCTCGAAGGGACGCCCCCTCGATTCGGGCCCGGTGAGGCCGAGAACACGATCGACGGCGAGCGCACCCGGCACGAGCTCCACGATTCCGTGCACCCGAGGGCGTGGGACGCACTGATCGAGGTCTACATCCGTCTCCGTGACGGTGAGTCGTCCCACCCGCACGCCCTCGGCGAACAGGGTCATCTCGAGACCGGGAGGTAGCAGAGCTCGGGTGAACTCGTCCCGATAGCCCGGACGGTCCGTGTCGGACGGGAAGGGGGCGATGCTGTCGCCATCGATCGCTCCGACGACGGTGAGCGTGGCCGTCCCGCCGTCCCGGCTGCCCGCGAACAAGATCGGGCCGGTGGGGAAGACCGGACCGGTGGGCTCCTCTGCCTCCGGGGCGGGCTCTGGGACGGTGTCCTCGGCTTCCTCACCGGGTGCCCGCAGGCTGATGTCCACGCCGCCCCAGCTCACGTTGTCGCAGCCCGAGGGCACGGTTAAGATCACCGCGATGAGGAGCCAGCGCCGTCGCATCGATTCTTCGGTTCGGAGGCGGATTCGCCCGGTTCCGGAGGGAAGCCGGAAAGGGGTAAGCTAGCGCGCGTCTCCGGAGTGGCAACACCGCCAGAATGGGCGCTCGAGGTCCCCGGGGTGCGAGCGACATGAGATTGCGGTGGCCCGCCCGTTCGGGGGAGCCACCGCATCGTCGTCAGGGGGTACAAGTGATCGACGGGCAGACGATGCGGCGGGTCATGAGTCGGTTCCCGACGGGAGTGACGGTGGTCGCAGCGCGTGACGCGGACGGAACACCCTTCGGTCTCACGGTGAGCTCACTGACCTCGGTCTCCCTCGACCCGCCGCTGATCCTCGTATGCATCGACAGAGGCTCCTCGTCGCATGACCGGTTGATCTCGGCCCCGTCGTTCACGGTGAGCGTGCTCTCCGGTCTTCAGGTCGGTGTGGCGGAGAGATTCGCCTCGGAGCCTTCCGCAGGGCGCTTCGACGGTGTCCGCTGGCGGGTGGCCACCTCGGGCGACCCGATCGTGGAGGGGAGCACGGCATGGTTGTCCTGCCTGCGGGAATCAGTGTACGGTGGAGGAGATCACTCCATCGTGCTGGGTCGCGTCGACGCCGCGGGAGAGGGCGGGGCCGAGGCGCTGGCCTTCTACCGCGGCAGCTTCGTGAGGATGAGTTCATGAGCCAGGGTGCGCACCCGTTCCGATGGATTCCGCCGCTCCTGGTCGGTCTCTGCGGAGCGGTCGCCGCCGAGGTGGCCGTGTTGCTCCTTCTGTATGACGGTCCCGGCCTCATGCGCTCGCTGACGACCGTTCTCGCCGTGGAGGCGGGGACGTTCGGGGCCGGCTTGTGGACGACTCCCCGGCGGAGGCGGGATCTGGTTGAGGCCGTGCGCCGGCGGTGGATCTTCTGCCTGTGCGCATTCCTCGGAGCGGCCCTCTTCAGTGCCTTCTGGAGCTTCGTGCAGGCCGCCGGTGGCACGGCCGTGGGTCAGGGCCTCGGTCTGGCCTTCACCGCCGGACTTCCCCTCTACGCCTGTGGCACCGTGCTGGGAGGAATGGCCTCCCTCGAGGAGGTGGGGTTCCCGAAGCGGCGCCGCCTGGTCGGTGCGGCGGCTGCCGTCGGAGCCGCTGTCGGCTTCGTCGTTACGGGAGCGACTCTGACGTACGTTCCTACGCCGGCGTCGCTCCTTCTGGTGTGTATCGTCATTCTGTCGTCCGGCGCTCTCACGTTCAGCGCCGTGCTGGAATCGGCCCAGCCCCTGGCCAGCTCCGGGGTGACGGAATCCTCGGCGGCAGACGTCTCGGGGCCTCCGCCGGGGACGACATCGACCTTCGGCGTGGTAACGGGCGGTACCGACCCCGTGGCTTCGGCTTCACCGGACACCGAACCAGGCGGGACGAGTCCGCCGTGATCGTCGCGCACCTCTCGGATCTCCATCTCGGATTCCGCGCCTACGGCCGGGTGGAGCGTGGCGTCGATGTCCGCGAGCGGGACGTAGCCTCGGCTTGGGACCGCAGCGTTCAGGAGCTCGTGCGGGTGGCGCCGGACGTGGTCGTCGTGGCCGGAGACGTGTTCGACCGACCGGATCCCCCTGCCGGTGCCCTCGTGGCCCTGGCTCGGGGTCTGGAGCTGCTGCGCTCGTCCCTGCCCGAGACCCCGGTCCTCATGGTGGCGGGCCCACGGGACACACCTCGACGGCCGGGGGATCCCGGAGCTCTGGCGGTGCTGGACACCTTCCCCAACGTGGAAGCGGCCGCGGGCCTGCCGCGCTCCATCTTCCTGGAGCGGCTCGGTTTGCACGCCTCCCTGGTGCCTTACCGCGCCACTGTCAGGGATCCGGTGGTGCTCCCCGAGCCGGATCCGAGGGTGCGATGGAACCTCCTGGTGCTCCATGCCAGAGAGGGCTCGGCGGACCAGACGGGGGTGTTCGTCGACGAGGGGGATTGGAGCTACATCGCTCTCGGCGGGGAGCATCGGCGGCGGCGGATCACGCCGCGGGTGCAGTATCCCGGATCTCTGGAGCGGGTGGCGCTGGATCCTTGGGACGAGGCCGCGGACGAGAAGGGCTTCCTCGTGGTCAACCTCGAGGACGGAGAGACGGTCTTCCACACGATTCCCGGACGTCCAGTGGTGGCCCTGGCGCCCATCCGGGTGACGCCCGGGGATCCGGACCGCTTGCGGAGGAGGGTAGAGGAAGTCACGAGGGAGGTGCCCGGAGGAATCGACGGGAAGATCGTGAGACTCTGCCTCGAGGGCGTGGATCCTGCCGATCTGTTGGCTCTGCAGGGCGAGCTCCTCCACGGTCTCCGCCAGCGGGCCCTCCACCTCGCCGTGGAGGCGGGCAGGGAGCTACGCCCGCCCGCGGAAGCGTGGCATCCCGTCGACTCGGCGCGCTCGCTGCGGGAGGCGGTTGAGGCGGAGCTCGGACTGGAAGGTCTGGGGGGAGGCGCCACGGCGGAGCTCGTGAAGACCCTGGTGCCCGATCCCGACCCTGTGGTTGCCGAGCGGCCCTTCGGGTCCCTGGAGACCGTGGATGGTGTGGTTGCCGAGGTGGGGCGGGTGAGCACCTCCCTTCCCGTCGGGCTGACGGCGATCATCGGTGGTGCCGGACGGTCCCGGCGTGCCGTCGCCGATCTCCTCCTGTCCGTGGCCGAGGCGGGGGAAGGACCACTGAAGAACCTCTGGGCGGGTCGGGCGGGTGAGACTCTCGAGGGAGCCGTGCGCCTGGCGACCGAGGCGGTGGCGGATGTCCGCGGGCTCGCGGCGGTGACGCAGGCCCTCGAGCGAGCACGCGACCTGGGCGCGCCCGAGCCCCCGGCCCTCTCCGATCGCGCGTCGAGGGGCGGGCAGCCCGAGGAGAAGGTCACGGGCGCGGTCCGCGTGGACCCGGAGCTGGTCGCGGCCGAGCTCCGATCGGCGGTGAGGGAGCTCCAGACCGTCCGGGCCGATGCGGCAGAGGTGGACGGGGACCTGGAGGTCGCCACCATGGACTGGCTGCGGGAGAGGCAGGATGCGGAAACCACCCTGCACGCGTACCGCGACCGGGCCCGGGAGCTCAAGGCGCGGATCCGTACGATGGAGTCGGCAGGGTCGACCGCTCCATGTCCTACCTGCGGGAGGATCCTGGAGAGCCATTACGACGAGGTCCTCGGGGAGCTCCACGAGGAGTGGGAGGCGGTGGTTCAGGACGGTAGCTGGTGGAAGCGCCGCTGGGAGCAGCTCGAGTTGAAGCCGTCGCACCTGCAGGAGCTCGAGCGGCGGGCGCTTCGAATCCACGCCGCCCTGGAGGGCACTTCGGAAAGGGTGGAGCTGCTGCGTGCCCGCCTGGGTGAGCTGGAGGGTGGGTCGGTTCCGAGGGATCGTCTCGCCGTGGAAGGCCCTCTCGGCGAGATCTTCACCGTGTTGCTGCGTATCCGCGACGCGAGGCTGGCGCGGGCTCGTGACGTTCTGTTGTCCCGGGCCTCGCGGTATCTGGGCAGGATCTCCGGCGGGCGTATCCTCGCCGTGTCCTGGGCCGAGGACTCGGCACACCTGGAGGGCGACTCTGGACCTCTCGCGCCCCTTTCGGAGGAGGATCTGGCCGCCGGGCGACTCTCCATCCGGCTCGCGGCGGCGTCGCTGGTCTCGGATGCCGGGCCCGGGTTGGGATCCCTGGTGCTGGAGGAGCCGTTCGATCGCCTGGACGGGGAGTCCGGCCTACGGACGCTTGTCCTTCTCCGCTCCCTGCTGGCGCAGATCCCCCGCATCATCCTGGTGACGCGTGGCGAGGCGGTGGACGCCAGGCCGGAGCTGTTCGAATGTGTCTTCGAGGTGCGCGACGACGCCGGCAGCGGCTCCGCGGCACTCCGCCCGACTCCCGCCGGGACCAGGGGGCTGATTCTCAAGGAGCACGTGCGTCGGAGCCGAAAGAAAGCCACCCGCCGATGAGCCAGGCGATGCGGTCCGCTGCAACCTTTGAGGGGCTCCCTACGTCGTTGTATAGTGAGAGAGGTGCCCCCCGGGGGTTGCCTGCGGTTAGACGGTAGCCCGTAGTTGCCTGCTCATGTTGTCCTGGTTCCCAGCTCTGGTTCTTGGCCTCGTCCTCGGCGTCGCGCTGCGCATCTGGTACCGGCGATGGCGCAAGGGGAGGATAGCGGCAAGGCGAGTCGTGGAGCGGCCGAACTCGCACTATTCCTCACAGGCCGTGCGGAACCACGAGGATCGAGACCGGTGGGGAAGGATCAACCTGGGAGGGCTCCATCCGCTCAACCAGGAGGAAGTCCAGCGCCTGCTGGACCTCATCGATCAGGAAGGGGTGAGGGCGCTGTCAAAGCGTGAACGGCTCTTCCTGGACAACATGACGATCCCCCGGACGGGATAGCGGCGTCACGCCTCTTCGGCCGGGGGCCAGAGCCACGCGGCTCCCCGGACCCCGCTCGAGTCTCCGTGGAGATTCCTCACCACGCGGGTGTCCGACTTGTCGGAAAACACCCAGCGACTCAAGCTCCCCTGAGCTTCTCCGGCAAGCCCGGGGAGGTTGGACATCCCGCCTCCCAGGACGACCAGGTCGGGGTCGAGGACGTTGACTACCGATCCGAGTCCTCGGGCGAGCCGATCCACGTACCGTCGATAGGCCGCGGTGGCTCCCTCGTCTCCCTGCCCGATGGCGGCGGCGATCTGGTGGGTCGTCCAGTCCCGACCCGTGGCGGTGCGGTGGTCCAGGGCCATTCCGGGTCCCGAGAGGAACGTCTCGATGCATCCTCGCAGGCCACAGTAGCAGGGGGGGCCGGGACGCTCGGTGTCACCGGGCCATGGCAGAGGGTTGTGACCCCACTCTCCGGCAATCCTCTGCGCTCCCTCCACCACCCGTCCCCGAATCACGACGCCCCCACCCACGCCGGTTCCGAGGATCACTCCGAAAACCACCTGGGCCCCGCGTCCCGCACCGTCCGTGGCTTCGGAGAGGGCGAAGCAGTTGGCGTCGTTCATCACTCGAACTGGACGGTCCAGCCTGGCTGAGAGGTCCTGGTCGATGGCGTGCCCGATGAGCCAGGTGGAGTTCGCGTTCTTCACCGATCCCGTGCGGGTGGACAGTGCGCCGGGAATCCCGACGCCCACCGAGCCCGTCACCCCGCAGTCGGCCTCGAGTCGAAGAACGGTGTCCACGATGGCCTCCAGCGTGGCATCATACGCCCTCGGGGTGGCCCGCCGCAGTCCGGACAGCGTCTCACCCCCCGAGGAGAGGGCGACGCCCTCGATCTTCGTGCCTCCGAGGTCGATGCCGATGCGGACCCCGTTCCCGGCCACGCCGAACCTCAGCTCGGAGCAGGTTTGTGACGAGGGGGCGCGACCTCGGCCTGGTGGTAGGCCTCGTACAGCTCCCCGGGCTTGTTCGCGTAGAGCTCGACGTAGCCGCACGCGCCACAGACGCAGGCGTGGACCTGGGTGCTCACGGGGCGTGGCAGGACACCTCTGTCCGGATGCCGATCGACGCCCACGACGATTCGTGTGCCCTGGGCCGGGGCGATCCAGGCCGCATCGACCATATTGGGCGAAGCGCACTTGGCACAGCGGTGGTAGCTCATGAGTCGTCCTCCTTCAGCGCCGCGATGGCCTGGACTTCGACGAGGTAGCCGTAGTGGAGGTCGCGCGTCGGGACCACGGCGCGAGCCGGGCGGTGGTCTCCCATCACCTCGGCGTACGCGCGATCTACGTCGGGCCAGTGCGAGATGTCGGATACGTAGACGGTCATCTGCAGCACCCGATCCAGTCCGCCTCCGGCAGCCTCCAGGATGTGCCTGACGTTACGCAATGCCTGTCGGGTCTGGCTTGCCGCGTCGCCGGGCGGAGCAGAGGGGTCGTCCGGATCGATCGGCAGCTGGCCGGCCACGTAAATGGCGTCCCCGTGGACGATGGCCTGGCTGTAGTGACCGGCGGGACGCGGGGCGAGGGGCGTGTCGACGATGCGCATGAGACGGTGCTCTGGAGGGGTGGCGGATGTGGTGTCCTGCACGCCGTAGCTTGGGCCCTCGGTGCAGGCGCCGCCACCCCGAGCGGCCTCGCGCCACGGTGGGCCGGAGGTAGCCCTCAGCTAGTCGGGATCACCGCCGAAGGCCTCGAGCGTGTCGGCGAGGATCTCCCGGGCCTCGTCGATCACGTCGGACGGCACGAGCACCGTGACGGCCAGGGCGCTCGGCCCGGAGAAGCCCGGACCGAAAACCCCCGTTCGATCCTGTAGAACCGCGACCGGTATCCCCTCCGCCTCCAGGAGCTGCTGGGCGAACTCGGCCTCCGGCAAGGCGGCGAACACCGCCACCTTCTCCCACTTCGGCGGATCGTCGACCGAGGAGCCGCGCTTCAGCTTCCGAGAAGCGTCCATGCTTCCGCCCGCTCCTCATGGTGGGTCATCGCGGCCGAGTCTCCTGCCTGCAGGAACGACTGGGCGAGGGCCAGGTGAGCCCAGGCGTAGTAGTTCGGAATCCCGATCGTCGACTCATCCGGCCAGTGGTCCCAGCCGTCCGGGATGCCCGTTCTGTGAACGAAGACCTGCTCCACCAGGGCCCTCGTGCGGCCCACATCCACCCATGCGCCGATGATGTTGTTGTAGGGAGAGGGTGTCATCCGCATGGGTCCGTCCGGCAGGCCGGCCTGAAGCGGTTCGGGGCTGAGCTTGAATGCCAGACCCTGACGGACGAGGTACTCGTTCACACCCAGAGAGCTCGCGGCGTTGCCGCTGGACGCGAAGTAGACGGGACGCTCGTCGATGGACTCCATGAGCATCACCAGCGCGTACTGCTGCCAGGGAGCGAGGTACTGCCCGGCACGGAGCGTGGCCGAGATGGCTCCGATGGCGAGGTCCTGGTCCTGCTCCACGGGCGCATAGCTTCTGGCCACCTGGTCGACGGTTCTGTCGTCCAGGGAGAGGATGGAGCGGGTCGGGGTCCGGACCGGCCCGGACAGGAGGAGCGGGACCCTGTCGCCGGCCGCGGCGGGGTCGGCTACGTAGGCGGCGTTCGTATTGTCGTAGGTGTAGGGCCGCTGACACACGATGGTGGTCGGGTCGTCGGAGGCGGCGACCCCTGGAGGACATGGAGCGGTCAGGTCGCGAATCTGCTTCGTGTACCAGGCGGTATTCAGGTAGGACGTGACGATCACCGTGACGTCCTTGCGTGTATCCTCTACCTCCTGGAGGTACCAGAGCGGGAAGGTATCGTTGTCTCCGTTGGTGAAGAGGATGGCGTAGGGCTCGACACTCATCAGCAGGTTGTACGCCCAATCCCTGGCGGAATAGTCCTGGGCCCGGCTCGCCCAGCTCCAGTTCGCCACGAGGGGGATGAGCGCGAGACCCAGGATGGGGCTCGCCTTCGCCAGGGACGTGCCCAACTCCTCGCGGGCCTCCTTCCAGAGCGTGGCGATGCCGATGCCGGCCCACAGCCCCCACACCGAGAAGCTCACGACGAAGAAGTAGTCTCGCTCCCTGACCTCGTGCAGATCCCGGTCGGACACCGGCGCCTGAAGAGAGTACCCGTACTTGAAGTTCAAGTAGTAGATGAGGGCGGCGGAGAGGGTGCCGAAGAGCGCGAGCACGTAGACGAAGCTCGCCCGGTCCCTCCGGAAGTGCTCGAAGGCGCCCCAGACACCCAGTCCCGTGAAGAGCATGGTGAAGGGCAACCGGAGCATGGCGAACACCGTGTTGGTGCCGTCCAGCGAGCGGGCCCACTGCCAATCGAAGTACTGGAGGTAGTTGGTGATCTGCGAACCCAGTGGTGCCTGTCGCGGGATCAAGGGGGGCTTGTCGTACTGTGTTCGGTTCAGAGCCTCGGACAAGGCCACGCATCCTGCCTTGCCGTAGGTCACGATGGCGCTCAGCGCGGATCCGAGGTCGGGACAGGTCGGTGCCGCTTCGTTTATGATGGGATCGAGGCCGGCCCTCAACGGGAGGACCAGATGGATGGAGATCCCCAGGATCGCCGCCGCGACCGCGGCCGGATAGAGGCGCCAGTTGAGTAGCGTCTGGGGTCGGACGTAGAGGATGAAGAGCCCGATGGCCGGCGCCGCCAGGAAGGCCATGAGGTGGTTTCCCACGCTCAGCGCAAGGATGAAGACTATGAGGACGAGGAGATTGTCGTCCTTTCCCTTGCCGAGATTCTCCTGCCACCGGAACGCCATCCACGAGAGCAGCGCGATGGTGAGGAGAGATACCGTGTAGACCTTCTCGTTGACGTTCGACTGGTTCCAGACGGTGAACGCGGTGGCGCTCACGAGCACTGCGGCGGCGGCGCCCGCCAGACGGAAGCGCCGGTCGTCGGAGAAGTACCTGAGGATGTGATGCACCACCAGGAACCAGAGGGCATGGGAGAGGCCCCCCATGAAGGCGCTGAAGAGGTTGATCCTGACGGCCACGGAGAGACCGAGGGGGGCGAGGAGGACCGACCAGGCTCTGGCCAGAACCACGAAGAGGGGATTCCCGGGGGGATGGGGGATGCCGAGGATCTGTCCCGTGGCGATGTACTCGCTCGTGTCCCAGAACGCGGTGGTTCGCGAGAGCGTCAGCGCGTAGAGGGCGAAGACCAGCAGGCCCGCCAGCGCGGCCATCCCGTAGGGTGGACGGAGCGAGACGCCGTCGACGGTGGCGTCGGACACCGGGTCGCGAGGGGTGGTCTGGTTGGTGGCCATGTGATCCAGGATGAGGTGGAACCGTCGGTCCGTGCGGGCCCGCCCTTAGGACCGATGAAGATAACGCCGGGTTCCCTCCGTGGGGTGAGCCTGAAGCTCGACGTCCCTCACGAGGTGGAGACACCCCCACTGGTCGGTCTCCGCTCGCCAACCGGGGGGGACCCAGGTGGTGGCGCTGTATTCCTGTACGACGGCCGGCCCGGAGAGGACCGCCCCGGCCCCCAGATCGCGGCGCCAGACGCACCGGACGTCGAGGAGCTCTCCCCCGTACCATACCGAGCCCGGGATGGCGGGCGGTGGCCCGGAGGCCTCGGGGACTTCCGCGGTGTCCAGAGGCACCGGCGGGCTCGTGACCACGACCCTCAATGTCACGGCCTCCACCGGTGTTTCGGGCCGCCGGTAGCCGTACCGTTCCTCATGAGCAGCGTGGAAGGACTCGAGCCAGTCGCCCTCGGGAACCCGCAGCTCGAAGCTCTGCCCCCGGTAGCGTGCGTCGATCCATCGCTCCACGACGAGGGTGGTGGCGTCCGTGCCCTCCCGCCGCATCTCGTCGACCGCTTGCTCCTCCAGCTCGTCGAACACCGCGGACATCCGGCTCGTCAGCCCCGGATCATCGGTGCTCGCCAGAACGGTCCGTGACGTCTCGCGGGTGACGGGAGACGCGAGCATGCCGTAGGCCGACAGGAGCCCCGGGTCCGGGGGGACCAAGGCCCGAGCGGCTCCCAGCCTTCGCGTGAGCTCCGCCACGTGGAGCGCGCCCGCACCTCCGAAGGCCACCACCGAAAACTCCGCCGGATCGAATCCTCGCTCCACCGATATGACGCGGAGGGCTCGCTCCATGGCCGTGTCCGCCACCGCCAGGATCCCCTCGGCGGTCTCCTCGGGTGACGCTCCGAGTGCACGGGACATGTCGGACAGCGGGCCCCCGATTCGATCCCGGTCGAGTTGTCCTTCCCCCCCGAGGAACGCTCCCACTGGCAGGCGCCCGAGCCACACGTGGGCGTCCGTGACGGTGACTCCCGTTCCACCCCGCGCGTAGCAGATGGGCCCGGGGTCCGCTCCGGCGCTCTGCGGCCCGACGCGAAGGGCCCCGCCGGCGTCCAACCGCGCGAGGGATCCGCCGCCGGCACCCACCGTATGGATGTCGATGACGGGAATCGCCACGGGCTGGCCGTCGATGTCGAACTCCCGGGTACGAAGGGGATGTCCGGGACACAGGGACACGTCGGTGGAGGTGCCACCCATGTCGAACGACAACACCTGATCATATCCGGCCCGGCGAGCCCAGGTGAGAGCGCCCACCACACCTCCGGCGGGGCCGGACAGCACCGTGTGCACGGGCTCGCGCCGCGCCCGCTCCACCGGGAGGGCACCACCGTTGGAGCCCATGATGGTGACCCGGCTGGCCCCCGCCTCGTCCTCCAGGCGTCCCAGGTAGGAGGACATGACGGGGGCGACATAGGCGTTGACCACGGTGGTGGAGGTGCGCTCGTACTCCCTGAACTCCGGGAGGAGCTCGGAAGACACGGATACAGGTAGCCCCGTGGGAGCGAGCGCGTCGGCAACCGCACGTTCGTGGCCGGCGTCGGCGTAGGAGTGCAGCAGCGACACCGCCAGGGACTCCGCACCGCGCTCCTCCACCAGGGCGGACAGCGCCTCCAGGACGCTGGGGTCGAGTGGGGCCACCTCTTCTCCCCTCGGCCCCAGCCGTCCCGGGATGCCCAGCCGGTCCTCGCGGGCCACGAGGGGAGGCGGCCGATGGCCGACCAGCGCATAGAGCTGCGGCCGGTTCTGGCGGCCGATCTCGATGACGTCCAATTCCACGTCGTCGGGAACGATGGCGCGGATGCCGTCCAGGACCGCCTGACTGGGATCCGCAGGGGTGGACGCGACCTTCAGGGTCTCGAGGGCCCCGCCCCGCCACAGCACGAGATCGGTGAAGGTCCCACCCGTGTCGACGGCGAGGGTGGCCGTTGACGCTCCGCTACCACCCTGGGACATTGGGTCGCTCATGGCTTTCGTTCCGCGAGATCTCGAGGCCGATGCAGCTTCGTCCGTCGTTCGACCGCTTTCGGGAGTACGCCGAACAGGGGCGGGTGGTCCCTGTGTGGCGGGAGTTCCTATTCGATGTGGACACGGCGGTAACGGCCTACGCGAAGCTGGCCCGGCCGCCCTTCGGCTTCCTGCTGGAGTCGGTCGTCGGGGGTGAACAATGGGCCCGCTACTCCTTTCTGGGAACCCGTCCCGCCGCCGCCTGGCGTCTCCGGGACGGTCGCGTGTCCTGGTGGACGCACGCTGAGGGCTGGGTACCCGTAGACACGGACGATCCTCTCCGGGATCTCGACTTGCGCCTTCGCCAGAGACGGCCGGCGGAGGTGGAGGGTCTACCACGTTTCTGGGGTGGGGCGGTCGGGTATCTCGGATACGACGTGGTGCGCCAGATCGAGCGGCTGCCCTCACCTCCGGACGACGACCTCCAGCTACCGGACGGCCTCTTCGTCTTCACGGACCTCGTGCTGGCTATCGACAACGTGCGGGGCCGCGCCATGGCCATAGCAGCGGTTCCCGTCGAGGAGGGCCTGTCCGAGGGGGACCTGCGAACGCTGTACGACGACGCGGCCGGAAAGACGAGAACGCTCATCGACGAGCTCGCGTCGTCGGCCTCGATACCGCCGCTGACCCTGGGGGAGGAGCCCCGCGAGGACCCCCCCTTCGAGAGCTCCATGGGGCGGGAGCAGTTCGAGGCTGCCGTGGAGCGGGTTCGGGAGTACATCCGTGCGGGTGATGCCTTCCAGGTCGTGCTCAGCCAGCGGCTGGGGGTGGAGCTGGACGCCGCACCGTTCACTCTCTATCGGGCATTGCGAACGCTGAACCCCTCTCCCTACATGTACTTCCTCGAGTTGGACGGAGTGTCGCTGGTGGGAAGCTCGCCGGAGGTGCTGGTCCGGGTCGAGGATCGGACGGTCACGGTGCGCCCCATCGCGGGAACCCGCCCCAGGGGCGCCACGCCCGACGAGGATCGGGCCCTGGCCGACGATCTGCGGTCCGACGAGAAGGAGTTGGCCGAGCACCGGATGCTCGTGGATCTGGGCCGGAACGACGTGGGCCGGGTCGCGGAGTTCGGCTCCGTGACAGTGCCCGACCTCATGGTCATCGAGCGGTACTCCCACGTGATGCACATCGTGAGCCAGGTGGAGGGACGTCTCCGCCCCGGGCTTGGAGCCGTGGACGTGTTCCGGGCCTGCTTCCCTGCGGGAACCGTGTCCGGGGCACCGAAGGTGAGGGCCATGGAGATCATCGACGAGCTGGAGACGACCCGACGCGGGCCCTATGCCGGTGCTGTGGGTCACTTCAACTACGGGGGCGAGAGCATGGACACGGCCATTACCATCCGCACCGTCGTCGTCAGCGGGGGCCGGGCCTACGTACAGGCGGGAGCGGGGATCGTCGCGGACTCCCATCCCGGCCGGGAGTACGACGAGACCCTCAACAAGGCCCGGGCGTTGCTCAGGGCCGCGGCCATGGTGACCGGCTGAGGCAGAGCCGGGTAACAGCACGGAGAATCCCATGTCGGAACTCACCCTTCGATACCTGTCCAGGGCGGACGTCGAGTCTCTGGCGCTCCCCATGAGCGACGTCATCGAGGCCGTTGAGGGGGCGTTCGAGGAGAAGGGACGCGGCACGGTGGAGATGCCACCGAAGCCGGGCATCCACCCGGGCCCCGACGCGTTCATCCACGCCATGCCGGCGTATCTCCGAGAGGCGCGGGCGGCGGGACTCAAGTGGGTGTCGGGCTTCCCGGATAATGCGGCTCGCGGGCTCCCGTATATCGCCGGGATCTTCGTCCTGAACGACGTGGAGACCGGATTGCCACTGGCGCTCATGGATTGCACCTGGATCACGGCGGCGAGGACCGGTGCGGCCACGGCCGTGGCCGCCCGCCGCCTGGCCAGGCCGGAGTCGTCCACCGTGGGGATTCTGGCGTGTGGCGTGCAGGGCCGCAGCAACCTCGAGGCGCTGTCGTGCCTCTTCGAACTCGAGCGGGTGAACGCCTACGATATCCGCCCCGACGTCGCTCGGAGGTACGCGGACGAGATGGCTGGGCAGCTGGGTGTCGAGGTGGTGGTGGTGGATGACCCGGAGGCTGCGGTCCGCGAGATGGACCTGGTCGTGACGAGCGGACCGATTCTCAAGCATCCCACCCCCACCATCCCCGCCGGCTGGCTGGCTCCCGGGTCCTTCGCCAGCCCCGTCGACTTCGACTCCTACTGGACGCCGGAGGCCCTCGCCGAGGTAGACCTCCTGGTCACCGACGACGTGGCCCAGATGGAGTACTATCGCTCGGTGGGATACTTCGAGAAGACGCCGGAGCCCCACGCCGATCTCGGGAAGATCGTGGCGGGCTCCAGGCCCGGCAGGCGGTCGGAGGACGAGCGGACCATGAGCATGAACCTGGGCCTGGCCATCGAGGATGTGGCTACGGCGAGGATCCTGTACCAGCGGGCCGTGGCCCAGGACGTGGGCACCGAGCTGCCCCTCTGACCCGCCGACGGAAGACCCCGCCGGCAGTGGGCCGAGGAGGGGTCTCGCGTCGGGGATTGGAGACGCCGGGCGAAGTCCCGGCGATCAGCTTCCCAGGTTCTCGTAGAGCCGCGTCAGCGCGGGGATTCCCCTCTCGAAGGCCTCGATGGGGAACCATTCGTTGGGTGCGTGCAGGTTGCACCCCGGAAGCGCGAAGCCGACGAGAAGGGCCTGGGCATCGAGCTGCTCCTCGAAGTCCACGACGATGGGGATGGAGCCACCCTCGCCCTGGAGCACGGGCTGCACGCCGAAAGCTTCCTCCAGGGCCGCGGAGGCCGCGTCCACCAGCTTGCCGTCGACCTTGGCCAGCCAGGGCCGCCCACCGTGGAGCTCCCGGACTTCGACCGCGACGCCTGTGGGCGCGACCTTCTCCACGTGGGCCCTCACCAGCTCGTAGATCCGCTCGGGGGTCTGCCGGGGCACGAGGCGGAAGCTCACCTTGGCCATCGCCCTGTTGGGGAGCACGGTCTTGGCCCCCTCTCCCGTATATCCCGAGAGCAGGCCGTTGACGTCACATGTCGGACGAATCCAGAGCCGCTCCAGGCTCGACCAGCCGGCCTCGCCGGCCAGAGCCTCGACCTCGAGGTCCTTGCGGTAGTCCTCCTCGTCGAAGGGGAGGTTCCGGATCCCCTCCCGGATTTCCTCCTCCCAACTCTCCACGTCGTCGTAGAATCCCTCGACGGCCACCCTGCCACGCTCGTCGTGGAAGGAGGCGATGATCTTGGCCAGGGCGTTGGCCGGGTTCCGCACCGTTCCACCGAACTGGCCGGAGTGCAGGTCGCTGCGGGCGCCCTTCACGTGGATCTCCACGTACGCCATCCCGCGGAGAGAGAACAGAATCGACGGAAGTCCCTCGGCGAACATGTTCGAGTCCGAGATCACCACGTAGTCGCAAGCCAGGCGATCCCTGTTCTCCTTCACGAACGGCACAAGGCTCTCGGATCCGACCTCCTCCTCGCCCTCTGCCAGGACGACGACATTGATGGGAAGGCTCCCGTTGGTGGCCAGGAGCGCCTCCAGCGCCTTCACGTGCATATAGAGCTGCCCCTTGTCGTCGGCCGACCCACGGGCGTAGATGCGACCGTCCCTTACCGTGGGCTCGAACGGAGGGGACACCCACTCCTCGAGGGGCTCGGCCGGCTGCACGTCGTAGTGGCCGTAGATGAGGACCGTTGGCGCGTCGGGCCCGGCGCCACGCCACTCGCCGAGGACGATGGGGTGCCCGGGTGTCTGGCAGATTTCCGCGGTGAGACCTGCGTCGCGAAGCCGTTCGGCGAGCCATTCGCCAGCCTTCTTCATGTCTCCATCGTGCTGGGAGATCGCGCTGATGGAGGGAATGCGGAGGAAGTCGTCCAGCTCGGACCGGAATCGGCCGAGATTCGCGTCGACGAAGCTCAGGACGTCGGACATGGGTGCAGCTCCCGAGTGGGCCGCGAAGCGTCCGTCCGCGGCGGGTTCAAGGAGGGCCTCGACCACGACGGGCCGAAGCCTGGAAGGTGACGCCGGGTCGAACCAGGCAGGCGTGACCTCAGACGAGGCCGCGGACGCCCCAACGGTAGACGAAGGTCATCAGGGCCGCGAAGACGAACGCAGAGCCCATCCCTCCCGCGCTGATGGCCAGCGGCTCGTAGAGATGGAAGATGCCCACGCCGAGCATCCCACCGATGACCGCCGCGAAGGCGCCCAGGACAGCCAGGACCGGCGTATGCCCCGGCGTTTCCTCTGGTCGCCTGATGAACACCTTCATGGAGAGGCCGATGGCCGCTCCCATGACGATCCAGATACCGATGCCGACCCAATTCTGCATTTGCTTCGCCCGAGAAGTCGGGTGCTGAGGTCCTCGAAAAACGGCCGGCTGAATCTACCCGAACGGTGGAGGACGGGCCAGGCTCGATGCCCCGGAGGGCTACTCCCTGCCCATGCGGCGCTTGAGCTCCTCGAGTCGCTCGTCCACGTCGATCTCCTCGCGAGGAGGGCTCCGGAAGTCGTCGTCATCCAGATCCAGGAAGTCCATGTCCTCCGCCGCGCGGGCCCGAGCCTCTTCGTTGCCGATCTTCTCGGCCATACGGTCGAGCTCGCCGAAGAGATCGTCGACGGCCCCGAGGGACTCCCGGGCGTCGCTGCGGCCGGCCTTGGCCGCCAGGGCATCTCGGCTCGCCTTCGCCTCCTTGAGCTTGGCGAGCATCTCGGCGATCTCCTTTTCCCTGTGGGCGTGCTCGTTGCGGAGGGCAACCACTTTCTGCTCGAGTAGCTTCTGCCGCTCTTCGTGCTTACGGGCGTACTCCGAGGCGACCTCGACCGTCTCCGCGTCACCGATGTCCGCCGCCATCTTGCCTCGCCGGCGGGCGGTCTCGGCCTCCCTCTTCTCCCGGGCGGCCTCGACTTCGGCTCGGGAGATCAAGTCGTCGAGCTCCCTCAGACGCACCTTGGCGTCGGCGACCTCGTCGCGCATTCCCACCAGGAGCCGATCGACGGTCTCGGGCACCTGATCGCGGTTCAACTCGTCCTTGAAGTTGGCGATGGCCTCGCGGAACGCGTCGCGGAGGTTCTCGAACATGATCTTCGCCTTCCGGCTGCAGTGGGGTCGGCAAAGCGGGCAGCGCGACTCGGGCGCTTCGTCGCCGCGCCCCCGGGCCACGGATCCTCTTCGCGGCGACCGCTCTCGCGACGGCTCCGACCTCGACGGCGCAAGAAGAAGATAACGCCAGGTGCGGTGACCCGCCCGCACCTGGCGTACGCACCCCGGAGGCCGCGTTCCTCAGTTCAAGAAGGGCTCGATGCGCTGGGCGAAGGAATTCCGCGCCCGGTGCAGGCGGCTCTTCACCGTGCCGAGGTTCACCCCCGTGATCTCAGCGATCTCCTCGTAGCTCTTACCCTCGAGCTCGCGGAGTCGGAATACGAGCCGGTGATGCTCCGGCAGCTCTTTCACGAGGTCCTCCACGAGCCGGCGGAGGTATCGCTTTCTGTAGAGGTCGTCCGGCCGCATGGAGTAGTCCTCGAACTGCAACGGTCGGTGGTCGTCCTCCCAGTTGCCGGTGAGGCGCTGGAACAGGACCAGCGGGCTCCGCGAGCGGTTGCGCAGCTCGTTCTTCGAGAGATTGCTGGCGATGGTGTAGACCCACGTGGAGAACTTCTTCGACGTGTCGAATCGGTGCAGGTGGCGTGTGACACGAATGAACGCCTCCTGGACCAGATCCTGGGCACGATCGGGATCCCCGGTCTTTCTGGTGATGAAGTGGATCAGGCGGTCGCGGTACCGATCGTAGAGATCCTGAAAGGCGCCGGGTCGCCCCTCGAGATGGGCGGTTACCAGCTCCTCGTCGGACAGCTCACTCAGAGGCCGGGATGCCATGAGTCGCTGTACCTTCTCCGTGTTCGTGTCGACCATGTCGTTTGAGTTCTGGAGGGTCGGCTGATCACGCTTCGTCCGGATCCCGACTCAGCCAATTGCCGGGAACGAAATCCGGAATCATTCTTGTTTCGAGTTTGAAATATATGACTGCTTCGACCTGGATCAAGGACCCCGGCCTTGCCTTGCTCGAAATCGCTGTGCCCGACGGTAACCTAGGGAAAGGTCCAGGGGCGCGCCACCGAGCCCAGCGGCGACGGCCCTCGAGCGGGTCCGGGTAACGGCTCAGACAGGGCGCCGGTGCAGACCGGCCAACACCCCCCCCTCTGAAAAGCCATGGTACAGGGCGGCCTCTGGCGGCGGTACCCTGTGCCTGGAAGCCAGAGCCTGGTCGGCTGCTCGGTCCATCTCCCTGGTCACGTCCACCTCGGCTCTGGCCAGGGTCTCGGCCGAGATTCCGCGTCCCAGGAGATAGGCCTCGTACAGGCCAACGGGGTCACGCTTGCCCCAAGCTCGGAACAGCTCGGCCGGGAAGGTCCTGCGTGCCTCGTCTTCGTCGTGGGTGGCGTGTCCCCCCATGCGGAATGTCTCCGCCACGACTGCCGCTGGCCCTCCTCCGCTCCTGCATCGGGCCACGGCGAGACGGGTCGCGGAGTACACGTCCAGCAGGTTGTTCCCGTCGCAGGGCCACGCGGGGATGCCGTAGGCGGACGGGAGATCCAGCGGATCTCCGGCGCTGTGCTGATCCACCCGTGTGCCCAGGGCGACCTGGTTGTTCTGGATAACGAGAACGGCCGGAACACTGGACGCCGCTGCCAGGGTGAGACCTTCGTGGAACGCCCCGGTTCTCGTGGCACCGTCACCCACCCACGTCATGGCCACGCGGTCCTCCTGCCGGGACTGGAATGCCAGAGCCAACCCCGTGACGATGCCAACGGAGGTCCCCATCTGGCT
>JBDHGI010000004.1:0-50041 GCA_039589955.1 Gemmatimonadota bacterium | reverse complement strand
GATCCGGGTTCCCGGACACCCCGGTTCGAGCGTGACCTGCACCCGCTTTTTTCCTATCTTCATTAGGTCTGCCCGGCGGATCCTGCCGCCTGCGGCAACCCTTCCCGCAAGACATCCCGAGTTCACGCCATGACCGATAAATCAAGGACTGCGGTTCTCCTCAAGGGGAGCGCGCGTACTCCGATCGGACGCTTTCTCGGAGGGCTCAGCCCCCTCTCCGCCACCGACCTCGGGGCCATCGCGGTCCGCGCGGCGGTGGATCGCTCCGGAATCGACGTGGGAGAGGTGGACGAGGTCATCATGGGCAACGTCGTGTCCGCCGGCGGAGGCCAGGCCCCGGCGCGGCAGGCGGCCGTTCGGGGAGGGGTGCCTGCGACGGTTCCCGCGATGACCATCAACAAGGTCTGTGGGTCCGGCCTCAAGGCGGTCATGTTGGCTGCCCAGTCCATCCGGGCGGGTGACGCCCGCCTGGTCGTGGCCGGCGGAATGGAGTCCATGTCCCAGGTCCCCTACTTCATCCGGGGGATGCGCGGTGGAGTCAAGTTCGGAGACCAGACGCTCCAGGACGGCCTCATCTACGACGGACTCTGGTGCTCCTTCGGCGACTGCCACATGGGTGGGCACGCCGAGTACACGGCGGACAAGGCCGCGGTGAGCCGCGAGGATGCCGACGCCTTCGCCTACCGGTCCCACCAGAAGGCCGTGGCGGCCATGGGGGAGGGGCGTTTCCAGAACGAGATCGTCCCCGTCGAGATCCAGGGACGCAAGGGTGTCACGGTGGTGGAGATGGACGAGGGCCCCCGGGCCGATACGTCCATGGAGGCCCTGGCCAGGCTCCGGCCCGCGTTCGTGCGGGATGCCCCGGAGGGGCTGACGCAGCACGTGGTGACGGCGGGGAATGCGCCGGGGCTCAACGACGGGGCGGCGGCCCTGGTGGTGGCCTCCCAGGAGTACGCCGAGGCCAACGGCCTGGCCATCGACGCGGTGATCACGTCCTACGCCGTAGGCGCGACCGAGCCCCGCGACCTGTTCTTCGCGCCCATCGACGCGGTGACCAAGCTCATGGCCAAGGAGGGCACCGCGGTCACGGACTATGGGCTCTTCGAGGTGAACGAGGCGTTCGCCGTCCAGGCCATCGCCGACATGCGGGCCCTGGAGATGGACGAGGATCTGGTGAATGTGAACGGTGGGGCCGTGGCCCTGGGCCACCCCATCGGGGCTTCCGGAGCCCGCATCCTCGTCACGCTCCTGAACGCGATGGAGCAGAGGGATGTGGCGCGCGGCCTCGCCACGCTGTGCCTGGGAGGCGGAAACGCCGTGGCGCTGTCCGTCGAGCGCGGGTAGGAGAGGCGCTCTCGTGTCGGCGCCCTCGGGGACGCGCGCGCGGTTCGCAGGGGACCTTCCCGTGCGGGAGGTGTCCGAGCTGTTTGTCATGACCGGTCGGTACCTGGAGACGGCGCTCGCACTCGGTGTGGCCTCCCCCCTGGAGGGGAGCGCTTCCGGGTTGCTGGTGGCTCTCCTGCCGATCCGGTCTCCACGGTCGAGAGGCCCCGGACGAGTAGTCCGGGGCCTTTTTTCCGGTTGAGCGCGGCGCGTTGGCTCTTCCGCGGGCGATCGGGGAGGATCCGCCTGGGGTGGAGGCTCCTGCTCTTCGCGGTCCTGGTCGTCCTCGTGGGTGGCCTGCTCGGTGGGGTCCTCCCCCAGGGGGTCGCCTGGGATGGGCTCGTGATCCTGGTGGCCGGAGTGGCTGCCGGCACCGGGCTGCTGGCGATGGAGGGACGGCGCCCCGGAGGGCTGGGGTTCCACCTCGCACCTTCGGTCCCCCGGGAAGCGGCGATGGGGACGGCCCTGGGTGTCTCGCTGGCGGCGCTCGTGGTCGCGGCCATGACGGTGTCCGGAGCGATTCAATGGAGTGGCGACGAGGGGACCGCGTGGACCTGGATCGTCGAGGGAGCTGCCTTCGCGGCGGTCCTGGCCCTTCCGGCTGCGGGCGAGGAAGCGCTCCTTCGTGGCTATCCGCTCCAGGCTCTGTCCGAGGCCTGGGGGCCCGGGTGGGCCGTGGCGACCACGTCGGCCCTGTTCGGAGCGGGCCATCTGCTCAACCCGGGGGTGACGCCGCTCGCCACGGCGAACGTGGCCGCAGCGGGGGTGTTCCTCGGGGTGATCTACCTTCGGACCGGAAGCCTCTGGTGGGCGTCGGGGGCTCACCTGGGCTGGAATTGGGGGACGGGCTTCCTCGCCGACCTTCCGGTGAGCGGCCTCGAGATCGTGGATGCGCCTCTGGTGGCCGCGGTCACCCGGGGCCCGTCCTGGCTTGGCGGTGGACCGTTCGGCCCAGAGGGCAGCGTGCTGGCCACGCTGGGGTTCCTCGCAGCAGCCGCCGCGTGTTGGTGGGGACGTTGGCCGCGTCCCGAAGAGGCAGCGCTGGCCAGGAGGCCGCTGGCCTTCCGGCGCGCTGCGGACGTTGACGAACCGACGGCCCGGGGGCCGTCGGACAACCTACAGGATCGTTCGCCATGAGCATCGATCGGATCACGGTGGTCGGCGGGGGCACCATGGGGAACGGGATCGCGCACGTGGCCGCCCAGCACGGCAGATCCGTGCGGCTGGTGGACGTCGCGCCCGACGTTCTGGACCAGGCGATGGCGACCATCGAGAAGAACCTCGATCGCCAGATGAAGAAGGGCCTCATCGACGAGGATGGAAAGGCCGCGGTGCTCGGTCGGATCGAGCCCGCACAGGACCTCGCCACGGCGGCGTCGGACGCCGACCTGGTCGTGGAGGCGGTGCCCGAGAAGCTCGAGCTGAAGAAGACGATCTTCACCCTCCTCGACGAGGCGGCTCCCGACGGGGCCATCCTGGCCAGCAACACCTCCTCCATCTCGATCACGCAGATCGCCTCGTTCACGGGCCGCCCCGAGAGCGTCATCGGGATGCACTTCATGAATCCGGTCCCGGTGATGAAGCTGGTGGAGGTGATTCGGGGGCTGGCCACCAGCGACGAGACCACGGCCGCCGTGGTGGGGCTGGCGACGGAGCTGGAGAAGACGCCGGTGGAGGTGAACGACTTCCCGGGCTTCGTCTCGAACCGTGTGCTGCTCCCCATGATCAATGAGGCCGTGACGGCCCTCATGGAGGGCGTGGCCGAGGCGGAGGCCATCGACACCGTCATGAAGCTCGGCATGAACCATCCGATGGGTCCACTGGCCCTCGCCGACCTCATCGGGCTGGACACGTGCCTGAGCATCCTGGAGGTGCTGCACCGGGAGCTCGGAGACGACCGCTACCGTCCTTCGCCCCTGTTGCGGAAGTACGTGGCGGCGGGTTGGCTCGGTCGCAAGAGTGGCCGTGGGTTCTACGACTACGGCGCCTGACAGCACGATGAGACCCACCCCCGAGCAGCTCGAGATCCAGGCTCTCGCGAGGGAGTTCGCCGAGGGGGAGATCCGCCCGCGGTCGGCGGCCTGGGACGAGGCCCGCCATTTGGACCAGGAGGTGTTCTCCAAGCTCGGAGAGCTCGGCTTCCTCGGCATGCTGGTGCCGGAAGATCAAGGGGGGCTCGGCTTCGATGTGCCCACCTATCTCCTGGTGGTGGAGGAGCTCGCCAGGGGCGATGCGGCGGTAGCGCTGTCGGTGGCCATCCACAGTGTGGTGTGCTCGACCATCCTGCGCCACGGGTCGACGGGCCAGCAGGCTCGGTGGCTGGGTCGCCTGGCGGCGGGTGAGGCCCTGGGGGCCTTCGCGCTCTCGGAGCCGTCGGCGGGCAGCGACGCCGCGGCCGTGGAGTGCGGGGCCGAGATGACCGGAGACGGATGGCGCCTCTCCGGCACCAAGCGATGGGTCACCAACGGAGCCAGGGCGGGTGTCGTGGTGGTCTTCGGGCGCACCGGATCGGACGCCCTGGGTGCGTTCCTGGTGGAGCCGGGGACTCCGGGCTACCGTGTCGGGGCGCTGGAGCGGACCCTGGGGCTCCGTGCCTCCGAGACCGCCACGGTGCATCTCGACGGCGTGGACCCGGGGCCGGAGGGTGTCCTGGGGGACCCCGGGGCCGGCTTCGCCTACGCCATGGAGGCCCTGGACCTCGGACGGGTCGGCGTTGCCGCCCAGGCGCTCGGCGTGGCCCGGGCGGCCATGGAGCATGCCGTCGGGTACGCCCTCGACCGTCGCCAGTTCGGGCGGGCGCTGGCCGAGTTCGGGGCCACCCGGGCGAAGGTGGCGGAGATGCATCGGCGCATTGCTGCGGCCCGCGCCATGACGCACCATGCAGGGGGCGTCATGGATGACATCCTGAAGGGGAAGGGCTCCCTCCTCGGTGCCGAGGGCGCGAGGGTGCAGGCGGCGGCGGCGAAGCTCACCGCCAGCGAGGCGGCGACCTGGGTGGCCGACGAGGCCGTCCAGATCTTCGGAGGATACGGCTACATGAGGGAGTACCCGGTGGAGAAGCTCCTCCGGGACGCGAAGGGAACCGAGATCTATGAGGGAACCAGCGAGATCATGCGACACATAATCGCCCGGGAGGTCTTCAGGGCGGCCCGGGAAGACGAGTGGAGGACAGCCGGAACGCCCGGCGACCCGGAATCAAGATGAATTCCTACGAAAGGCGCGGAGCGTGAACGACATGGAGATCTTCGAGCTGATGTCCGAGCGGAAGCACGAGCAGCTTGTGTTCTGGAACGAGCCGGACCTGGGGTACCGGGGGATCATCGCCATCCACGACACGACCATGGGTCCGGCCCTGGGCGGCACCCGCTTCTGGGAATACGAGAGCGATACCGCGGCCGTGATCGACGCGCTCCGGCTGTCTCGAGGCATGACCTACAAGGCGGCCATCACCGGACTCAACCTCGGAGGCGGCAAGTCGGTCATCATCGGAGACAACCGGACGAAGGACCGGGAGATGATCTTCCGCGCCCACGGGCGGGCAGTGGAGTCGCTGAAGGGTCGCTACATCACGGCCGAGGACGTGGGCACCTCTCCGGACGACATGGAGTTCGTCCACGCCGAGACGGAGCACGTCGTGGGGATGATCGGCCGCTCGGGTGACCCGTCGCCCGTCACCGCCTACGGCGTCTACCGGGGGCTGAAGGCCTGTGCCGCGCACCGCTACGGCGACGACTCCCTCGCCGGGAAGCACGTGGCGGTCCAGGGCGTCGGGCACGTCGGCTACTTCCTGTGCGAGGATCTCGCCGCGGAGGGGGCGCAGCTCACCGTCACCGACATCGACGGTGAGCGGGTCCAGAGGGTGGTGGAGGAGTTCGGCGCCACGGCGGTGGAGCCCGAGGCCATCTACGACGTGGATGCCGAGATCTTCGCTCCCTGCGCCCTGGGAGCCGTAGTCAACGACAGCACCATCGACCGGTTCAAGTTCCAGATCGTGGGCGGGGCGGCCAACAACCAGCTCGCCCGATCGCACCACGGCGTAGCGTTGCACGAGCGCGGGATCCTCTACGCGCCGGACTACGTCATCAACGCCGGTGGGCTCATCAACGTGTACGGCGAGTTGAACGAATGGTCGGAGGACCGGAGCAAGCGGAAGGCGGGGGATATCTACAACACGTTGCTGCGCATCTTCGACCGGGCGGAGAGGGACCAGGTGTCCACCAACGTGGCCGCGGACCGGGTGGTCGAGAGCCGCATTCTGGAGGCCCGGCAGCTCCAGAGGACGTACCTCTAAGGCGAGCGGACCATGATGGATCACCTGAGGGAGACCGATCCGGAGGTCTACCGGAGCGTCGTGTCCGAGGCCCGGCGACAGTCCGACGGGCTCGAGCTCATCGCGTCCGAGAACTTCGTTTCCCGGGCCGTGCTCGAGGCCATGGGGACCGTCATGACCAACAAGTACGCCGAGGGATTGCCGTCCAAGCGGTACTACGGTGGATGCGAGTTCGTGGACGTGGCGGAGGACTTGGCCCGGGAGCGGGCCAAGAGGCTGTTCGGCGCGGAGCACGCCAACGCACAGCCCCATGCCGGCGCCCAGGCCAACATGGCCGCCTACTTCACGTTCCTCGAGCCCGGCGACAAGATCCTGGGCATGAACCTCAGCCACGGTGGTCACCTGACCCACGGCTCGCCGGTCAACTTCAGCGGACGTCTGTTCGAGGTGGTCAGCTACGGGGTGGGCGACGAGGACGGCCTCATCGACTACGACGCGTTACGGGCGCAGGCCAGAGCCGAGCGCCCGAAGATGATCGTGGCCGGGGCCAGCGCCTATCCGAGGATCATCGACTTCGGGGCCTTCGGCGACATCGCGAGGGAGGTGGGCGCGGTCCTGCTCGTGGACATGGCCCACATCGCCGGGCTCGTCGCCACGGGCCATCACCCGTCGCCGGTTCCCCACGCCGACGTCGTCACCACCACCACCCACAAGACGCTCCGTGGGCCCCGAGGGGGTCTGATCCTTTGCCGGGAGGAGCATGCCAAGGGCATCGACAAGGCGGTCTTCCCGTTCATGCAGGGTGGGCCGCTGATGCACATCATCGCCGCCAAGGCGGTGGCCCTCCTGGAAGCGTCGAAGCCGGAGTTCGTTGAGTACTCCGGGCAGGTTGTCGCCAACGCCCGGGCACTCGGCGAGGGGCTCTCGGACCAGGGATTCCATCTGGTCAGCGGCGGCACCGACAATCACCTGATGCTCGTCGATCTCCGACCCAGCCACGAGGATCTGTCCGGGAAGGACGCCGAGGCCGCTCTGGAGGCGGC
The DNA here is from genome assembly GCA_039589955.1 of Gemmatimonadota bacterium. GTDB lineage: Bacteria > Gemmatimonadota > Gemmatimonadetes > Longimicrobiales > Gaopeijiaceae > SZUA-318. The sequence continues at coordinate 43,345 of JBDHGI010000004.1, read as the reverse complement.
GGGGATCACCGTCAACAAGAACACGGTGCCCGGCGAGACGCGCTCGCCGTTCGTCACGTCGGGTCTGCGCATCGGCACTCCGGCGCTCACGAGCCGTGGCATGGGTGTGGAGGAGATGCACCGCATCGCCCGGTGGATGTCGCAGGTGGTGCGGAGCCCGAACGATTCCGACGTCCTTCGAGCCGTCCGGGAGGAAGTGAGGGAGATGTGCCGGGCGTTTCCTCTCTACCGGGAGCTGGCCGTCGAGGAGTAGCCGCGGGTGGCAGCACCTGCAGACGAGACCGTTACTGCGGGCTGCACGGCCCGTCAAGGCTGGCGAACAGCGTAGCGGCCCACCACATTTGACCCTATGACCGACCTCCAGTTCGCCGAAGAGATCCTGGACCAGCTCCAGGAGAAGAACCCGCGCTTTCACCCGAAGGCGTACTTCTTCGTGCTGGCGGCGCTACATTCCGTCATCCAGAGCCTGGATCAGCCGAGGCACATCTCGGGTCGGGAGCTGACCGAGGCGCTGCGGAAGCTCGCCCTGGAGCGCTATGGGCCCATGGCCCGAACGGTCCTGGGGCACTGGGGGATCCACGCCACCGAGGACGTGGGATGCGTGGTCTTCGCACTGGTGGAGCAGGGCATCCTCATCAAGCAGGAAGGGGACAGGCCCGAGGACTTCACCGACGTTTTCGATTTCGAGGAAGCGTTCGAGCTGAACTATCCCTGGGAAGCTCGAACCTGAGATGGGTTCCGCCTACGGGCGGCCCGGGCAACCGAACCCGTCCGACGATGTCGGGCGCACCTGCGACGTGGATCGTCGCCAGACCCATGGGAGGGGATGAACATGGCGGAAGACCGCGGATTCCCGCGATGCTTGAAGTGCGAGATCGGACTCCTGCTACCGCTCTCGGACTACGGCAGAGACGGGGCCCCGATCCGGTACAAGGCATGGGTCTGCTCCAACCCGGAGTGCGGCTTCAACATCCGGATCGACAACGGCGAGGTGACTTTCGGCCGGTCCATCGGCCAGAGCTACAAGTAGTCCCCTCCCAGTCGGGGGCTGCCGCTCCCGACGAGATTCCCTCGACAAGGATGGTCCGACCCGGCCGGCGCGGACTGGGCCCCGGCCACGGGCGTGCGTGTCCCCGACCCTCCCCCGGGAGGGTCCCTTGAGGGGATGGCGGCCGCCGCTCAGGCCCTTCGCCCGGGGAGCCGTTCTGGCGCCGACGGGCACCGAGTCGGCCGCCTTCGACCGGCACGCCATCGAGACCGTCGGGGTCCCCCAGCCCGTGCTCATGGAGAACGCGGGCCGGGCCGCGGCTCAAGTCGTCGCACGGCTCTTCCACGTGGGGCCCGTCGTCGGGCTGGTGGGCGCCGGCAACAACGGCGGCGACGCCCTCGTGCTGCTTCGCTCCCTCGCCGCCTGGGGTTGGCCGGTGCGGGGAGTCCTGGTCGCCGACCGCTCGGACGGCGATGACCTCCTCCACGGCTGGGACATACCTTTGATCCGGGACACCCATCTCGAGGGAGACGAGAGGGCGTGGGGCACGCTACTCGAGTCGGGAGTGGTCGTGGTGGACGGGATCCTCGGCACCGGGGTCAGGGGCGCTCCGCGAGAGCGGCAGGCCAGGGCCATCCGTGCCCTGAACGCCGCGTCGGCTCCCGTGCTGGCCATCGACATCCCCTCGGGTGTCGACGGGGATACAGGGGCCACGCCGGGGGAGGCGGTCCGAGCCGACGTGACGGTGGCCTTCGGCGCGCCGAAGCTCGGGACGCTCCTCCACCCCGGTCGAGGGCTGACGGGGCGGCTGGTGGCGGTGGAGATCGGGTTCCCCCCGCAGAGCGAAGTCACCGCCTCCGCGGAGGTGATCACGCCGGCCCGGGCCCAGGCGCTGCTGCCCCGGAGGGGGACCGACACCCACAAGAACGCCGTGGGTCGCGTGGTCGTGGTGGCAGGCGCGCCAGGGATGGCCGGTGCCGCCGTCATGGCCGCCCGCGCCGCGTTCCGGGCGGGCGCCGGGCTCGTGCAGGTGGCCTCGTCACCGGCCAACCGGGAGATCGTCCAGACCGCGGTTCCCGAGGCGATCTTCGTGGACGCGGACGATCCGCCGGCCCTTGCGGCCGCACTGACGGACGCGTCCGCCGTGGCCGTGGGGCCGGGCCTGGGGACGGGGGCGTGGGGCCGGGAGCTTCTGGAGCGTGCCCTCGCCTCGCCCCCCGCTCCGCTGGTTGCCGACGCCGATGCGCTCAACCTCCTGGCCGAGGGCCAGGCGGGAGGCCTGGCGGCCGTCTCGGGCCAGCGCCCCGTCCTGGTGACGCCCCATCCCGGCGAGATGAGCCGCCTTACGGGGAGGGCCGCGGCGGACGTCGCCGCCGACCGCCCAGGATCCGCCACCGCGGTGGCGGAGGAGCACGGCTGCAGCGTCCTCCTCAAGGGAGCGCCATCGGTGGTGGCGTCGCCGGGCCAGCGGATCCTGGTGGACGCCCTCGGCTCCTCGGACCTCGCCGTCGCGGGGATGGGCGACGTCCTCACGGGAGTGTGCAGCGGGCTCCTCGCCCAGGGGCTCCCCCCGAGGGAGGCCGGGGCCGTGGGGCTGTACCTCACCGGGCGGGCCGCCGTCCTGGCGGGGCGGGGACGGGCCCTCACGCCCCCCGACGTGGTCCGTTGGCTGCCAGAGGCCCTCGAGGAGCGGGGCGACGGAGAGTCGGATCTGCACATCGCCCCGGTGATCTTCGACCACGATCCCGCACGGTGAGCCGGTGAGCGACATGCTTCCCCGGACCGTGCCCCTGGGAGCGGGCGGCGAGTTCGACGCCATCAGGCGCTTCCTCTCTTCCAGCGGCCCTCTGCACGCGGCCGTCGCCATGGGCGCCGGTGACGACGCGTCGGTGCTCGAGGGGGGGTGGGTGGTGAGCACCGACCTGACGGTGGAGGATGTGCACTTCCGAAGGACCTGGATCTCCGATGAGGAGATCGGTGGACGCGCCGTCCTGGCGGCTCTCTCGGATCTGGCGGCCATGGCCGCCCGACCCGTGGCGGTGCTGGCCTCCGTGGCCGTTCCCCGGGGTGGCCGGGTGGACGTCGACGCCGTGATGACCGGGGTGCGGGGGGCCACCGAAGCCCGGGGGGCGTCGCTCGTGGGCGGAGATCTGTCGCGCTCTCCGGGACCCCTGGTCCTGGACGTCGTCGTGGTGGGGCGATCGGAGTCACCCTGTTCCCGGGCAGGAAGCCGAGCCGGAGACCAGATCTGGGTGACGGGCACCCTGGGGGCCAGCGCCGCCGCCGTGACGATCTGGGAGGGCGGAGAGGAGCCGCCGGCCGGCCTACGGGACGCGTACGTCCGTCCGAGCCCCCGCATCCCAGAGGCCCTCGACCTCGCCGCGAACGGCGTGCCCCGTGGGATGATCGATCTCTCCGACGGACTCGTCGGCGACGTCGGACATCTGGCCGCCGCCGGTGGCGTCAGAGCCGTCGTCGAGGTGGACCGGATTCCCGTGTCGGAGGCTGTGGTCGAGCGCTTGGGCCACGGGGTCGCCCTCGAGATGGCGCTCCACGGGGGGGAGGACTACGAGCTCTGCTTCACGGCCGCCGCCGGCTCCCTCGATCCGGTGGCGTGGACCGCGGCGGCCGGCGTGCGCGTGACCCGGGTAGGACGGATGGAGGAAGGGAGCGGCGTGGACCTCCGGACGCCGGACGGTGAGGTGCGTGAGGCCGACCGGGGAGGGTTCGACCACTTCGGGAGTCACGGAGGATGATCGGCCTCCTTCGACTCATGCTGGTGGCCGTGCCGGCCACGCTCTGGTGGGGCGGCCGCGTCCTCTGGGCCGCCCGACGTAGGAGTCCAAGGCTCCACTGCCTGTGCGAGACCCTCGCCCGGCGCTGGGCACGGTCCCTCCTCCGCTCGGTGGGTGCCCGGGTCGTGCTCCACGACGCCGAAGTCATCGATCCCGACCGTCCCCAGGTGCTGGTTGCGAATCACGTGTCCTGGTTCGACGTCCTCGCCCTCGCCGGCCACGTCCCGGGGCCCTTCCGCTTCGTGGCCAAGAAGGAGCTGGAGGGGATTCCCGTGTTCGGGCCGGCGTGGCAGGCCTGTGGGCACATCTCCATCGACCGACAGGACCGGGCTCGGGCCATCGAGTCGCTGGCCGTCGCCCGTCAGCGCCTCGTGGAGGAACGTCCGACGGTGATCCTGTTCCCCGAGGGCACGCGCTCGATCACGGGGGAGTTGCGCTCGTTCAAGAAGGGTGCGTTCGTCCTGGCCATCCAGACGGGTGTGGACGTGGTGCCGGCGGCCATCACCGGCACCCGGGCCATCATGCGCAAGGGCTCCTGGCGGATCCGTACCGGAAGGACCATCCACGTGTACTTCGGGGAGCCGATACCGGTGAAGGGCTACGAGATGGAGGAGCGCAACGAGCTGACCGCCAGGGCTCGGGACTCGGTCCAGCTCCTCCTCCGCAGCGATCCATGATCAACCAGAAGACAGACTAGGAGGCGCCGTGTCGGCCATCGTCAACGTTCGAGGCAGAGAGGTTCTGGACTCCCGGGGAAACCCCACGGTGGAGGCCGAGGTGATCCTCGAGACGGGGGTCCGAGGGCGGGCCATCGTGCCGTCTGGGGCGTCCACGGGAGCTCACGAGGCGGTCGAGCTTCGCGACGGGGACCGGGGCCGGTACCTGGGGAAGGGAGTGCGCAGAGCCGTGGAGAACGTGGGCGGGGCCATCGCGAAGGCCATCCACGGCTTCGAGGCGAAGGAGCAGCTGGACATCGATCGGACGATGATCGAGCTGGACGGCAGCCCGAACAAGCGCAATCTGGGCGCCAACGCCATCCTGGCGGTCTCCATGGCGGTGGCTCGCGCCGCGGCGACGGAGAGTCGGCTTCCGCTGTGGAGGTACCTCGCCGACGAGGGTGAGGCGGACCTCCTGCCGGTGCCCATGATGAACATCCTGAACGGAGGCGCCCACGCACCCAACAACGTGGACATCCAGGAGTTCATGGTGATGCCCGTGGGGGCGGAGAGCTTCTCCGAGGGCCTGCGCATGGGTGTGGAGGTCTTCCATCACCTGAAGCAGGTCCTGACGGGCCAGGGCAAGAACACCGCCGTGGGCGACGAGGGGGGATTCGCGCCGGATCTGGCGAGCAACGAGGAGGCCATCGAGCTCGTGCTGAAGGCCGTCGAGTCCGCCGGATACAGAGCCGGGGAGGACATGGTGCTCGCCCTCGACGCAGCGGCTACGGAGCTGTTCGACGAAGGGGAGTACGTCTTCCGGTGGTCCGGAGGCGAGCGTCGCGACGCGGCGGGGATGGTCGAGTTCTGGACGGACCTGGCCGAGCGCTACCCCATCGCGTCCATCGAGGATGGGCTGGACGAGAACGACTGGCACGGATGGAAGGCCCTGACCTCCGCTTTGGGTGATCGGATCCAGATCGTGGGGGACGATCTCTTCGTCACGAATGCGGAGCGGTTGGAGCAGGGGATCCGGGACGGCTCCGCCAATGCCATCCTCATCAAGGTGAATCAGATCGGCACGCTGACGGAGACCCTGGAAGCCATGCGCCTGGCCACGGGGGCCGGCTTCCGCAACGTCATCTCCCATCGGTCGGGCGAGACGGAGGACACCTTCATCGCGGATCTGGCCGTCGCGACCGCCGCGGGGCAGATCAAGACGGGCAGCGCCAGCCGCACCGACCGGGTGGCCAAGTACAATCAGCTCCTTCGCATCGACCAGGAGCTGGGACAGCGCGCCCGCTACCCGGGCCGGGGCCTCTGGGGCTAGGTCCCATGCAGCGGCTGAGGCGGCTCCTCCTCCCGGCGCTCTTCCTGCTGGCGGCGTACTACGCGGTCTTCGGCGGCGAGTACTCGTACCTCGAGCTGCGCCGGGCGCGGGCCGAAGCGGAGCTGCAGGCGGCGGAGCTCGCGGATCTCCGCCGCCAGGTCGACTCCTTGAGGGCCTGGGCCGACTCCCTGGAGACCGACCCCGCCACGCTGGAGAGAATCGCCCGGGAGAGGTACGGCATGATCCTGGACGGTGAGCGGCTCTATCGCTTCGTGGGGCCCGACCCCGGCCGGGACAGCACGGGCGGAGGACCCTGAGGGAGGCCCCCGCGGCCGGGCGTGGCCACCCGGTCAGCCGGGTGGGAGGGCGCGTCCCCCCTCTTCCAGGATCCCCGCCAGGTCGAGGGCCAGCTGCTCCAGTCGTCGCCGCAGGCGCCGGTCCCGGCGGCTCCACCAGGGTCGGGCCAGGAGGATCGGGGCCACGACGAAAGAGATGATCTTGGGGAGGAGCGCGAGGGAGCCCACCGGCGTCAGCCCCGACAGGAGGGCCCACCCCAGCAGCCCGAGGAACCACGCCCCCAGGTAGTGCCCCGCCCGGTCCGCGGAGACCCGGACCTCCGTTCCGTCCTTTCCAGGGGTGATCCCCACCCGGGTGCGCCCAGCGGTGTGATCCTCGCGCCAGCCGAAGTCCTCGGGTCCGCTCTCCACCACCTCGCCTCGCCGTCCGAGGCTTCTCTCCACGGCCTCCACGAGCGCCTGGCGGTCCTCCGGGAGACGCGCCCCCGGGAGGACGGCGCGGATCTCCCGGCGGTCGGGAGCGCCGAGGATCAGCGCCGCCGGGCCTCGACCCCTGGAGGGCTCGATCGCCGAGGAGCGTCGCACGACGTCGGGGTCGAGCCCCGCCCCCCGCGCAGCCGCGAGGAGGTCGTCCAGCGTCGTATCCGCCGGCATCGGCAGCGCGGCCCTGCCCTCCGCGTCGGCTGCGCGGCGCAGGATGTCGGAGACCTCCCCCTCGGTGAACCGACGCGCCGGAGAGGGCGGCGTCGCGCCCGAGTCCGCAGGCGGTCCCGCTCCGTCCTGGGTCATCCCCCCGGAGTCAGCCGCGGGCTTCGTCGTCGTCGTCGTCGCGTGACGCGGGCACGCGCTCCCTGTCGGGCGCCGCCGGCGCCACCCCGACCATCTTCCGGGCCGCCGCCTCGATGGTCGCCCGGTCCCCCTCCTTCGGGAGGGCGTCCACGATGGTCTCGGCGGCGTACTGGAGTGCCCTCGCCCGGGCTTCCTCGCTGGCGGGCTCTCCGGGTACGAGGAACGGGCGGAAGAGCTCGATGGGGATGGGGAAGAGGGTCGTGGAGTTGTTCTCCGCCGCCACCTCCACCACGGTCTGGAGGAACCGGAGCTGCATGGCCACGGGGAACTGCTGGATGATCTCGGCCGCCGCCACGAGCTTGGTGGAGGCCTGATACTCGCCCTCGGCGGCGATGATCTTGGCGCGACGCTCCCGCTCCGCCTCGGCCTGCTTCGCCATGGCTCGCTTCATCTCCTGCGGGAGGTCGATGTCCTTGATCTCCACGCCGGTGACCTCGATTCCCCAGGCGTCGCTGCCCTCGTCGATGATGCCGCGCACCACCTCGTTGATGCGCTCCCGCTCAGCCAGGAGCTCGTCCAGCTCGGACTGGCCGATGACGGACCGGAGCGTGGTCTGGGCGAGCTGGCTGGTGGCGAAGTAGTAGTCCTCGATCTCCACCACCGCCTTGGTCGGATCCGCGACCCGGAAGTACACCACCGCGTTGACCCGGACGCTCACGTTGTCCTTGGTGATGGTGTCCTGGGGGGCGATGTCCAGGGCGACGATGCGCAGGTCCATCTTCCGCATCCGCTCGACCCCGAAGGGCACCAGGAAGATGAGCCCGGGACCCTTGGCCCGGGTGAGCTTACCCAGGCGGAAGATGACGCCCCGCTCGTACTCGAAGAGGATGCGCAGGCTCGTGAGGAGCGCCGTGCCTGCGACGATCGCGGCGGGGACCAGAAAGACGCTGGGATCCATGGGTTCTCCGAGGCTGGAGGGACCACCCGGTACGCACGAACTACATACGGAGAGCGGGAAGGCGACCTTCACGTTCCCCGACCACCTTCAGCGTCGCCCAATGGGCCACGCCGCGCAAGCGTCTGGGGCCCCCAACGACGGTTGACACCGCCAGGTCGGCCAGTGAGCTTTTTCTCCCCTGCCGGAGTAGCTCAGCTGGTTAGAGCAGCGGAATCATAATCCGCGTGTCGGGGGTTCGAGTCCCTCCTCCGGCATCGTTGTAGCGCAACGAGATAGGCCCCTCGGGTTTTCTCCCGGGGGGCCCTTTTCGCGTCGAGCATCCCACCGTCGGGATCGATATCGGACCGCACGAGGCCGATCGTCTCGCCCGGCCGGTGGCCACCGGTGACCCCCATGCGACCCCAGCAGCCGACGGCGACCCGTGCTCCGTCCCTTGTTCAAGCACGATTTGGCGCAAGTCCCTGTTGCGCTCGTGCGACATTGCGGATCCGGCGGCTCCGGACTAGGGTGCCGCCTCTCGCGCGGCGAGTGGCTGCCCCGTTGACTCGCCGCGGCGGTGCGTTGCCACAGCCTCCTCCCAGGCCGCGGAGAGGATGCCCCGTGTTCAAGGAGCACCCTCCCATGAAACGCCTCCTCTCGTGTAGCACGCCCATGCCAAGCGCCGTTTCGCTTGGCTTCCTTCTCACCCTTGGCGTCGCCTCGATCTCACCGGCATGGGCACAGCAGACGGAGACCGAGCTTACCAAGCGGTCCGACCCGTCGGCTGATCTCATGGCTCTCGACGCGGCTGCGGCGGAGATCGTCAGTTCCGGCCCCTCGGCGAAGATCATCAAGAACCTGGAGACCTTCGTCCGTGGAGAGCGCTTGGTCGCGAACGCGACGACCGATGTATGGGCGCACGAGGGCTTCGCGTATACGGGCACCTTCAATAGCCCGTGTGGCGGTGCGCCGGACGCGGGCGTATGGGTCTGGAATGTGGAGGACCCGGAGTTCCCAAGTTTCGTGGGGGTCATTGAGTCCCCTGATGGCAGCCGATCGAACGACGTCAAGGTGGCCCGCATGAATTCGGGCGACATCCTCGTCCACTCGAACGAGTCCTGCGCCGGCGGCCCCGGCGGCTTCGAGATCTACAATGTCGATGACCCCACCAACCCGGTGCACCTGGCGAGCGTGCAGACCGACGATGTGAACGGATTCTTGCGTGATTACTTCAACTACACTGACTTCGGCGTTCACAACCTGTTCCTCTTCACCCAGTACGGCACGGATTACGTGGCCGTCACGGTCGAGTCCCTGCTCGGCAACTTCCAGATCTTCGACATCTCGGACCCGACGAATCCGACCTTGGTCGGGTTCTGGGGCGCCGAGAGCCTGCCGTTCCCCTCGGTCGACTTTGCCACGACAACGGACTTCGGCGGCGAGATTCTTCCAGCCTATTCCTATCTCGTCGACGGCTACGGCGCCTCGTCGAACCGCTTCCTCCACGACGTCACCATCTCCGCCGACGGCATGCAGGCCTACCTGGCCAACTGGGACGCCGGGCTGGTGCTTCTGGACATCAGCGACGTCACCAACCCGCAACTGGTGTCCGTGGCCCTGGACCCCACGAGCGAGGACGGTGAGGTGAACAGCCACGCCGTGTGGCCCAGCCAGGACGGCACCACGGTGGTGGAGAGCGAGGAGGATTTCGCGCCCTATGATCCGGGTCGATTGACCATCACTTCCGGCCCGAATCTCGGAGCGGAGTATCCGGCATTCGAATTCCGTTTTACGACTCCGATTGCCGGCCTGCCCGGGGCCACGATGAGCGGCGCAACGACCTATGTGGGACTTGCCTGCACGGGGGGGAGTGTTCCCGGAGGCACTGGAATCGCCTTGATCCAGAGGGGTCTCTGCCGGTTCGACGAAAAGGCCACCAACGTCATCAACGCCGGCTATTCAGGGATGGTCGTCTTCACTTCCAGCCCCTTCCAAGCACCCATCTTCGGTACAGGGGCTCCGCGCGCCATTCCGGGCGTGATGGTGGACTATTCCACCGGCCTGGCCATCGCCGGCGTTGCCTCGGAGTACGAGCTCGTCATCGGCGCAGCCGGCGCGGACGTTTCCGCAATTGCCAGCCCCTCCAACGGATGGGGCGGCCTTCGCCTCTGGGACTACTCCGATCCGGCCAATCCGGTGCTGGCTTCGACGTTCAATACGGTTTGCAGCGCCAACGCGGCCGATCCGAGCTGCGACCCGGCCGGCACGTACTCCGTCCACAACGTCATCGTGGAGACCACGGGCAAAACGACCAAGGCCTACGTCTCGTGGTACTCGGAAGGCATGCTCGTCCTCGATGTCACGGATCCCTACAACCCGATCGAGGTGGCGCGATTCTTCGACAACACGCAGGAGTTCCTGGACAGCAACGGCGGCAATCCTCATAGCTTCTGGGGCGTGTACAAGGTACCGAGGCAGCCGTGGATCTACGGCTCCGACCGCAACGGCGGGCTGTACCTGTTCAAGGAGCTGGGCGCTCCGACGAAGGGCAGACGCGGCCGCTGAGCGAAGGAGCGGCCAGCAAGGCTTCGGGAGACGGCCCCTCCTCCGGGAGGGGCCGTCTTCGTGTAGCGGGTCATCTGAAGCTGCACCCTCCCGCTCCGTGAGACATCCCCGGCGCCACTTCTATACGTACGCGGCCCACGGCCAGAGGAACGATGAGCGGTCCGGTGCGGTGGCCAGCCCCGTCCGATCGGGGCGGTCGGGCCGGGTCAGGCTACCCCGTCGTGGGGGGTGCGGAGAGGAATCGCACCGCAGAAATGGTGGGGTGCCCCCCCACATCGGAGCCCTCCGTCTCTCGGTAGTCTTCGTTCAGCGAGGTCGAAGCCCCCTGCCCACCTCCTCGTCTTCTTGCCCGCGTTGAATCCCGACACAGTCGTCGACATCAGAGGTTTAGCGGCGCGACCACAAGCGCGCCGAGACCATGTCTGCCGATGGTTCTTGAGCGTCGCTGAGGACGCCGCGACGGTTCCCCGCGCGATGGAGGCCTCCATGTGGACTATGCGTCTGCGCCCGCCGCTCACGGTCCTTGCGGCGTTCACGGTTGCTCTCTTCTGGGCATGCGACGTCCCGGTCACCCAACCCGGTCCGGTCGCGGCCGATCTGGAGCCGGCTCCCGGCATGAGTCTGACCTCCACCGACCGCTGGGTGACAACCGCCTACTACTGGGACGACGGATGGGTGAAGGTCGCCGAGTGTCAGAATGCCTATGAGAAGCGCGACCTGAACCTAGAGCTTTGGGCCTGGAACCACTCCGCCGACCACGCTCCGGTCCAGGCCACGTGGGACAACGTCTACGTCTACGGTGAGACCTCGCCCTATGGCGACAACCCTCCGCCGCAGGGCCTGCTCGACGATTTCGATGACGGCGTCCTCCACAACCGTTGGTACTTCGAGGACTGGGGGGCGGGTCAGGCGTACGAGAGTGATGGCGTCATGCACTTCGTCATGGCGGGTGGACCGATGCCCGACGGGCAGCACCGCTCGGTCCAGGTCAGAACCAAGCGCCACTTCGTGATCGGGGACGACTTCGACGTGAGCGTTGATTTCTCCGTCTCTCCGGACTGGGGGATGGGGTACAAGACCCTTCGCCTCAGCCTGACCCCGGACGACCCATCGGTACCAGGCATTGGCCTCAAGCTCACGAACGCGCACACTCCAGGCCTGGGCGACGTGGAATACCAGTTGGGTGCAGGACCGGACGAGTGCGGCTCCATGGCCACCTCCCAGCGAGCCGGCAGGATGCGCATCACGCGCACGAGAGCTACGGCGTCGGGCTACGACTGCTCCATTCAGACCGAGATCCCCAAGGGCGAGTGTGAGGCGCTGGTCGCGTTCTACCAGGCGACGAACGGGCCGAGCTGGACGAACAACTGGGGATGGCTGGTCTCTCCACCGTGTGAATGGGCCGGCGTATGGTGCCACAGTGGGCACGTTCGGTCGTTTCACGCAGGAGGTAACAACAACGTGAGCGGCCAGATCCCGGCCGCGATCGGCAACCTGACCGGACTGTGGTGGCTCCACCTGTCCCGGGATGATCTGAATGGGCCGATCCCGCCGGAGTTGGGGAATCTCAGCGAATTGGTCGACTTGACCATCCATGACACCAACCTGAGTGGCGCCCTCCCGGCGGAGCTGGGTAACCTGACCAGACTCACGGGGCTCAACATCTGGAACAACAACCTCAGCGGCCCGATCCCCCCCGAGCTCGGGAACCTGACCAGCCTGGTGGGTCTCAATCTCTGGAACAACAACCTGACGGGACCGATCCCACCCGAGCTCGGGAACCTGACCGGCTTGGACCTGTTCTTGTTGGCCTACAACGATCTCAGCGGGCTCGTGCCCATCGAGGTCGCCAGGGTGGGAGCGGCGGCCCAGGTATCTGGAGGATGCAGCTTCCAGGGCAACGCCCTCTACATGCTTGATGCGCCGGAGTACAGGGAGCTGGCGCTGGGCTCCACGATCTGCCGGCTACCGCTGGTCCCACTTCAGGTGGCCATCGACATCAAGCCGGGGAGCGACCCCAATTCCATCAACTGCGACGCTGAAGGCGAGACGATCACCGTCGCGATCCTGACAAACGGTGACTTCGATGCCACGGCGGTCGACCACACGACAGTGAGCTTCGAGGGAGCCGGCGAGCTCCATGTGAACACGAAGACGGGCGAGCTTCGCCGGCACGAGGAGGACGTGGACGAAGACGGCGACATGGATCTCGTCTTGCACTTCCGCTCGAGCGACACAGACCTGACCTGCGACGCCGCAGACGCTACTCTGAAGGGCGAGACATTTGGTGGTACCAGGACAGAGGGGACCGACGCCGTGCGGATGATCGGCTGATCTATTTCCCCGAGTGTACGGGGTGCCGGGTCATGCCCGGCGCCCCGCTTCGACGTCCGACAGCCGTTGGCTCCGCGCCTCTCACCGCTCCCGGGGTCCGCCGGAAGCCAGCCTCCCGATTCCTCGTTTGACCCCGACCCGGGAAGCCGCCTACTCTCCGCCCCATGAACGGTGTCGCCTTCATCACCGGAGCCTCGTCGGGGTTCGGGGCGGGGTTCGCCAGGCGCTTCGCACGGGACGGCTACGGGGTCGCGCTGGCCGCCCGCCGGCTGGATCGGCTTGAGGCGCTGGCCGGGGAGATCCGCTCTGCGGGCGGCCGGGTCGCGGCTTTCGCCTGCGATGTGGCCGAGCCCGAGCAGGTCCGGGCCGCCATCCGCGGCGCCGAGGCCGAGCTGGGGCCGGTGGACGTCCTCGTCAACAACGCCGGGACGTCCGATCTGACCTACGCGGCCGCCTTCGACGCCGAGGCCGTGGAGCGCTTGATGCGCGTCAACTTCCTCGGCATGGTCTACGCCACGGAGGCGGTCCTGCCGGGCATGCTGGAGCGGGGGAGGGGACAGATCGTGGCCATCGGCAGCCTGGCAGGATACGGAGGCCTGCCGAAGACCGGGGCCTACTCCGCCAGCAAGGGGGCGGTGCACAACTTCTTCGAGAGCCTGCGTATCGATCTCCAGCACGAGGGCGTCGCCGTCACGGTCATCACGCCGGGCTACGTGAGGAGCGAGATGACCGACCGGAACGAGCACCGGATGCCCTTCCTCATGGATCTGGACGACGGGGTGGACCTCATGTACCGGGCCATCCGGGCGCGTCGGAAGATGCTGGCTTTCCCCCGACCCCTCTCGTCCCTGGTCTGGGCAGCCCAGGTGATACCGGCGAGGCTCTACGACTGGCTGGGCTCCCGGGTCAAGCGGCGCAAGCGCGTCGACTGATCCACTTCCTCGGTCAGGTACCGGGCCCGCGCACGACGTCACCGCCCTTCATCACGAGGACGACGTCCCAGAGCGCGGAGATGTCCACCGTGGGATCGCCCCGGACCGCCACCAGGTCGGCCAGGAGCCCCGGCCGCACCCTTCCGCGGTCCGGGAGCTCCAGGATGTCCGCGTTGCCCGAGGTGGCGGTGACCAGGGCCGAGGCAGTGGCCATGCCGTACTCGACCATGAGCTCCAGCTCACGGACGTTCTCGCCGTGGGGATAGACGCCCACGTCCCCGCCGAAGCAGATGTCCACGCCGGCCTGCAGGGCCGCCTCGAAGCTGCGGCGCTTGTTGCGTATGCGCTCCGGCTCGGGCGCGCTTCCCTTCCGCCATCCGCCGTACTGGAGGATGGCGTCCCCGGCGGCCAGCGTGGGACAGAAGGCCACGCCCCGCTCGGCCATGAGGCGGAAGGTGTCGAAGGTGCCGCCATCCCCGTGCTCGATGGTGCGCACCCCCGCCAGCACGGCGCGCTCCATGGCGTCGGGCGTAGACGCGTGGGCCACGACGCGGCGTCCAGAGCTCTCGGCGACCTGCACGACCAGTCCCAGCTCCTCCACGGTGTAGGTGGGCCGCGCCTCGCCGGCAGGGCCCCACCGGTAGTCGGCGTACACCTTGACCCAGTCGGCGCCCCTCCCGATCTGGTCCCGGGTTGCGCGCACGAGCTCGTCGTAGCCGTCTGCCTCCTGGGCTCCCTTGGGGAGGGCCCACTCGGGTGCGCCCTTCGGGTTGTAGCTCCCGGTCGCCACGAGAGCGGGACCCGCGACGAGCATCCGGGGGCCGGGGATGACCCCCTTGTCCACGGCGGCCTTGAGGCCCACGTCGCCGTACCCGGCTCCCTCGCTGCCCAGGTCGCGTACCGTGGTCACCCCCGCCATGAGGGTGGCCCGGGCGTGCACCGTCCCGCGGGCCACGCGCTCCCCCAGGGACTCGAGGAGCACCTGGTCGGTCCACGGCGTCTCGTCGTAGGGGTGGAGGAGGAGGTGGCTGTGTCCCTCGATGAGACCCGGGAGCAGGGTGGCCCCCGGCAGGAGGATCTCCCGGCCATCCGACGGTGTGGGAATGGACGGACCGGCGGCCGCGATCCGCTCACCCTCCACCAGCACGGCCCAGCCCTCGTGGAGGGCTTCTCCATCGAAGACCCGGTCGGGCCGCAGCACCACGACCTCCTGGGCGGCGGCTGAAGAAGGAAGTGCCGAGAGGAAGGCGGCGAGGACGAAGCGTGGGAGTCTCATGGGCCGAAAAGTCGGTGCCATCGGCGGACGACGCCAGGAGGGTCGAGGCCCTGGCGGTTCCCCCGGCGCGGTGGGCCCCGTATCTTGCCTGCCCGTCGACGTGCATCCTCCTGTTGCCCCGTGCGCCATGACCGATCGCGTAAGCACGCTCCTGGACGGCCGCCGCGAGCGCCTCGAGAGGCTGCTGGGCCGCGGCCTCGCCCCTCCCCGGCTCGGCCCCTCCTCCGACCTGAGGCCCAAGATGCGGGCGTTCCTGTTGGAGGAGGCCGAGGACCTCTACTGGAACGAGCTGGAGTGGGAGCACATCACCGACGAGGAGGCCCTGGAGGACGGGCCGCTGGCGGAGCTCGCCTTTCCCGGGTTCCTGGCGTTCATCCGAGGGCTGCTCCTCACGGAGGTCATGCCGGACGCCCTCGCGCCCGCCGACCCACGGCCCGAGGTGGTGGAGGACGTCCTCCGGTTCCTCGCCGCGCGTGTTCTGGAGCTGGAAGACAACCTCTCGGACGAGGGAACGGACGGTCAGGAGCGGGCGAGGACGGAGCTCGACATGACCAGCCGGCTGGTGGATCTCGTGCTCTACCTGTTTTACGGTCTCGACTCGGGGGATGTGGACAAGATCGAGGCGCACCGCGTCACCTCGGGCTGACCGGCTGGGGGACCGGGCCTTCAGGTGAGTCGGCGATCACCCAGACCCGGAAGGACGTACCTGGCAGGCGCCCCGCTTCTGGTGGCCCACCGGGGAGGAGCCCGCCTGGCGCCCGAGAACACGCTGGAGGCGTTTCGGCGGGCCCTGTCCTGGTGGCGAGCCGACATGCTCGAGATGGACGTCCGAGCCACGAGGGACGGCGAGGTGGTGGTGATCCACGACGCCACCGTGGACCGGACCACCGACGGAACCGGCGCCGTAGCCGCCCTCACCTACCAGGAGCTGTCGCGCCTCGACGCCGGGTATCGCTTTCGCGATCCGGAGGGCAGGGCGTCGTTCAGGGGGGAGGGTGTGCGCATTCCCCGGTTCGAAGAGGTGCTCGTGGAGCTTCCGTCCGCGCGCCTCAACGTGGAGGTGAAGGAGCCCGAGGCCGCCGCCGGGCTCGTCGAGATCATCCGCAGGCACGGGGCGGAGCACCGGGTGCTGGTGGCGGCCGAGTACGAGCGGTCCAGGCGGGCGGCCCGGGGTTATCAGGGACCGTGGGGGGCGAGCCGGCACCACGTCCTCGCATTCTGGATCCTGCACCGGCTCCCCCGTGGAGGGCCCTACACCCCCGGAGCCGACGTCTTGCAGGTTCCCGAGACGTGGAAGGGTCGGAGGATCGTGACGCCCCGCTTCATCGAGGAGGCCCAACGACGCAACCTCCCGGTGCAGGTCTGGACCGTGGACGATCCGGACGACATGCGCAGGCTCCTGAGCTGGGGGATCGACGGGATCCAGACGGACCGCCCCGATCTCCTGGCCGAGATCCTGGAGGAGACCGAGGGACGACCGGCCGCGCCGGGTCCAGGGGGCGGAGCCGTCCCATGATCGGCGGCGGGAGCGACCTCCCTACCCTGTTTCGGGACCATGTGCTGGCTTCAGGGGTGGTGAGCCCGGGGGACACCGTGGTGGTCGCGCTATCGGGAGGCAGGGATTCCGTGACCCTGGCCCACCTGCTGCGGTTCGCTCCCGGTCTTCCCCCGCTCAGGCTGGTGACGGCCCACGTGGACCACCGCATGCGGCCGGACAGCGGCGCCGACGCCGATTGGGTGCGGGGGCTGGCGGCGGCGTGGTCCCTGGAGCACCGGGCCACGCGGCTGGACCCTCCCGGCAGGTCGGAGGAGGAGGCCCGCCGCCGCCGTTACGCGTTCCTGGAGACCGTGCGCTCGGAGGCAGGCGCGGTGGCGGTGGTCACGGCCCACCATGCCGACGACCAGGCGGAGACGGTCCTGTTCCGCGCGGTCCGGGGCTCGGGCATGGCGGGGCTCCGGGGGATTCGCGAGCGGAGGAGACCGCGCGTGTGGCGCCCCCTGCTGCGCTTTTCGCGGGAGGATCTCCGGGTCTACGCCCACGGAGCGAGGCTCTCCTGGCGAGAGGATCCCAGCAACCGGGAACCCTGGCCGCGCAACGTGATCCGTAAGGAGATCCTGCCCCGCCTGGAGGAGGCCGTCGCCCCGGGAGCCTCCGGAGCCCTGGTCAGGCTTGCCCGCCTGGCCCGGGACAACGAGGAGGGCTGGGACAGCCTCCTGCCGGGGCTGCTGGAAGCGGCCGGCCTGAGGGAGGAGCGGGGCGGCTGGTCCGTGGAGCGGAGCGCCATGGAGGGCTTCCACCCCGCGGTCCGGGCCCGCCTGCTCCGGGTGATGGCGCGCCGCCTGGAGGTGACCCCGAGCGAGGTCGGAACCCGGCTCGCCGTCGAGTTTACTAGCTCCGGCGCCAGCGGACGGTGGGTCCCCCTGGGCGGCGACGTCCGACTCGTCCGGGACCTCGACCGGCTTCGTGTCGAGCGGATCGCCGGGCACCCACCCGACGTGACGGTGACCATTCCCGCCCCGGGCGAGGGCAGCGGTCGCGCGGTTCTCGGTGGCAGGGCCTTCCAGGTGACCTGGTCCAGGGCAGGCGATGCGGCGGCGGTGGAGGGTGGGTTCGGTGCCGCGGGTCTGCGGTTCCCGCTGACGGTTCGGGGGCCTCGGCCCGGAGACAGGATGGTCCTGGAGTACGGCACCAAGAAGGTGAAGAAGCTCCTGCTCGAAGCGCGAGTGAGCGCCCGCGAACGGGGGCGGACTCCGTTGCTGGTGGATGCCGACGGGGCAGTGCTCTGGGTGGTCGGCGTGCGCCGGAGCGGCCGGGCGGAGCCAGGCGGAGAGGACTGGATTTGCGTGAGGATCACCGATGCCGAATCTGACTGAGGATGCCCGGTTGGGCGGCAAGGCACTGGGGCGGATCGTCTTCGGCGAGAGGGAGATCCAGGACCGGATCCGCGCTCTGGGTGAGGAGATCTCGAGTGCCTATGCTGCCGAGGACAGGCTCCTCCTGGTGGGCCTGCTCAAGGGATCCTTCCTCTTTCTCGCCGATCTGGTGCGGGCCATCGACCTCCCGCTCCAGGTGGATTTCCTCGTTGCCTCCAGCTACGGCCGCGGCAGGACGTCCAGCGGAGACGTGCGGCTCCTGTACGATCCCGAGTCCTCGCTGGCGGGTCGGGCCGTGATCCTGGTGGAGGACATCGTGGACAGCGGGACCACCCTCAACCGGCTCATCCCCCGCCTGGAAGCCCGCGACCCGAAGAGCCTCCAGATCTGCGCGCTCCTGCACAAGAGGGTGGCGAAGCTCGTGCGCGAGCCTCGATGGGTGGGATTCGATGCACCCAATGAGTTCCTTGTGGGGTATGGATTGGATTACAGCGAGGACTTCCGCCATCTGCCTTATGTCGCCAGCCTTTAGGAAGAGACCCCGGCCCGTGGCCCGAGCGAGTGCAAATGCCTGAAAACGATCCCATCCGACCCGACAACGGCTCTCCGTGGGCGCGGCTCTCGAAGACCGCCGCGTTCTGGATCCTGATGGTGCTCATGTTCGTGGTGGCCCTCCAGCTCGTCCGTGGGACGGACCGGACCGCCGCGGAGCTCAACTACTCGGAGTTCCAGGCCCAGCTCCAGCAGGGGAACATCCACAAGGTGACCTTCAAGGGGAACCTCCTGGAAGGGGAGCTGCGTGCCCCCATCATGCGGGAGCAATCCGAGTTCACCCGCTTCTCCGTGACGCTGCCGCCGGACATCCAGGCGGGCGTGGTGGAGGACCTCCAGGGGGCGGACGTGATCATCGATGCCGAGGAGCCCCAGGCTGGCTGGGGCACGTTCCTTCTCGGCGCGCTCCCCTGGCTCCTCTTCATCGCCTTCTGGCTGTGGATCTTCCGCACCATGCAGGGGGGCGGGAACCGCGCGTTCCAGTTCGGCCGCTCCAAGGCCAAGCTCATCAGCCCGGATACGCCGAAGGTGACGTTCTCCGACGTGGCCGGTGCCGACGAGGCCAAGGAGGAGCTCCAGGAGATCATCGAGTTCCTCAAGGATCCGGCGCGGTTCTCCAGGCTGGGCGGGCGTCTGCCCAAGGGCGTGCTCCTCGTGGGTCCTCCGGGAACGGGCAAGACGCTCCTGGCGAAGGCCGTGGCCGGCGAGGCCGGGCGGCCCTTCTTCCAGATGTCGGGCTCGGACTTCGTGGAGATGTTCGTCGGAGTCGGCGCCAGCCGGGTACGGGATCTCTTCGAGCAGGGCAAGGCCCACGCGCCGTGCATCATCTTCGTGGACGAGATCGATGCGGTGGGACGTCACCGGGGCGCGGGGCTCGGCGGCGGCCACGACGAGCGTGAGCAGACCCTCAACGCGCTCCTCGTGGAGATGGACGGCTTCGAGTCCAACGAGGGAGTGATCCTGCTCGCCGCCACCAATCGTCCCGATGTCCTCGACCCGGCCCTGCTCCGGCCCGGGCGCTTCGATCGGCAGGTGGTGGTGGACGCCCCGGACGTGAGGGGCCGCGAAGGCATCCTCCGGGTGCACGCCAAGAAGCTGCCCCTTTCCGACGACGTGGACCTGGCGCTCATCGCCCGAGGGACGCCGGGCATGAGCGGCGCCGACCTGGCCAACGTGTGCAACGAGGCGGCGCTGCTCGCCGCCCGGCGGGGAGTGGACAAGGTGGCCATGGACGACTTCGAGCGCGCCAAGGACAAGGTGATGCTGGGCACGGAACGGAAGAGCCTGGTCCTCACGGAGCGGGAGCGGAAGCTCACCGCCTTCCACGAGGCGGGCCACGCCGTGCTGGGCGTCAAGATCCCGGGTCTCGACCCCGTCCACAAGGTGACCATCGTCCCCCGTGGGCGGGCCCTGGGGATTACGGCCTCCCTGCCGGAGGAGGATCGCCATTCCTACACGAAGGAGTGGCTGGAGGGGCAGCTGGCCATGCTCTTCGGCGGTCGAGTGGCGGAGGAGATCGTGTTCGGGGAGCACGACGTCACGACCGGCGCCGGCAACGACATCGAGCGGGCGACGGCCATGGCGCGCCGCATGGTCACGACCTTCGGGATGAGCGAGGTCATCGGACTCGTGGCCATCGGAGATGCGGAGCAGGAGGTCTTCCTCGGCCGGGAGCTGATGCAGCGCCGGCAGGTGTCGGAGCACACCGCCCGGCTGGTGGACCAGGAGGTGAAGCGCATCCTCGACGAGGCCCACGAGCGCGCACGGGAAGTCGTGGAGCAGAACCAGGACCTCCTCGAGCGCATCGCCGCGGCCCTCCTGGAACGGGAGACGCTGGACCGCGGCCAGATCGAGGCTCTGGAGCGCGGCGATCCTCTCCCGCCCCTGCCGGCGTCCGAGCCGCTCACCGAGGAAACCCTGCAGCGCCAGCAGCCGAAGGGCCTGGCGACGAAGCCTCTCAGGCTTCCTGGTGGAGAAGGACCTCTCCCCGGGCCGGCGCCGGGATTCACCGAGCCTGAGGACGATGACTGCATCGCGTCGTGATGCGTCTCGGACGCGCCGCGGCGGATGGTTCGTGACACGCCTCGAGCCTCGGCATAACGGGAGGCGGGGTTGAGCAGGATCTGGGAGGAGCTTCAGTTCCTGACGCCGCGGTGGATGGATCTCCTCGAGATCCTCATCGTGGCGTTCCTCCTATACCGCCTCCTCCTCATCGTCCAACGGACCCGGGCCATGCAGATCCTGCTGGGCCTGGTCCTGCTTGCGGTGGGCTACAGCGCCGCGAGGCTGCTGGATCTCATCCTCATTCGTACGCTCCTGGAGACGTTCTTCCAGTACGGCGCCATCGCCGCCCTGGTCGTCTTCCAGCCGGAGCTGCGGGCCGCCCTGGCCCGCCTGGGGCAGAGTCGCATGATCCGGGCCTTCCAGAGGATGGAGGGCAGCAAGGTGGCCGACGAAGTGGTCGAGGCCGTGCAGCGCCTCTCCCGGGCCCGGGTGGGCGCCATCATCGCCATCCAGCAGGACGTCGGCCTGGACGAGTACGCCGAGACGGGCAGCCACGTGGAGGCTCGCGTCTCTGCGGAGATGCTCATGACCATCTTCACGCCGTACTCCCCCCTCCACGACGGCGCGGTGCTCATCCGGGGCGACGAGATCGTGGCGGCGGGCGCCATCCTCCCCCTCACGCAGTCGTCGGTGGTGGACCGCTCCCTGGGCACGCGCCACCGGGCGGCCCTCGGGCTCAGCGAGGAGACCGACGCGGTGGTGATCGTGGTGAGCGAGGAGACGTCGCGGATCTCCCTCGCCCAGTCCGGGCGGCTGGAGCGGGGGGTGGATCCGGAGCGGCTCCGACGCGTCCTCCAGGGATCCCTGCCCGACGGGGACGTCGCGCTGGCTCCTTCGCCCGCGTAGGCCTGAAACCGGCGCTCGGAACGGGCGTAACTTGTGATGACATCGGCGCGTTGACACGTTCGTCCGGCCGCCCGTAGATTCCGCAGTCCTTCTCCGGGCAACGCCCCAGCGGCGTACGAACAACGACTGACAGGAGCAGGCCTTTCGTGGGCACTCAGTATCAGCTGCTTACGCTCTTCGCGGACGGCGGATGGATGATGTATCCGCTGGTCCTTTGCTCCCTCATCGCCCTGGGCGTCATCATCGCCAAGGGCTGGACGCTGTGGGCGGCCCACCACGGGACTACGAAGGTGCTGCGGGACGTGGAGGAAGCCACCCTCGCGGGCGACATCCAGGGCGCCATCGAGATCGCCTCGTCCACGCCAGGCCCCGCCGCCGCCATCCTGCTGGTGGGCCTTCGTCGCATCGCCAACAAGCGACTGCTCGACGGTGAGATCGAGAAGGCCGTGGCCACCACCGGCGCCATCGAGCTGGGCTTCCTGGAGCGGGGCCTGGTCATCCTGGCCACCATCGCCAACGTGGCGCCCCTCATGGGCTTCCTGGGGACCGTGGCCGGCATGATCCTCGCCTTCGCCGCCATCGAGCAGGCGGGGGACGTGGAGCCGAGCCTCGTGGCCGGAGGCATCAAGGTGGCGCTGCTGACCACCGCCGCCGGGCTGGTGATCGCCGTGCCGGTGAACATCGCCTACAACTTCTTCGTCACCCGCATCGACCAGCTCATCGTCGACATGGAGCAGGGGGCGCAGAAGGCCATCAACCTGGCCTGGGACCTCGACAAGGCGGGAGAGATCGAGATCGTGCGGGCCACCGATTAGGAACCTTTCCGACGCTGCGTCAGTATTTTTTAGCACACCCTCACGGTCAGACTACCATGGCTGTTCTGAACCAGAAGAAGTCGAAGGTCAGCGACGAGATTCCCACCTCGTCCATGGCCGATATCGCCTTCCTGCTCCTGATCTTCTTCCTCGTCACGACGGTGTTCCCCAAGGACAAGGGGCTCGCCATCGTGCTGCCCGAAGAGGCCGAGACCGTGCAGGTGAGCCAGAAGAACATCCTCCACCTCATCGTGCAGCCCAACGGCTTCGTCACGGTGAAGCGGGGCGAGAGCCAGCAGGAGCAGCAGATGCGGGCCCAGGAGGTCGAGGGGCTGTGGCGTCAGGAAGTCGTCGCGAACCCGAACCTGATCGCGGCGGTGAAGACCCACCCCGACGCCCCGTACCGGTTCATGGTCGACGTGCTGGACGCCCTGCACAGCGCCAACGCCGAGCGTATCTCCCTCCAGATCCTGGAAAACTGACCCATGGCGAAGAACGCCGGCTTCCAGAAGCGGTCCAAGGCGTCCGAGGAGATTCCCTCTTCGTCCCTGGCCGACATCGCGTTCCTGCTGTTGATCTTCTTCATGGTCTCGACGGTCTTTCCGACGGACCGCGAGCGTCCCATCGACTGGCCGGAGGCCGAGGCCGCGCAGAAGATCGACGAGAAGAAGAAGAACATCCTGAATATTTGGCTGCAGGAGGACGGGTCGATCTTCATCAACGACCAGCAGTACCAGATGACCGAGGTGTCCCAGGTCGTAGCCCCCCTCTATGCAGACTCTGAGCGAGCCCTGGTGATCTCCATCCGGGGAGACCGCGATACACCGTACATCCTCGTCGATCAGCTTCAGAAGGAGCTGGTGGCCGCGGGTGTGGTCCGCGTGGTGTTCGCGGCGCAGTTGGAGCAGCGGATGCAGAGGGAAAGACGATGAGCGCAGCCGAAGCGGTACCTGCCACCGGATCGGTCGAGATTGCGGAGACGGCGAACGACCGGCTCAAGAAGTCGTTCAGCTCGTGGTTCTGGGGCTCCATGATCGTGGCCACCGTGATCCACTTCGCCACGTTCGCCTTCTGGCCCGAGCTCACCGCCGAGGACGTGTCCTTCCAGATGGAGGACCTCGAGACCATCGAGCTCCCGCCGGAGATCGAGATCCCGCCGCCGCCGCAGCAGATCGCGCGTCCGGCCACGCCTGTCATCGCCGAAGCGAACATCGACGAGGACATCACCATCGCGCCGACCACCTTCGAGGAGAACCCGGTGGAGGACCTTCCACCGCCTCCGGAGGAGGAGGCCACGGACCTCTCCGCGGCGCCGACCTTCACGCCGTTCACCGTGGCGCCGTCCATCCTGAACCGCTCCGACGTGGTGCGGGCGATGGAGAGGGAGTATCCGCCCCTGCTCCGGGATGCCGGTATCGGCGGCACGGTTCGCGTGTACTTCTTCATCGACGAGAACGGGACCGTCCAGGACCACCGGATCGACGAGTCGTCGGGCCATCAGGCCCTTGACGACGCGGCGCTCAAGGTGGCCGCCATCTATCGGTTCTCACCGGCTCTGAATCGGGACAAGAAGGTCCCGGTCTGGGTCTCGTTCCCGATTACCTTCCAGGTCCGGTAGCGCGGAGCCCGGGAGTCCATCGTTCCGAGGACCCCGCCGGACTCCGGCGGGGTCCTCTTCTTTTATCCCGGACGGACGGGTTGCCTGTGAACCTCCTCCGCGAAGAGCTAGCTTTCGGCGCGATGTATCGAGAGCGACTGGTCGAATCCCTTCCCGGGGTCCGGGATCGGATTGCCGAAGCCGCTATGGCGGCGGGAAGGGATCCGTCGCAGGTTCGGCTCGTGGCGGTGACCAAGGGACACCCTGTGGAGGCCGCACAGGCTGCCCTCGATATGGGTCTTCGCGACCTGGGGGAGAATCGGGTGGATGAGCTCGAGGAGAAGGTGGCCGTCCTCGGGCGCGAAGTGGCCGTCTGGCACATGATCGGGCACCTTCAACGTCGGAAAGCGGGGAAGGCGGTGGCTCTGGCCCACATGATCCACTCCGTCGACACCCTGAGGCTCGGACAGAGGCTGTCACGGTTGGCAGCCGAGGCGGGAACGGGCGTTCGCGCTCTCGCTCAGGTGAACACGTCGGGAGAGGCGGCGAAGAGCGGCTTCAGCGGGCCCTCCGTGGTGGAGGAGATCCACCAGCTGGCGGAGCTGCCCCATATCGAGGTGGGTGGATTGATGACCATGGCGCCGTTCGTTGAGGACGAAGAACTTCTCACATTGACGTTTCGCCGACTCAGGGAGACCCTTGAGGCGGTGCGTCGCGTGGCTCCCCGGATCGGAAACGAGCTGTCCATGGGCATGACCAACGATCTGGAGATCGCGATTCGGGAGGGAAGCACCATGGTCCGTATCGGCACCGCATTGTTTGGAGAGAGAATCCGATGATCGACCTCACACCGCTGGACGTACGGAACAAGCGAGGTGACTTCAGGCGCTCCATGCGCGGGTACGAGCCCGACGAAGTGAACACGTTCCTCGAGATCGTGGCGGAGCGGTTGGAGAAGCTGGTGCGAGAGAACCTCCAGCTTCGGGAGCGGGCGGAGAATCTGGCGGCCCAGGTCGACACCCAGACCGGACGGGAGAAGGCGGTGCAGGAGGCCCTGGTCACCGCCCAGGAGCTCAGGGCGGACATCCGCACCGCCGCGGAGAGGGAGGCCGAGCTGACGCTCTCGGAAGCCCGGGCCGCGGCCAAGCGCATCCTCATCGAGTCCGAGGCCGAGGCCAAGAGCAGAGCCAGGCACCTGGAGGAGCGCCTCGAGCAGGGCCGCGACGTCCTGGAGGAGCTGGAGCGCCGTCGCCTGCGCTTCCTCAAGAGCTTCCGCCAGCTCCTGCAGCGCGAGCTGGACGTGGTGGAGGTGGAGGTCGCCCGCGTCCCGGAGAGCGAGGACGCGCCCATCGACCTGGATCTGGGAGGGAGGCGGAGCGATGAGGCGGACACGACCGGGCCCGACGAGGTTGCCGACGAGGGGGCGGCGGCGTCGGAGGTGGAGGCCGCCAGGTCAGCACGGGACGCCACCGATCGGGCCATCGCCGACCTCGAAGCCATGCGCGAGGCTCTCGCCACCGCCGCGACCGACATCGGTCGCTTGGCTCCCGAGTCGAAGGACGGCGAGGAGGAGGCCGGCGAGGGACGGGACGCGGACGATCGGGAGCTCTTCGCCCTGCCGGACATCCCGTCGGGGGGTGACGAGCGATCCAAGGATGCTTCCGGCGACTGATCCCTTTCGGCGCAGTCGGGCTCTCGAGAGAGCGCACGGTGGCCCGGGGCGAACCGCTCGGTGAGCGCGCCGCCGTCGCGCTGGCGGCGGTGCGCGCCCGATCGGCCTTCGAGCCCCGTGTCGGGATTGTGCTGGGGACCGGGCTCGGGGGCCTCGTGGAGGAGATCGAGGTCGAGGCCTCCCTCGCCTACAAGGAGATCCCGGGCTTTCCCGAGCCCACGGTGGAGTTCCACGAGGGCAGGCTGCTCCTCGGCGCAATCGGCGGCACGCCGGTGGCGGCCCTGCAGGGCCGCCTGCACCGGTACGAGGGACACGCCCTCCAGGACGTGGTCTTCCCCGTGCGGGTCCTGTGGCGCCTGGGCGCCCAGGTCCTGCTGGTCTCCGGGGCGTCCGGCGGGCTGAACCCCGCCTGGGGCGAGGGGGATCTGGTCCTCCTGGGCGACCACATCAACCTCATGGGGGAGAACCCGCTCATCGGTCCCAACGACGAAGCGTGGGGCCCCCGGTTCCCCGACATGTCGGAGCCCTACGACAAGGCCTTGCAGGAGCTCGCGCTGTCCGTCGCCGCCGAGGAAGGCGTCGTGCTGCGTCGGGGCGTGTACGCCGCCGTCACGGGCCCGAACCTGGAGACCCGCGCCGAGTACCGGATGCTCCGAGCCCTGGGCGCCGACGTCGTCGGCATGTCGACGGTCCCCGAGGTCATCGTCGCCCGGCACATGGGCATGCGGGTCCTCGGCATGAGCATCGTCACGGACCTCTGCGACCCGGACGCCCTGGAGCCCGCGGACATCGACCGGATCCTGAGCATCGCCAGAAACGCCGAGCCCCGCCTGACGCGTGTGCTGACTCGCGTGGTGGGCCAGCTCTGAGGGCCTATGAGCTATCCCGAGCTTCCCAAGACCCTGATCGATCTGGAGCAGGAGACCCTCCACCGATGGCGGGAAGAGAACCTGTTCCGCCGTACGCTGGAGGCCAACGCCGACGGTGAGCCCTTCGTCTTCTACGAGGGCCCGCCCACGGCCAACGGCCGGCCCGGCCTGCATCACATCATCAGCCGCACCATCAAGGACCTGGTGTGCCGGCATCGGGCCCTGGAGGGCCGCAGCGTCACCCGCATCGCGGGGTGGGACACCCACGGCCTTCCGGTGGAGATCGAGGCGGAGAAGAAGCTCGGGATCAGCGGGAAGCCCGAGATCGAGGCCGTGGGCATCGAGCGCTTCAACGAGGTGTGCCGAGAGTCGGTGTTCACCTACAAGGAGGACTGGCAGAACCTCTCGGAGCGGATCGGATACTGGCTGGAGTACTGGAGGCCCTATGTGACCTTCCACACCGAGTACATCGAGTCGGTGTGGTGGATCCTCAAGACGCTGGCCGAGAAGGGCCTCCTCTACCGCGGCCACAAGAGCGTGCCCTATTGCCCTCGATGCGGAACGGCGCTGTCGTCCCACGAGGTCGCCCAGGGCTACCGCGACGTGGAGGACCCCTCCCTGACGTTCCTCGCTCCCGTGCTCGGCGAGAACGGTGAGCCGGACCCGGAGGGCAGGGCCTTTCTTGTGTGGACCACGACGCCCTGGACGGTTCCGTCCAACGTGGGCCTGGCCGTCCACCCGCGTCTGAACTACGTGGACGTCGTCCACGACGGACGTCGCCTCATCGTGGCCGAGGCTCTCGTGGAATCCATCTTCGGCGAGGGCGCAGAGATCGGCGCCCACTATCGTGGGGCGGACCTCGCCGGGCTGCGCTACCGGCGTCCCCTCGATCTGGTGCCGGTTCCGCCCGATCCCATGAACGCGTGGACGGTGGTGGCGGAGGACTTCGTCAGCGCCGAGGACGGCACGGGCATCGTCCACATGGCCCCCGCCTTCGGGTCCGACGACTACGCGGCCGGCCAGCGGCACGGGCTGCCCATGGTCAATCCCCTGGACGAGGCGGGGCACTTCGTGGACGGCATCCCCACGGTAGGGGGGATGTTCGTCAAGGACGCCGATCCGGTCCTGGTGGAGGAGCTGCGGAAGAGGGGCGTGCTGTTCCACGTCGGCTCGGCCGTCCACAACTACCCCCACTGCTGGCGGTGCGACTCGCCCCTGCTCTATCTCGCACGGGATTCGTGGTTCGCGGCCACGTCGAGCCTCAAGGACGAGATGATCGCCAACAACGACCAGGTGTCGTGGTTCCCGCCCGAGGTGGGCGAGAAGCGCTTCGGCGAGTGGCTACGGGGCAACGTGGACTGGGCGCTGTCCCGTGACCGCTACTGGGGGACCCCCCTGCCGGTGTGGGTGTGTGGTAGGGATCCGGAGCATACACGCTGGATCGGGTCCCTCGGGGAGCTGTCCGAGGCCGTGGGAGATCTGCCCGAGGGTCTGGATCCCCACCGCCCGTTCATCGACGAGATCGTGTGGGACTGCGACGAGTGTGACGGGACGATGCGGCGGAGCCCGGAGGTCATCGACGTGTGGTTCGACTCCGGTGCCATGCCCTACGCCCAGTGGCACTATCCATTCGAGAACCAGGAAGAGTTCGAGGAGCACTTCCCCGCCGACTTCATCTGCGAAGGGCTGGACCAGACCCGTGGCTGGTTCTACTCGCTTCTGGCCATCTCCACCATGCTGGGCCGGGGTCCCGCATTCCGGAACGTCGTGGTCAACGATCTGATTCTCGACGCCGAGGGTCAGAAGATGTCGAAGTCCAAGGGCAACGCGGTGGACCCGTGGGACGCCGTCGAGGCCCACGGCGCCGACGCGGTGCGCTGGTACTTCATCACCTCGTCCAACCCGTGGGTGCCCAAGCGGTACGACCCGGACGGGGTGAAGGAGTCGGCGAGGAAGCTCTTCGACACGCTCTTCAACACGTATCGATTCTTCTCGCTGTACGCCGGGGTCGAGGCCTGGACCCCCTCGGACGAGGACCCCGAGGCGTCGGCCCGCCCCCTCATCGACCGCTGGCTCCTCGCTCGTCTGGACACCGTGACCCGGGAGGTCATGGACGAGCTGGACGGATACCAGATCACCCGGGCCTACCGCACGCTGGGCGAGTTCGTGGTGGAGGACCTGTCCAACTGGTACGTCCGCCGCAGTCGACCCCGTTTCTGGGGGAACACCGACCAGGACGACGCGCGGGCGGCCTTCCGCACCCTGTACGACGCCCTGCGCACCGTCTGCCTGTTGGCGGCCCCCTGCCTCCCGTTCACCAGCGACTGGCTTCATCGGGCCCTCACGGGGGAGAGCGTGCACCTGCAGCGCTATCCCGACCGGCCGGCGGAGGGAGGCCGGGAGCTGGAGGTCGACATGTCCGCGGCCCGCACGCTGGTCTCCCTGGGGCGCGCGGCACGGGAGGACGTGAAGATCCGGGTGCGGCAGCCGCTGCGCAGGCTGCAGGCGGTCGTACCCGGAGGGCGGGTGCTGGACGGCGACATGTCGGCTCTCATCCGGGACGAGCTCAACGTGAAGGAGGTGGCTTTCCAGGCCTCGGCGGACGATCTGGTGCGCCTCGTGCCTCGGCCCAGCTACCGGGATCTGGGCCCCCGCTTCGGGAAGAAGACCCAGGAGGCCGCCGACGCCATCCGGGGCCTCACCCAGGAGCAGCTGGCCACCTACCGTGACGGGGACACGGTTCACGTCCACGTCGACGGGTCTGAGCATGTCCTGCAGGAGGGCGACCTCGAGGTCGTGCAGGAGGCCGCGGGAGCCATGGTCGTGAAGGGGGAGGGGGGCTTCACCGTCGCCCTGGACCCCGCCCTGGACGACGAGCTCCGCTCCGAGGGCCTGGCCCGAGAGCTGGTGAATCGCATTCAGCGTCTCCGGAGGGAGGCCGGCCTCGAGATCACCGACCGCATCGATCTCTTCGTCGGCGGACAGGCGGCGGTCCAGGGCGCCTCCCGGGCGAACGAGGCGTTCGTCGCCAGCGAGACGATGGCGGTCGTGGTGTCCATCGGGGCGCTGGACGGGGGTGACGAGCACGAGCACGTCCGGGACGTGGATCTCGATGGGGCTCCGGCCCGCATCGCCCTCCGCAAGGCGGCGGGATGACCTTCCCCCGGCCCGGATGAGCGCAGGACACGACGCGTCGGGCTCCACCGCCTCCACCCTCGAGGTGGGGGCGGAGGATGCCGGTCGCCTCGACCGATTCCTCTCGGATCGGCTGCACCTGTCCCGTACCCGGATCCAGCGCCTCATCGCCGACGGGCTCGTGGAGGTGGACGGCCGGGCCGCGCGCAAGTCGGAGCAGGTACAGCCCGGGAGCCGTGTGCGCGTGGAGATCCCGCCCGCCCAGCCGGTGGAGATCGTGGCCGAGGACATCCCCCTTTCGGTGGTGTACGAGGACGGGTCGCTCCTGGTGGTGGACAAGCCGGCGGGGATGGTGGTCCATCCCGCGCCCGGACACCGGCAGGGCACGCTGGTCAACGCGCTCCTCCACCACGTGCGCGATCTTTCGGGTGTAGGTGGGCGCCTCCGTCCAGGCATCGTGCATCGGCTCGACCGGGACACCTCGGGCCTCCTCGTGGTGGCCAAGACCGACGCCGCCCACCATGGCCTCGCCGACGCCCTCAGAGAGCGCCAGGTCAAGCGCCTATACCTCGCGCTGGCCTGGGGCCACATCCAGGAGTCTCCTCTGACCATCGACGCGCCCATCGGGAGGGATCCGAGGAACCGCAAGAAGATGGCGATCCTCGAGACCGGACGTCGCGCCGTCACGCGCGTGCGGGTGCGGGAGCGGTGGAACCAGGCCGAGATCCTGGACGTGGCGCTCAAGACGGGCCGGACCCACCAGATCCGCGTCCACCTCGCGCACATCGGCCATCCGGTGGTGGGCGACGCGGTGTACGGCTCGGGGTGGGAGCGGGGAATGAGGAGTGGGGAGGGGACGTGGTCCCGGGACTTGGCGCGCCGGGTGCCCCGGCAGTTCCTCCATGCGGCGGAGCTGGCGTTCGATCACCCTCTGTCCGGGGAGCGCATGAGGTTCCGTGCGCGGATTCCGGAGGACCTCGCCGGCGTGGTTGCCTGGGCTCGGGGGAGCACGGAAACCCCTCGGGACGGGCTTTTTTTCCGGCCCCCCGAGGCCGATACTTACTGATTCCGTTCCCCCACGGGCCGGGAAGGCCGTGACGGACGTCTCCGACCAGCTGCAGGCATGACGGATCTCGATCCCAGATTCACGTTCGACTCCTTCGTGGTGGGCCCGGCCAACCGCCTCGCCACGGCGGCCGCGCGGCGCGCCGCCGAGTCACCGGGGACGAGCTACAACCCGCTGTTTCTCTACTCCGCGTCGGGGCTCGGCAAGACCCACATCCTCACGGCGGTGGCCCACCAGGCCCAGAGGGCGGACGAGACCCTGAAGGTCGAGTACCTCGCCCTGGAGGGATACCTGGACGGCCTGACCGCGGCGCTGGAGATGGGCACCCGGGACGGGTTCCGGGAGCGCTATGGAGACCTGGACATCCTGCTCCTCGACGACATCCAGTTCCTTGCGGGGCAGGGTGAGGCCCAGGAGATGCTTCTGCGGACCCTCGACCAGCTCTCCACCGGCGGCAGCCAGATCGTCCTCGCGTCGGATCGGGCTCCTGCCGAGATCGACGGGCTGGATGCCCGTCTACTGTCCCGATTCTCTGGCGGTCTCATCGTCGACATCGGGGCGCCGGACTACGAGACCCGGGTCGCCATCATCAGGAAGAAGGCCTCGGAGCGAAGGCAGGACCTGGGTGCGGGAGTCGCCGAGGCCCTGGGCCGGTATCCCTTCAGGAACGTGCGGGAGCTGGGCGGGGCGCTCAACAAGATCCTCGCCAAGCAGGATCTGGAGGGCCGTCGGGTCACACCGGAGGTGGTGGCGGAGCTCATGGGCGAGGAGGGAGCCACCCTCACCGCCCGCGGCAGGGACGAGTTCGGCACCTTCCTGGAGGACCTTTCGGGGGTCGTCGCCCAGACCGTGGAGGCGCAGGAGAAGCCGTGGCGCAAGGCGGTGCGGGAGCAGATCGAGGCCGCGGAGCGGGAGGGATTCGACGTGCAGCGGCTTCGGGAGCTGCAGCGGGGACACGGCGTGGAGAACTGGCAGGAGCTGCTGGAGCGGTTCCGGGCCGACGTCCAACGCCTCCGGGACATCGACGCCGAGCTGGATCGGCTGGGGAATCCCTGGCCCGAGGCGGAGGAAGGCGTACTGAACGACCCGGACCGGCTGGACGAGGCGGAGGCGCTGCTCGTCTCCGTGCGCGAGCGACAGAGGCCGTTCCCGAAGCTGGCGAACGGGCCGCGGCTGGATGACCTGACCGACTACCCTCCCATCGTGATCAGGGCCGCCCGGCAGCTGGTGGGAAAGCAGCGACCCGACTACAACCCCCTCTTCCTGTGGTCCGACCGACCCGAGCGAGGAAAGGTGCTGGTCGGGGCGACGGGCCGCACCTTCCACGCGGCCAACGCGGGTGGCCAGATGGCGGTGACCTCGGTGGACGAATTCGCGTCCGACTTCATCCGCGCCCTCGGGGACGGTGTCGCGGGGGCGTGGCGGGAACGATGGTGGACGGTGGACCTCCTCCTCGTTCACGGGATCGAGGATCTGTCCCGCACGGAGCGCGCCCAAGACGAGTTCTTCCACCTCTTCGAGGCGCTGAAGCGTCGGGGTGCTCGTATCCTGCTCGTCGCCGACCGCATTCCCGCCGACATCAAGCGCATCGACGAGCGTCTCCGCTCCCGCTTCGAGGGTGGGCTCGTTCTCGAGATCGAGTCGGGCACCGGACACGACGAGCTGGATCTCCTGCCCCGGGAAGTCAGCGCCCGGGAGGGAGGTGAGGGGGCGATTTCCGAGGCCGTGCCTGGAACGTATGGGGGCCTCGAAGGTCGCACGGGAGCGATGGGGACGCTGGACGGCTTGCTGCCGCCGGCCCAGGAGCCCCCGCGCCGTCCCGGAGGGGCCTGGTTCCCCTCACGGGAGAACGCGGTGATCCACTGGCCCAGGGTCGAGGACCTGATCCAGGGAGAGCTGGACTGATGGCCCTGGAGGGGGCGCTCCAGGACGTCGGGCTGGCCGACATCTGCCAGCTCCTCGGCATGGGACGCAAGACGGGATGCCTGAGCATCACGGACCGGTCCAACTTCGGGTACATCTACTTCCGGCACGGGCGCGTCATCCACGCGTCGGTCCTGAATCGTCCGGACCGCCTGGGCGACCTTCTGGTCCGCAACAAGGTCATCACCCGGGACCAGCTCGCGAAAGCCGTGAAGGTGCAGGCGCTCGAGAAGCGAAGAAGACTCGGGGAGATCCTGGTCGAAGAGGGAAGCGTCACCGAGGAGGAGCTGCAGCTGTACATCAAGCGGCAGACGGAGGAGGCGGTCTACCATCTCTTCACCTGGGGTCAGGGCTCGTTCCACTTCGATCCCGACCAGACCTCGGACGAGGAATCCATCTATCTGGTGGACATCGCGCCGGAATCCCTCCTCATGGAGGGGGCGCGCCGGGTAGACGAGTGGCAGCTCATCGAGAAGAAGATCCCGACCTTCGATGTCGTGTTCCAGGTGGACAAGGATCCGAGGGAGACGGACGAGGACATCGAGCTCACCGACCATCAAGAGGTGGTCCTTCCTCTCGTCGACGGTGTCAGCACCGTCAACGAGATCCTGGCCCAGAGCGGGCTGGGGGAGTTCGACGCGGGGAAGGCGCTGTACGGACTCGTTCAAGGGGGCTACATCAGTCCCGCCGGAGAGCGGTCCGACTTCGCCGAGAGCGCGGAGAACGCCGAGGAGGTGGACCGCCTGAAGCTGGGGGTCGCGTTCCTCCGCTCCGGCATGATGGAAGACGCGGTGCGGGAGCTCGAGGCGGTGCTCGAGGCCGATCCCGACCAGGCCCGGGCCCACTTCATGCTCGGGCTCGTGGCGCTCCGCATGGGCAGGCCCGCCGAGGCCCTCGAGCGCTTCGACGCCATGACCGAGGAAAGCCGCCAGGGATATGCGGTGAACCGGAACCGGGCGGTGGCGCTGGATCTCCTGGGAAGGAGCGAAGAGGCCCTCGCCGCCCTCGACGTGGCGGATCGAGCGAAGCCGGAGGACCATGACATCCTCCTGCTGCGAGGCATGCTGAGCCTCAAGGCCAGGGATGCCCGCACGGCCCTGAAGGCCCTCGGGCGGTATCGGACCTCGCCCACGGTCCGTAGGCCGTCACCGGTCTACTACGCCTACACGGTGCTGGCCGCGGCCATGGCCGCGGATCTGGACCACGCCGTGGCCGTGGGTCGCGAGGGACTCGGCTTCTACCCGGACTCGGGGCCCATCCTGGTGAACACCGGAGTGGTGCTCGAGCGGCTCGGGGAGATCGAGGCCGCGGAGGCACTGTTCAAGCGGGCGGTGGCTCTTTCCCAACCTCCGGCCCAGGCCCACAAGAACCTGGGGGACCAGGCCTGGGCCAGGGGGGATCACGCCGGGGCGCGGGTCCAGTACGAGAAGGCCGTGAAGCTCTCCCCGCGCCTCGGGGACGACCTGTTCCTGCGCCTGGGCACCATCGCCTACCGTGAGGAGGACCGGGATCTGGCCCTCCTCCTCTGGCGACGCGCTCTGGACCTCAACCCCCGCAACCAGGCCGTCCGGGAGAACCTGGAGATGCTCCAGGGCCAGTGAAGGCCATGGGGCGTGGGATCTCCGTCCTCCCGTGGCTCCTGGGCGCCCTGGCAGTCGCCCAGAGCCCTCCCGTGGGTGCCCAGGTCCCTGCGTTCCCTGACACGGTCCTGGGAGCCGTGTACGGCGAAATGAGAGGAGCACGGGTGCGGCTACGGCACGCCCGGGACGGCGCCCTTCTCGCCGCGCGTGTCCTGGACCTCCTGGAAGGGCAGCCGGCCCTGCCCGGTATCCCGGATTCGCTTCCCGCCTCCGTGACGGCCTACCTCGCCCACTCGTCCGAGGCGTTCGACGCGCTCACGGGGGGACGGGTGCCCGAGTGGCGCGCGGGCGTCGCCGTCCCGGAGCTGGGCCTGATGGTGCTGCCCACCGGAGAAGGACGGGGGCTCCTGGACGCCGAGGGCCGCAGGGTCCTCCGCCACGAATGGGCCCATCTCGGGCTCCACCAGGCGCTGGGGGGCCTGAGGCCGCCTCGCTGGTTCGACGAAGGTTACGCCCAGTGGGCTTCCGGGGGCTTCGACGCGACCGAGGGCTGGCGACTCCGCGTCCTCGTCGCCCTGGGGCGCACGCCGCCGTTGGACTCCCTCACCCTGGCCTGGCCACGGGATCGTGCGTCCGCGGATGCGGCGTATCTGCTGGCCGCCAGCGCCGTGACCTATCTCCTCGGGGAGAGCGGGGAGCGGGGCCTCGAGGTGTTTCTGGGGCGGTGGAGAGCCGAGCGTTCCTTCGAGGCCGCTCTCCGGGCGACGTTCGGGGTGACCACGAGCCAGTTCGAGGAGGATTGGCGACGCCACGTCCGGCGGCGATATGGCTGGCTCTTCGTGCTGTCCCACTCGGTCGTCTTCTGGATGGCTCTGGCTCTCGTCCTCGTCGTCATGGCCCGCATTCGTCAGACCAGGAACCGGGAGCGCATGGCCAGGCTGCGGGCGCGGGAGGACCCTGACCATCCGGCGTACTGGGACCCGGCGGCGGAAAGATCGGGACCCGGAGACCGTCCGGGGGTAGATTAGACTTCATGAGCGATCGGATCCTCATCGTCGACGACGACACGGATGCCCTCGAGGTCTACCGGACGAGATTGACCCACGCCGGATTCGAGGTGGAGACCGCGGAGAGCGCGGAGAAGGCCCTGGCGAAGGTCGGGACCTTCGCGCCCACGCTTGTGGTCACGGACGTTCGGATGTCAGGCATGAGCGGGCTCGAGCTGCTGGAGCGATTGCGCTCGGACCTGGCCGGGGTCGACGTGGTGGTGATGACGGGGCACGAGGACATGGACACGGCCGTCACCGCCATGAAGAGCGGCGCCTTCGACTTCCTGGTGAAGCCCGTGGACCCCAAGGCCCTCCAATCCCTGGCGGAGCGGTGCCTGCGGGAGCGGGCCCTCGAGGAGCTGGCCGATGAGGAGGCGGGCCCGGATGACGTGGAGCTCGGGTCCAGGAAGACCCTGGTGGGCACGGACCCCAAGATGATCGAGATCTACAAGACCATCGGGGTCCTGGCCCGGAACCGGGCGACGGTGCTCGTCCGCGGCGAGACCGGCACCGGCAAGGAGGTCATCGCCCGAGCCATCCACGAGCACTCGGCCTACAGCGAGCAGCCCTTCATTGCCGTGAACTGCACCGCGCTCACGGACACCTTGCTCGAGTCGGAGCTCTTCGGGCACGTGAAGGGGGCCTACACGGGGGCCGTGAGCCACCGCAAGGGATACTTCGAGCTGGCCGGGAGGGGAACGATCTTCCTGGACGAGATCGGAGACACCACCCCGGAGTTCCAGACCAAGCTTCTCCGGGTCCTCCAGGAGCGACGCTTCTATCCGGTCGGAAGCGAGAGCCCCCGGGTGACCCAGGCCCGGGTGATCGCCGCCACGCATCAGCCCGTCGAGGATCTGTTGGAGGACGGGACCTTCCGGGAGGATCTCTACTTCCGCCTGAAGGTGGTGGAGATCCACGTCCCGCCCCTGAGGGATCGCAGATCCGACATCGCGCTCATCGCCAACGCCCTTCTGGGGCGCATCCGGGTGGAGACACACCGTGACGTGCGTAGGATCTCCGACGACGCCATGGCGAAGCTCACGAGCTACGACTGGCCCGGGAACGTCCGGGAGCTGGAGAACGCGTTGCTGCGCGCCGCCATCCTGGCCAGGGGCACCGTCATCGGTCCCGACCACCTGGTCCTCGGGATCGACACCGACCAGGAGGAGGACCTGTCCCTGGCGGTGGCCGTGAGCCGGCACGTGCGGCAGGTCCTGGACCGCGCTTCGGGCGAGGAGACTCGGGCGGCGAAGCTCCTGGGCATCACGAAGAAGGAGCTCAAGGAGCGCCTCCGGGGAGACGGGGCGGGCTGAGCCCCCAACCGGCCCGTTGACCCCGATGCCCGCATCGGGTAGCATGGTGCTTCCATGGCGAAGAAGAGAAAGACCTCGGGTTCCGGCCAATCCGCCGCGCTGCGATTCACGCGTGTCAATGCGCTTCTCGGCCTGGGCGGGCTCCTTTCCCTGACCCTGGGCTACTGGCTCCTATCCCAGGGCTCCATCACGGCGGCACCGATCCTCCTGGTGCTGGCCTACGTCGTGCTCCTTCCGCTGGCCATCATCCTGTAGAGCCAGGGCGCGCCGCGGCTCCCGGAAGGGGTTGCGGAGGCGAGAAGGGGGGAACGCAAGAACGCCTCGGAACCCGGAGAGATCCGCGTACGGAGGGGGGAAAAGGTCACACGGCTTTTCTCCGGGCCCGAGTACGCCCCTAAACTTCCCGAAAGCACCGGATTCCTGCAATCGAGCGAAGGTACCTCTCGGTCCCATACGTTCGTACTATATTTCACTACCCTAATGAGAGAGGATCCGTGGCCTCCCACGCGGGTCGCCGACGCCGGGATGGACCGGCGGGAGTATACGCGTGATTGACGTGATCGTGGCCGTAGCGGACCCGGTCGCCGCCATCGGGCTGCAGACCATCCTCGACGGGGCCCCGGACGTGCGCCACATCCTCTCGGTGGACTCCCGAGACGGAGTCCGGGAAGCCGTCGAGCGACATCGGCCCCACCTCCTCCTCCTCGATGTCGCCTACCGGCGTCAGGACCCGGCGCTCGTCCCCGGGATCGCCCGGGACTGGCCAGGCACCCGTGTGCTCGTATACGTGGATCACTCCGCCGACGAGTGCGGCATCAGGGAGATGATGGCTCTGGGAGGGCGGGCCAAGCTTTCGCCGGAGGCGATGTCCAAGCTGGACGACTGCTGCCTCATGTCGCTCAAGCAGCAGGCCATGGGATGCGTCGGCAAGGGATCCACTCCGGAGATGGTGCTGGAGGCGGTTCGCACCGTGGCCCGAGGGGAGATCGCGGCGGCGCCCTGGCTCTCTTCGGTGGTGAGTACTCTCCAGGAGCAGGGAGGGGCGTCGGGCAAGCCCATCAGCGCCCGTGAGCTCGACGTGCTGGGGCTCCTCGCCGAGGGCCTGAGCAACAAGCAGATCGCGCGGCAGCTCGACATTCGGGAGCAGACGGTGAAGAACCACGTCACGCGGCTCATGGAGAAGCTGGGTGTGAGCAGCCGCCTCAAGGTGGGCCTGCTTGCCGCGCGCCACCGGCTGAGGGTCGTCGAGGACGTATGAGGGCTCTCCCCCAACGACAGGCACCTGCCCCGGAACTCTCCGGAGCAGGTGCCTTTCTTTGCGCGGCGGGTGCCGCCGCGAGTCGTCTCCGCCTTACGGCGTGATTGCCGCGATGGTGTTGGTCAGCACACCCTTCACGTACGGCGGGTTGTGGAGCCCGAGGCTGCGGTCCTCGGCGAACAGCTGCCAATTGGCGAAGGCTGCCGCAAGGTCCGCCGAGTAGGTTCCGGGCACCGCGTAGACGCTCAGGCCGTGGATCGTGTAGTCGGTGCTCATGGCCACCTTGATGCCGGCGTTGAACAGCAGCGTCTCCAGCTCGACGAGCAGGGCCTCCACCGTGGCCGGAGTGTCACCGAACCCGTGGAAGTCCTCGAAGCCGCTGTGGCACGTGTTGCAGCCGGCAACGTTGTCCACCTCGTGGCCGTGATACTCGTAGGTCATCTTCCACGTGTGGCCACCGGCTTGCTCCCCAAACGCCTCGCCCATGTGGCACGTGGCGCAGAGCTTCTCGTTCTCGGCCGGGTCACCGTGCGCGTTCGGGCCTCCCGCGATGGTCGCGGAGCCGGCGAACTCGAACGCCCCGACGCCGGCGATCACCTGGCCCTGGGGGCCGTGGTGGACGCCGTAGCGGGAGGAGGTGATGGTCACGTCATCGCCGCCAACGACCGGAACCGGGCTCAGCCGCCTCGCCTGGTGGCAGCGCGCGCACAGGTTCCCTGCCATCGCGCCGTAGTCCACCGTCACCTCTTCACCCGTGACGTAGTCGGCGTTGTAGAGCGTGACCGGAGCGGTGGCCGTGAGCGCGTAGTCCGCCGCCGTATACGTGCTGTGGATCACGTGGCACGTCCGGCAGTTGATGGGCGCCGGATCGGAGATGTTCTCCGCCGTGGCATAGGCGTTCGACTCGATCCGCTCCAGGAAGCCCTGGTGGGTGTGGCACACGGCGCAGCTCGTCGTGGCCCGCTCGAAGTTGCCGCCGGTCCGGTGCGTGGACACCGCGTACTGTACCTGCTTCACGTACAGCGTCGCGTCGGCCACGTGGCACTGGATGCAGTTCTCGTTGGCGTCCTGGCCCGCGGGCCCTGTCGGGCCTTGCGGTCCCGCCGGACCCGTCGATCCTGTCGGGCCTGCCGGGCCTTGTGGTCCAGTCGGGCCCTCGGGACCCTCGCAGGCGGCGAGGCCCGCGACGAGTACCGCGGTCATGAAAAAGGTCCAACCCTTCCTGATCATACTTCCCTCCGTCAATGCAGAGAGCATCGTTACGTAACGTGGGAGAGTCGACCGCCTGGGCAGGACCGTCCAACGGAGACGGCTTGTACCAAAAGTGTACAAGCAAACCCGACCGGAAGGAACCCCTTGACTCTGTAGAATTACGGATGTAGACCCATGGCCCGGGTCCGGAGGGCTACGGACGGGCGAGGAGCCCCCTGGCGGGCCGCGGGGCGCTAGCGGCTGGGTAGCTGCCGTAGCCGGGCCTCGGCCCAGCGCACCTGGTCGGGGTACCGGTCTCCCGCCGCCGAGATGAAGCGCCCGAGCGCCCGCTCGGCTTCCCGAGCGCTGCCTCGGCTCAGGTGGACTCGGGCCAGGTTGAACCAGGCGGCTGCCTGGGAGGGATCCTCCTGGACGGCCCGACGAAGCAGCTCTATGGCGCCCATCGTGTCGGCGCGCTCCAGCCGGGCAGCCCCCAGATCCCCCAGGGTCGGGGCGTGGCTCGCGTCCGCTCGGAGGGCGGCCTCCCAGTGGCCCATGGCCTCCTCGAGCTCTCCCCTCGCCCGGCCCATCTGCCCCAGGACGTGGAGGATGTCCGGGTCCTCGGAGATGGGGCTCGCGGGGTCGGCAGCGGACACCGCCGACCCGTACTGCTCGGCCACCTCCCTCACGGCCTGGTTCAGGGTGGCGATGGCGAACTGGTTATCGGGGGCGATCCGGACGGCCTGGTTCAGGGAGCGGAGAGCGCCTCCCAGGTCGCCTGTCCGCAGCAGCTCCTCTCCCAGCTTGTGGTGGGCCTTGGTGGACTCGGGCACGCTCGTCACCGCCCAGCCGAACAGCGTCACATCGTCCCTCCAGGCGCCGACGTATCGCAGGGTCTGGGCCGATAGTAGGGCGACGGCAAGGCTCGCGCCCACGGTGGCGGCTCCGGAACGCCGCCTCACCAGCCACAACACGCCGGCGCCGGCCACGAGGCAGACGGCCACGCTGGGAAGGTAGAGGAGCCGCTCGCCGAAGATGGTCCCCACGGGCACGACCAGGCTCGATGCCGGCAGGACGGCCAGGAGGTACCAGGCCAGGGCCATGGGGGCCAGGGTGGCCCTCGCGGGCGGGCGCGTGGCCAGCCACGCCACCAGAGCCAGGGCGGCGAGCGCCGCCAGGAACCTCGGATCAACGGCGGAGTCCACCACCGGGATGGCGTTGAACGAGTAGTCCGGCGACAGCGGGGCAGGGAGGACGTGAAGCCGCCACCCCATGGCCAGGACCATCAGCGACGTGGCGACACGGACCGGGCCCGATGCGTCGACAAGCGGGTTGTCGAAAAGGAAAGTGTCCGGGACCCCCAGCACGCCCGTCACCCGCACGCGGAGGAGGAAGAAGGCCGCCAGGGCCGCGAGATAGCCGAAATACAGGCCCATGACCCGGGCCCGGTCGAAGAACCGCCGGCGATCGGTCTCCAGGAAGAGATCCTGCGCCAGGACGAGGGCCAGGCCCATGATCCCCACCTCCTTGGAGAGCATGGCGAGGCCGAACAGCGCAGGCGGCACGGCGAGGCGCCAACCACCTCGAGATACGGCGGTGCGGTGGGAGAGGACCATGCCCAGGACGAAGCCCGCCGCCAACAGGTCCTTGCGGCCCGCCACGTTGGCCACCACCTCCACGTGGAGGGGATGCACCGCGAACGCCAGGGCGCCGATGCCAGCGGCCAGGACGGGGAGCCTCCACAGCCGACCCAGCCGGAACACGAGCACGGACACGCCGGCGTGCAGCAGGATGTTGACCAGGTGGTAGCTCCACGCCTCCAGGCCGGAGACCGCGTGGTTCAGGACGTAGGTGAGGAGGGGCAGGGGGCGGTAGAGGTACGTCTCCATCCCGCTGCCCGTCCACACCGTGGTGGTGAGGATCCGCCCCAGGTGGTCCCACGAGTGGACGAACGTATTGCGGACCACCTCCATCTGGTCGTCGAAGGTCCATCCGAAGGCGAGGGTCCGTGCGTACAGCCCGACGGCGACCAGGGCGACCCACGCCTGCCAGGCCCGCGGGCCTCCCAGGGCCCGTCCGGCGTGGGGTCCTCCGCCCGACGACATCCCTTGCTCGACGACCCGGGGAAGGTCAGTCTCTGACGCCGCCAGAGAGCAGTCCCGCCGAGTCCACGGCGGACGTGAAGGGATGAGGCGCGCGGGGCTCGCTGCACCCTGGCCACGACTGGTGCTCGTAGGTGATGAGCCAGCGGCCGCTCTCCTTCACCAGGAGGCGCGTCCAGAAGAGGGCGGGGGCCCTGGTCGAGCCGCCGCTCAGGGAGACGACGGCCGCCGTGGGGGAGAGAGCCTGGACGGCCACGACGCGATGCTCGAAGGTGGCTCCCGTCCGTGGCCCGTAGGTGGGACCGGTCAACGCCTTGAAGGTGCGTCCCCCGTTGATGTAGCTCGTGCAGGTCAGCGCCAGGAACTCCGGGGCATCGGTGTAATGGGACGCGACCCCGTCCGCGTCGCGGGCGTTCATGGCCTCCAGGAGCTCGTCCATCACCCCCGTCACCTCGGACGCCACCGCACGCCGCTCGGCCTCGGAGAGGGTCGTGGAATCGGCGGCGCACGCCCCGCCACCGATGAGCGTGGCGAGCGCGAGAGGCCGGATACGATTCAGAAAGGAAGGTTGCATCATGGTGCGCGGACGGAGTTCGAGGAGCTCACCCCCGGGGGCATGCGAAGAAGGTAACCTGTCCGCCGGAAAGAAGGAGACGCCTGCTCCGGAGGGTCCGGGACAGGCGCCCCAGATGCCGCTCGCCGCCGCCGAGGCGGCGGTGGCTCACGGCGAGATGGCCTCGAGGGTGTTCCGCAGGACGGCCCGCGCGTAGGGCGGGTTGTGCAGCCCAAGGCTGCGATCCTCGGCGAAGAGCTGCCAGTTAAGCATCGCGGCTGCGATGTTGGCCGGGAAGATCCCGGTGTTGGTCCGCGCGTTCAACTCGTGGAGTGTGTAGCCGGGCGTCATCACCTGCTTGATCCCCGCATCCACCAGGAGCTGCTCGAGCTGGACCAGGAGGCCCAGGACCTCGGCCGGCACGTTGCCGAACTCCGTGAAGTCCTCGAAGCCGTTGT
This sequence comes from Gemmatimonadota bacterium, assembly GCA_039589955.1. Taxonomy (GTDB): domain Bacteria; phylum Gemmatimonadota; class Gemmatimonadetes; order Longimicrobiales; family Gaopeijiaceae; genus SZUA-318. The sequence continues at coordinate 1,530 of JBDHGI010000004.1, read as the reverse complement.
GACACGTGTTGCAGCCCGTGACGTTGGGCTCCCGCACGCCGTTGTTGTCGAAGCTCACTCGCCACGTGTGGCCGCCGAGCTCGTAGCCGGCGGTGGACTCGGCCATGTGGCACGTGGCGCACAGCTTCTCGTTCTCGGCCGGATCGCCGTGTGCGCTCGGCCCGCCCGAAATGGTCCTAGAGCCGGGGAACTCGTAGGCGCCGACCCCGCCCACCACCTGGGCCTGGGGTCCGTGGTGCAGCCCGAAGCGGGAAGATGTGACCTCCACGTCGGCGCCGCCGATCACGGGCACGACCCCGCCGGCGACCCGGTCGGTCAACGGCCGCCCCTGGTGGCACTGCGCGCACAGGTTACCGGCGGCTGCTCCGTAGTCCACCGTGACCGGGGCGCCCGTCGCGTAGTCGGTGTTGAACAACGTCACGGGATCCGTGGTCCGCAGGGCGTAGTCCGCAGCCGCGTACGTCGTGTGGATCTGGTGACAGGTGCGGCAGTCGATGGGCAGGGGCGTCGCGATGTCCTCGGACGCGGTCATGGTCCCTGCCGCGATCCGGCCCACGAATCCCTGGTGGGTGTGGCAGGCGCCGCAGGTCGCCGAGCTCCGCTCGAAGTGGCCGCCCAGGAGGTGAGTGGACGTCTCGTACTGAGCCATCTTCTCGGCCAGGCTCACGTCAGCGACGTGGCAATCCTGGCACCCTGCGGCCGCGTCCTGACCCGGGAGCCCGACCGGGCCCTGGGGCCCCGCCGGGCCAGCCGGTCCTGCAGGTCCTTCCGGGCCCTCGCACGCCGTCGCCGCCAACGCGGCGACGATCACGAGGAGCCATCTCTTGCGAAGCATCGTTGCCTCCGTTGAACGGAATTCCGTGCAGCCTCGGGCAGGCGTCCCTAGGGGGGCTCACCGTCGGAAGCCAGCGGTGGGTGCGTATGAATATAGAGGGGTGCGCGGAACCGCCCACCCCCCTGGGTGGTGCTCTCGGCAAGGGGTACGAGAGAGAGCGCCGCCCCCCCCGAGGGGGGACGGCGCTCCGTTCCTGTCGAGCCGGCTTATGGCCGGTCTCGATCCATCGGCGACTACGGTTGCATAGCCGCGATGGACGCTGCGAGGATGGCCCGGACGTATGGCGGGTTGTGGACGCCATGGGACCCGTCGTTCATCACACCCTGGAAGTTCCAGGCCGCCGCGGCGACGTTGGCCGGATAGGTGCCCAGGACGGGATGCCACTCCATGTCGACATCGTCGTAGTGCATGATGCCGGCGGCTTCGAGAAGCGCGCCCAGCTCCTCCAGCGACGCATGGATCTCCGCATCGATGTTCTCGTGCAAGGACTCGGGGCTCCCGTGGCACAGCTCGCAGCCGGTGTAGTTGACCCTGCTGCCGTCATTGACGTTGAACGTGTGACCACCCAGGGTCTGGCTCCCCTCGGCCATGTGGCACGTGGGGCAGCCCCTGGACTCGGCGTGGGTGGCGTGGGCGTGCATGCCGCCGTTGCCGCCCTCGAAGTCGTAGAAGCCCGTGCCGGCGAACATGTTGCC
>JBDHGI010000003.1:0-68544 GCA_039589955.1 Gemmatimonadota bacterium | reverse complement strand
AACGACCTGGGCTTCCAGACACGCACGGACCGGCGAGACGTGGCGGGCTCCCTGACCTACGTGGAGTTCCAGCCCGGATCGTTCTTCCGCACGTACTCCGTTACCGCCAATGTTCGGTACGAGCACAACTACGCGTGGGAGCGTATCCTCTCCATCTACGCCCTCACGGCGCATTTCATGCACCTGGACTTCTGGAGCGGCCTGGTGCGCCTGGCGTACTTCGGGAGCGCCCTCGACGACCGCTCCACCAGGGGCGGCCCCCTCATGGAGCGACCCGCCAACACGTCCCTCCTGGCAGCCTTCAACTCCGACGGGCGAAAGCCCGTCACCTTGAAGGTCAACGTCGAGGGGTCCCGCGACGCCTACGACGGCTGGAGGGCGGGAACGTCGCTGGCACTGGGCATCAAGACCTCCGACCGATGGAGCGTCTCCCTGGGCCCGGCCTTTTCCCGGAGCCTGACCCAGGCGCAGTACGTCGGCACCCTGCCCGACGCCTCCGCCACGGCGACCTATGGGAACCGCTACCTGTTCGCGCCCCTGCGTCAGACCACGCTGGCGGTGGAGACCCGCCTGGACCTCACCTTCACGCCCAGGCTGTCGTTCCAGATGTACGCCCAGCCGTTCATCGCCAGCGGGGACTACGCCGACGTGGGCTTCCTGGACGCTCCGCGGGGGTACACGTTCACGCCCCACGAGGGTGCGGTCCCGAGCCTCGACTTCAACTACCGATCCCTGCGAGGCACGGCGGTCCTGCGATGGGAGTGGCGCCCCGGTTCCACCCTCTACGTGGCATGGCAGCAGGCGCGTGCCGACATCGCGACCGGCGTCGGTGACTTCGACTTCGACCGGGACCGGCGAGCGCTCTTCGCGGCCCGGCCCGACAACGTCTTCGTCGTCAAGCTGAGCTACTGGTTCACCCCCTGAGCAGCCGGGTCCACTCCCTGCGTCGGCGACCCGGCATCGACCGGGCCGGGATCACCCTCCCGTCAGCGCCTCCAGACGCTGGCGCGCCTGCCGGTTCTCGGGCATGATCTCCAGCCCCTTCCGGTAGAGCTCGATTGCCTCCTGCACCTGCCCGAGATCCTCGTGAAGGCGAGCCACCGCGAACATGGTCTGGGCTGATTGCGGGTGGTACTCCAGGTTCAGGGCCAGGATGCGCATGGCCGAGCCCTGGTCCCCGTCCTCGGCCAGACGACCGGCCAGGCCGAGGAGCGGACCCTCGGTGAAGTCGTACGCCGCCGACCCGTAGTGGCGCTCCCGGAGGGAGCGGTACCGCTCCACGGCGAAGTCCACGTCCTCCTCGGCCACCACCCTGCCGATGACGGCACCGATGGTCTCCGGCCTCGATATGCCGCGATGGCACGTGAGGCAGGTCACCGCCACTCCCGGAGCCCTTCTCCCGGGAAGCTCCGCCAGGTAGGTGTCGTTGATGACCTGCATCATGCGCATCATCTCCCGGGCCTTGAGCTTCGGCGCCTTGTCGTCGGACGCGAAGTCGTACGTCGACAACGGCTGCCCCTCCTCCCCGACGTGGCACGTGGAGCAGCGCACCCCCAGAGCCCGGGTGAAGCCTCGCATCACCGACATGACCCGTCCTCGGGACGCGTCCGCCGGCAGGACCTGCAGGTTCGTGAACCCCTCCTGCTCCTGACCCTCGCCCACTCCGGGCAGCAGGACCGTCGCCGTGAAGAGGGCGATGACGATCGGCACCCCGGAAGCCCCGCGTCGATGAGAGAAACGCGCTCGGCTCATGGCTCACTCCGTGGATGATGGCCGCCGGGAGGCGGGACGCTGCACCTTTCGCGTCGCCCGTCTCCCACTTTTCTTCTCTTAGATCGGGCCCACACGATAGTGGACGCATCCATGATTCGCACGCACGCACGCCCCTCCATCGACGCCGCAACCGCCGCCGGGCTCGTGCGGGCAGGATTCGGCCTCGAGGGCGAGCTGGGCACCCTCCCCGGCGAGCGGGATCGCAACTTCCTCCTCCAGGCCACCGACGGTGGCCGGTACGTGGTGAAGTTCACCTCCCCCGACGAGAGCGACGAGCAGCTCGACTTCGAGACCCGCCTCCAGGACTGGCTGTCGGCCCGAATGCCCTCCCGTGTGCCACGGGTCCTGCCGGCGTCCGACGGATCGTCCATCTACCGCCGCCGGACTCCCGAGGGGACGCGCTGGCGCGTGCGTGTGTTGGAGTACCTGGATGGGGTCCCGTTGGCGAGCGCACGACCGCGGTCGGACGGCCTGCTGCGCGACGTCGGCCGGTGCGCCGCGCGCCTCGGACTGACGCTGTCGGACTTCGGCGAGCCGTCGCCCCTCCGGGAGGACTTCGTGTGGGCACTCGCCGAGGCCGGCTCCGTCATCGAACGCGGTCTGGGCCTGCACCGCGACGTCGAGCGGCGACAGCTGATCGCGGCCTGCCGGCACGAGCTGACCCGCGTGGAGCCCGTGGCGGCGGCCCTGGACCGTCAGCTCATCCATGGAGACCTGAACGACCACAACCTCCTCGTGTCCGCTACGGAGGCCCCGGCCGTGGTGGTGAGCGGCATTCTCGACCTGGGCGACGCCCACCAGGCGCCTGCGGTCTTCGACCTGGCCGTCACCACGGCGTACGCCGTTCTGGACCAGGCCGATCCGCTCCGGGCCGCGGCGCGGGTGGTGGAGGGATATCACTCGGTGCGCCCCCTGGCCGAGGAGGAGCTGGAGGTCCTGTTTCCCCTGGTCCGGGCTCGGCTGGCCGCCAGCGTGACCATCTCGGCGTCCCGGAGGGGCCCGGACGAGGAGCCGGACGAGTATCTGCTGGTGTCCGAGGCCCCGGCCTGGGCGTTCTTGGAGCGTACCCACACCATTCCAGCCAACCTCGCCAGGGGGTTCCTCCGCCAGGCCTGCGGGCATCCCGCGTGTCCGAGGAGCGAGGCGCTGGTGGCGGCAATCCGGGACATCGACCGCGTGGCGCCGGTCATGGAGCTTCCGGATCCTCCGGGGACGGTGGTCCTCGACCTCGGCATCGGAAGCCCCGACCTCACCGGGCGGGACACCGACGACACCGAGGCCTTCACCGGCCGAGTCTTCGGAGCCATACGTCGGAGGGGAGCGCGGGTGGGGCTGGGCCGCTACCGGGAGCCCCGGGGATTCTACCTCACCGACGCCTTCGAGGGCCGGCCGTCGGAGATGCCGGAGCGACGCACCGTCCACATGGGCCTCGATATCTTCGACCTGCCCGGAGCCGAGGTGCGGGCGCCACTCGCGAGCGTGGTGGCGCGGGTGCGGGACAACGCGAGCCGGCTCGACTACGGACCCACGGTGATCCTGCGGCACGAGACGCCCGCCGGGCCGTTCTGGACCCTCTACGGCCACCTGGAGCGGGCTTCGGTGGAGGACCTGGAGGAAGGCCGGACGCTGTCCCCCGGCGAGCCTTTCGCACGCGTCGGGCCCCATCCGGAGAACGGGGATTGGCCACCGCACCTTCATTTCCAGATCATCACCGACCTGCTCGGCTGGGATGGTGATTTCCCCGGGGTCGCGGCTCCCCGCGAGCTTCCTGTCTGGGAGAGCTTCTCACCCGACCCGAACCTCCTCCTCCGTCAGCCCCTGGCCACCACCCATGGGGAGGCGCAGGACCTCCTGGAGCGGCGAAGGCGCCTCCTCGGCCCCAGCCTGAGCCTGTCGTACGACGAGCCGATCCACGTGGCCCGGGGCCTGGGGACCCACCTCTACGACGCCTGGGGACGCCAGTATCTGGACTGCGTGAACAACGTGGCCCACGTGGGACACGAGCACCCGCGCGTCGTGTCCGCGGGCCGCCTGCAGATGGGTGTCCTCAATACGAACACGCGCTATCTCCACGAGACCGTCCTCGACTACGCGGAACGCCTCCTGAGCCGTTTCCCCGAGACCCTGGACGTGTGCTTCTTCGTGAACTCGGGCAGCGAGGCGAACGAGCTGGCCCTGCGCATGGCCCGCACGGTCACGGAGCGACGGGGCGTCGTGGTTCTCGAGGGAGGATACCACGGCAACACCCAGGGTCTGATCGACGTGAGCCACTACAAGTACACGGGCGCAGGGGGCCGCGGGGCGCCCCCCTGGGTGAGGGCGGCGCCCATGCCCGACGACTACCGAGGACCCCATCGGAGGGACGATCCCCGGCGAGCGGACCGATACGCCGCCCGAGTGCGGGCAGCCTTGGAAGAGCTGGCCGAGGCGGAGGTGCCAGCCGCCGCCTTCCTGTGCGAGCCCCTCTTGTCCTGCGGAGGCCAGATCGAGCCGCCCGCCGGCTACCTGAGCGCGGCATACGCACATGTACGTGACTTCGGGGCGCTCTGCATCGCGGACGAGGTGCAGGTGGGGTTCGGCCGCGTCGGTACACACATGTGGGGATTCCAGACCCAGGGAGTGGTCCCGGACATCGTCACGCTGGGCAAGCCCATGGGGAACGGCCATCCCCTGGGGGCCGTCGTGACGACCCGCGCCGTCGCCGACGGATTCGCCAACGGCATGGAGTTCTTCAGCAGCTTCGGCGGCAACCCGGTGTCCGCTGCCATCGGACTCGCGGTGCTGGAAGTCCTGGAAGACGAGGGGCTCCAGGCCCACGCCCTCGACGTCGGTGGCGGCCTCGAGGAGGACCTCACCGGACTCACGGACCGCCATCCCGCCGTCGGTGACGTACGCGGGCGAGGGCTCTTCCTCGGCGTGGAGCTGGTGAGTGACCGCGACGCCCGGATTCCGGACGCCGCCGCTGCCCGCTACGCGGTCCGTCGCATGAAGGAGCGCGGAGTGCTGCTGTCCACGGACGGCCCCGACGACAACGTCATCAAGATCAAGCCACCGCTACCGTTCTCCAGTCAGGACGGAGAGCGGCTGGTCGCTACCCTGGACGACATTCTCGGAGAGGACTCGATACGCCGCCGGCGTGCCTAGGCGGACTCAGCTTCCCGCTCGTTTCCGCCCCGTGATGTACCCTGTGCCCATGGCGCCGTCGAAGGTGCCGTTGAACCCCTCCCCCTCGAAGGTGACCTGGAAGGACACTCCCGCCTCGGGCACGGTGAAGCTCACCTGATTCCCGTCCACGGCGATATCGGCAAGAGCCGCCCCACCCATGTCGGTGTCGATGCTGCCGGTGTACGCCTCGGTCGTTCCCCGGATGACCAGGGAGCCACCGATCTGCATGCCCTCGGCATCGATGGTGATGCTGTAAGTGCCGGTGGGGTCCAGGGGTGGCGGGGCCGGGGGCTCCGAGGGGCCGCAGGCCGCGAGCATGGTGCCCGCGGCCACGAGCATCGTCAGTCTCTTCATGGCGTCAGGTCTCCCTCTGCGATGGTTCTCAGCACTCGCTCCATTCGTGTCTTGTGCTGCTCCAGCTCTTGCTTGAGCGTCGCCAGCCTCTCGTAGGCGTCCCCGCCCGGCTTCTGATCCGCGGACTGAAGCATGGAATAGAGGTACCGCAGCTGATCCGCCAGCATCGGCTGCGGATAGCTGGAGATGCTCCGGTCCGTCACCAGGGCGGCGTGGATCTCCTCGAGCTGGCTCCGGGCGTCACCACCCTCCGCCACGATCTGCATGGCCTCTTCGAGGCGATCGATGGCGGTGGACGCGTCGTCCATGGCCTCCAGGATCTGGAGGCTGAGCAGGAACTGCTCCTGGAGGTCCGACTGGGTCACTCCGTCCTCGGCCACTCGCGGGTCGATCTTCACCGTGACCCATCGGGACAGGACCTTGCCGTCCACGTCGAGCCGGACCTCGAACGTGCCCGGTGGCACCCGCGGTCCGCCACGGGAGGCCGCCCCGTCCCGCTGGAATGTGAAGTCCCAGACCACCCTGTGGACTCCGACGGACGTGCCGGGGTTGGGAGCTCCCGTCACGCGTGCGAAGGGGGCGCGCATGCCCTGACCCGCCTGCATGCGCTGCCCCGGGCCACCGCTCCTCATGGTGTGGAGGACGTCGCCTGAGCCGTCGGCGATCTCGATGGTCACCGATCCTGCGCCCGATCCCAGCCAATAGTCCACCACGGCCCCGGACCGGCTCCACTGCGGCGCGTCCGGCGAGCTTCCCCGGAAGCCCCCTCCACCGCCACGCACCCGGATGGCCTCCGACGGCTGGAACAGGTACGCGTCCGCCTGGGCCACCGTCTCGGACCACTGCCGGAGGGGAGCGAGATCGTCCATCACCCAGAAGCCCCGCCCCATGGTCGACAGGACCAGGTCGCCGTACACGAGCCGGATGTCCGTCACCGGCGTCGCCGGGAGGTTGAACTGGAACGGCTCCCAGCTCGCGCCGTCGTCGAAGGACACGAACATGCCGAACTCGGTGCCCGCGTACAGCAGGCCCTCCCGGCCCGGATCCTCCCGGACGACCCTGGTGGGGTGGTCGGCGGGGACTCCGTTGTCGCCCGGGGTGAGGAGCGTCCAACTCTCCCCGTAGTCGTCGGTGCGATAGATGTAGGGGCGGTAGTCGTCCAGGAGGAACCGATACCCTGCGACGTAGGCCTTTCCCGGCCGGTGCGGAGACACGTCGATGTTCTGGATCCGTCCCTCCGGGGGCATGTCGGGGGGGGTGACATCCGCCCAGGTCCCACCTCCGTCCCGGGTGACATGCACGGGCCCGTCGTTGGCCCCGGTCCAGATGACCCCGGGCTCGAGGGGAGACTCCTCGATGACGTACAGCACGGAGTAGTGCTCCTCGCCCGTGATGTCGCGGGTGATGGGCTCCCCCGATGCCACCTGACGCTCGGGACGGAAGGCCGTGAGGTCCGGGCTGATCCGCTCCCAGGTCACGCCCTCGTCCCGGGTGCGATGGACGTACTGGGACCCGTGATACACCGTGTTGGGGTCGTGGGGCGACACCTCGATGGGCACCACGCGTTGGAAGCGGAAGGGCAGGTCTCTCGGATTGTGGCCGTACAGATTCACGGCACCGACGTAGTATTGCTTCTCCTGGCCCGTCGCGCGGCTGAACCGGCCGAAACGTCCCTTGCAGTTGCTGTAGACGATGGCGGGATCGCCTGGCTTGGGAACGGCCGGTCCGGTCTCGCAGCCACCCACGGCCTTCCAATACCCGGTGTGGCCGCCGGCCGCACCCTCCTCCGGAGGATCGCTGGGCACCATGATGGTGCTGTTGTCCTGCTGCCCGGCATACAGCCAGTACGGGAAGCGATCGTCCACGTCGACCTGGTAGAGCTCCGCCGTGGGCTGGTTGTCCTGCCGGGACCAGGTCTCGCCTCCGTCCAGCGTGACGTTGGCGCCACCGTCATTGGACTGGATGAAGATGTCGGGGTTGTCGGGGTTGATCCACATGTCGTGGTTGTCCCCGTGGGGCGTCGATCTGCGCTGGAAGGTGACGCCTCCGTCCGTGGACTTGTAGAACCCCTCGTTGTTCACGTAGACGACGTCGGCGTCCTGCGGATCGACATCCACGTTCGTGTAGTAGAACGGACGGTTCATCAGCCCGGACTGATTGCTCACCAGCCTCCAGGTCTCGCCGCGGTCGTCGGAGCGATAGAGGCCCTCGTCCGGATCCGTGGTCTCCACCAGGGCGTAGATCCGGTCGGGATCTGCCGGCGTCACCGCCAGGTCGATCTTGCCGATGAGGCCCGTGGGCAGCCCGTTGGTCACGATCCTCCAGGTCTCCCCACCGTCCGTCGACCTCCAGATCCCGTTCTCGCCTCCGGAGGCTTCCATGCCCGAGATGATGGTCCACGGCTTCCGCTCTCCCCTCCACATGGCGGCGTACACCACGTCGGGGTCGGCCGGGTTGAGCTCGAGATCGATGGCGCCCACCGAGTCCGACGTGAACAGGACCCTCTCCCAGGAGCCTCCCCCGTCGACCGTCTTGTAGACCCCCCGATCCGGGTTCCGTCCCCAGGCGTGTCCGAGAGCGGCAACGTACGCCACGTCGGGATTCTCGGGGTGGATCTCCACGGCCCCGAGCTGTCCGGCGTCTCTGAGGCCCAGGTATCGCCATGTCTGTCCGGCGTCGTCGGAGCGGTACATGCCCAGCCCGCGGATCACGTTGGAGCGGATCCCGTCGGAGCCGGTGCCCACGTAGACCACCGACGAGCTCGACGGAGCCACCCGGATGGACCCGATGGAGCCCGTGGCGATCTGCCCATCGGATACGGGACGCCAGGTGGTGCCGTAGTCCTCGGTCTTCCAGACGCCGCCTCCGGTCGCACCCATGTAGAACGTGAAGGGATGGTCCCGGTGGCCCGCCACCGCCGTGACCCGTCCCCCCCGGGAGGGTCCTACGCTCCGATAGTACAACCCCTCGTACATCTCCATGGGAGTGAGGGTGGCGTCATCGACCGCGGCCTGGGCGATCATCTCCGTGGGCACCGGCCCGGCCAGCGCCAGAACGAGTCCCAAGGTGAGGAGCCTGGCCCGGCACTCCGGGCGGCGAGCATTGGTGGTCATCGTGGATCCCTCTGAACGCGGTTCTGTTGCCGTGGGCTGTGAGAATGCTCACCCCGGCCGAGGGGGTCAATACGTGGATCGCTCGGGAAGGGTCGACGCTGGCGGGAGTGACGGTGTCCCCGCCATTGTACCCCGTCGTGAGACGGGGACCACCGGTCGTGACCGGCGGCCGGGAGACAATCTCGCCCGCGAGCCGAACCTCGCGGCACGAAGGCTGGGAAGAAGCCGATGAACTGGCGATCCGTGGCGACCGCGGTGCGGGATTTCGCTGCACAAGAGCTGTTCGAGGTGGGCGGCACATCGGTCACCGTGGCGTCGGTGGTGACCTTCGTGCTGATCCTGATGGTCACCTGGTGGATCTCGCGCCTGCTCCAGGGAATCGTCGCCCGGGGCCTGCGGCGCAGTGGCCTGAGGGAGGAGGGGACGGTCGCCACGGTCCGGCGGCTGCTCCACTACGTCGTTCTGCTGGTGGGCCTCGGTGTCGCCCTCCAGACCGTGGGAATCAACCTGGCCAGCCTGTTCGCCGCCGGCGCCGTCGTGGCGGTGGCGGTCGGGTTCGCCATGCAGAACATCCTGCAGAACTTCGCCTCCGGCGTGATCCTCCTGGGTGAACGGTCCATCACCGAGGGTGACGTCCTGGAGGTGGAGGGCACCCTCATCAGGGTGGAGCGGATCGGCACCCGAGCCACCGTCGCCCGGACCAGGGATGACGAGCAGCTCATCATCCCCAACTCGTCCCTGGTCCAGTCCACGGTCAAGAACTACACCCTGGCGGATCCCTACTACCGCGTTCGCACGAGGGTGGGTGTGACCTACGGCTCCGATCAGCGTCGCGTCGAGGAGGTGCTCACCGAGGCCGCTGGCGCGGTGCCCTCACGGTACGAGGGCCGCGACCCGGCCGTCCTCCTGGTGGAGTTCGGCGACTCCTCGGTCGTGTGGGAGGCATCGGTCTGGGCCGAGGATCCCTGGACGGCGCGGGTCACGCGGTCCGACTTGAACAAGGCGATCTGGTGGGCCCTCAAGGACGCCGGGATCACCATCGCCTTCCCGCAGCTGGACGTGCACTTCGACGCCGGAGTGTTCGACGCCTCTTCCCGGCCTTCGGGGGAAGCCTAGCTCAGCGCTTCGTCCACCCACTGTGCCAGGCTGGCGCGAATCTCGTCGAGCACCTGGGTGTCGGTGCGCCCCGAGCGCTTGAGGACGTGGAAGCCGTGGTCGGCACCTTCCGCCACGTGGAGCGTCGGGCGCGGCCGGATCGTCTCCAGGAGGGGGACGAGGAGCCCCAGGTCCGCAAGCCTGTCCCTGTCTCCCTGGAGGAAGAGCATGGGCAGGCCCACGTCAGCGAGGTGAGCCCCCCGCTCCGTCCCGCTCCTCCCAGGCGGATGCAGGGGAAAGCCGAGGAAGGCCAGGCCCTGCACCCGCGGCAACGCCTCCTCGGCGGCGGCAGCAGACGTCATGCGCCCACCCATGGACTTTCCCCCGGCGAACAGGGGAAGGTCCCCCGCGAGGCGGCCTGCCTCGGCCACGGCAGAGCGGACCGTCTTCACGAGCACCGGCGCTCGGTCGGGCGCCTTCCTCCCGGACTCCATGTACGGGAACTGGTACCGGAAGGTGGCGATCCCCGCCCTGCCCAGGCGCTTCGCCACGCCCTCCATGAAGGCGTGACGCATCCCGGCACCTGCGCCGTGCCCGAATACGTACGCGGCCCGTGCATCCTCGGGCCGGTGCCACAGCGCGGACACGGGCCCGGATGATTCGGTGGCGACGAACCTCAGCTCGACGACCTCGGCCATCTCGAGGCGCGGCTCAGCCGATACCCAGCCGGAGACCCAGGCTCAGGATCGGCCAGTACTGGAGGAGGGGACCCGCGTCGTTCTCCAGGTTGACCTCCTCCGCCCGGAGGTTCGCCTCAAACGCCGGGTCACCGACGAGCGTCCCGTCCTCGGCCGTGAGGGTGAACTCGGGCTTCCCGAGAAACGCCACGCCCAGATCCAGTGAGAGACCGAATCCCGGGCTGTCGTGTCGGCCGAATCCCAGGCTCAGGTACGGCGCCTTTCGCCTTGCCTCCAGCGTCGCCGTGAGCGTGCCCACCTCGGCCGGCGTGTACGAGGTGCCACCGATGTCCGTGCTGGTGGAAAGCCGAGCCGTCAGCGACGGATCGTCCGGCTTGTACAGCAGGCCGGCGCCAACCCGGAGGGGGCCCGCCAGATAGAGGTCCAGCCCGACGGTGTACCACGTGTCGGGAAGGTTGAGGCTGAAGGTGATCTCGTCGATGTCCTGCTCGGGCTCCCAGGGCATCAAGCCGATCCCGCCCCGGACCACGAGGTTCTCCGTGAGTCCAACGGCGCCCTCGGCGCCGATCCCCAGCGTTCCCGCACGGACACCCACGCCGATCCCCTGGGCGAGCGCCTGCCCGGGAATCAGAACCGCGGACGCGGCAGCGATGATGAGCAGTCGGTCTCTCATGGAATCTCCGATCTCGTAGCGCGACGACCGAGGGCAACTGCGTCCCGCCCTACTGCGCGAGCGCCCTCAGGACGTGGACCGTTCAAGATAACGTCGACACGCGGCAGCGTCCTTGGCCCTCCCCGACGGGAGCCCTATATTCACTCTCGTTGAGAATGGTTCTCAATTCTGACGCGGTGCCGACGAGGAGCCGCCGGAGGTTCTTTCCCTGACCGCCCCGACCAAGACCAGGCTCCCAGAGACCCATCCGGCCTCCCATGCCCCGGATCGGGTCGCGGCGTGGGCGGATGCCGGCGGCCATGCGGAGCGCCTCCGGGTAGCCCTGGTGGGCAATCCGAACGTGGGCAAGAGCGTCCTCTTCAACCGGCTCACGGGCGCCTACGTAACGGTCTCCAACTACCCCGGCACGTCGGTGGCGCTGACCCGGGGTCACGGACACCTCGGAGACCTGGACCTGGAGGTGGTCGACACCCCCGGAGCCTACGCCCTGGTTCCCGGAAGCGAGGAGGAGCGCGTCACCCAGCGGTTCATCCTCGACGGCACGTCCGACATCCTTCTCCATGTGGTGGACGCGAAGAACCTCCCCCGCGCCCTGCCCTTCACGCTTCAGCTCATGGCCCTGGGCCGACCTCTGGTGCTGGTCCTCAACATGATGGACGAGCTCGATCAGCTGGGCGTGTCCGTGAAAGTGGATCTCCTGAGCGAGCGACTGGGCATACCTGTGGTGCCCATGGTGGCCATTCGCGGGACGGGCATGGATCTCTTGGCGAAGGCCGTGGACCGAGCCCGCACCGCCCCCCTCCCGTCCCAGCCCGCGTACGGCAACGGTGTGGGAGACGCCGTTCGAGCCGTCGAGGACCGACTGGAAGGAGCCTACCCAGTGAGCCGCACCGCGGTTGCGACGCTGGCCCTCCAGGGTGACCAGACCGCGGTGGACCTTCTTCGGGACACGGAGCCGGACGGCGGTGGCACCGCCCTGCGGACCGCGGCGGAGGTGGCGGGAGGACTCGGGGGACCCGCCGTCTACCGGGTCTCCTTCGAGCGCCAGCTCGTGGCGAGGGAGCTCCTGGAGGATGTGCTCTGGCAGGATCACGAGCCGCGCCCCCGACCCGGCGAGCGGCTGGGGCGGTGGTTGGCCCGACCGCTCACGGGGATCCCCATCCTCCTCGTGGTTCTCTGGATCGGGCTCTACCAGTTCGTGGGGGTCTTCGGCGCCGGGACCCTGGTGGACGTTATCGAGGGACCCCTCTTCGAGGAGCGGATCAACCCCTTCTTCGAGAGGCTGTTCCTGGGAATCCCCTGGGAGTGGCTCCGCGGGCTGTTCGTCGGCGAGTACGGAATGATCACCCTGGGCCTGCGGTACGCCGTCGCCATCATCCTACCCGTGGTGGGGAGCTTCTTCCTCTTCTTCTCCATCCTGGAGGACAGCGGGTACTTCCCGCGCCTGGCCCTCCTGGTGGATCGCTCCTTCAAGCGAATCGGGCTCAGTGGACGGGCGGTGATCCCCATCGTGCTGGGCTTCGCCTGCGACACCATGGCCACCATGGTGACCCGCACGCTGGAGACCAAGCGTGAGCGCGTCCTCTCCACGCTGCTGCTCGCCCTCGCCATTCCCTGCTCCGCGCAGCTGGGGGTGATCCTGGCCATCCTTTCCGGACAGCCCATGGCGCTGACGGTCTGGGCCTTCTCTCTCCTTGGCACGTTCCTCTTCGTGGGGTGGCTGTCCGCGAAGCTCCTGCCGGGGGAGACCGCCTCCTTCCACATGGAGCTGCCACCCATGCGGGTGCCCCGGGTGGGCAACGTGATCATGAAGACCTACAGCCGCATGCAGTGGTACTTCCTGGAGGTCCTGCCCCTCTTCCTCCTGGCCAGCGTCCTGCTCTGGGCGATGGACGTCACGGGCCTCATCCGTTGGGTGATCGCCGGGCTGACGCCCGTGGTGGGCGCCATCGGGCTCCCGGCGGACACGGCCACCATCTTCCTGTTCGGCTTCTTCCGTCGGGATTACGGCGCTGCCGGTCTCTTCGATCTGAACCAGACCGGAGTCCTGGACGTCGCCCAGCTCACCGTGGCGGCCGTGACCCTCACCCTCTTCGTGCCCTGCATCGCCCAGTTCCTCATGATGGTCAAGGAGCGGGGATGGAGGACGGCCCTGGGCATGCTCGCCGTCATCACCCCGTTCGCCTTCGGTGTCGGATTCGTGCTCAACCTCGGCCTCAGGGGACTCGGCTGGTGACCTGCGGATTCTGCAGAAGGGTCTTCGACGAGGACCGGAGCCAGCCGGCCTGCCGGGCCTGCCCGGTGGGATCCGGATGTGGGCTGGTTCGGTGCCCCCATTGCGGCTTCGAGAACCCCGGCACGCCCCGCTGGATCGCCTATCTCATGAGGAAGCTCGGCAGGTCGTCCGCCGTCCCGACCATCACCGACGACCGTCCGGGGGCGCTCCCCGTGTTCCCCCTGGAGAGGTAGCTTTCGTCATGTTCGGCATCGTGATGAGGATCCGGAACGGCCTTCGCTCCCTGGCGGGATGGGACGAGGCATGCCCCGCCGGGGCACCGGTCCGGGAGCAGCACAAGTGCGAGTCCTCATGCTGTCCCTCGCATCCCGTCACGACCCTGCCCACGGGCGGAACCGGAGTGATCTCCTGCCTCACCGACCCGGATCACCCCCGGGCGGTACGTCTGGCTTCCCTGGGGATTCTCCCGGGCATTCCGGTCCGCCTGGTGCAGAGCCATCCCGCCTACGTCCTCCGGGTCGGATTCGCGGAGATCGCCCTCGACTACGACCTCGCCCGCCTGGTCAGGGTCATCACCGGAGGTGATCGGGAAGCCTCGGCGCGCTGAGCCCGGGTCCGATCCGCTCTACCCCTCGCTTCTCCGGGTGGCGTAGTACCCCATGGCCCCGAGGCAAATCACCAGCGTCGCCGCGGCCAGGGCCATGGCGCCCGCCTCCGACACGTCGGGCGGGAAGCCCACGATGGGCTCGCCTCCTCGGGCGGCCACGACCCAGATGGCGAGCAGGACGCCCGTGAGGCCTCCACCGCCCACCATGCCCGATCCGAAGAGAACGCCCTTCTCACGCCGGGACTCGGCCACCTCGGCGTTCTGCTTTCGCGTGAGCATCCAGCGGAGCAGGCCACCCAGGAAGACCGCCCCCATGGTCGACAGGGGCAGGTAGACACCCACCGCGAACGGCAGCGTGGGGATCTTGAGGAGAGCCGCCGCCCCGGCGATGCCCACGCCGATGAAGATGAGGCCCCACGGCAGGCTCTGATCGAGCACTCCGTCGATGACCAGCTTCATGAGAACGGCCTGGGGGGCGGGCAGCTCCGGGCCTCCGAGGCCTCCCGGTGTCCCCTGGTTCAGCACGATGATCACCAGGCAGACGAAGCCCGCCGACGTGATGACGCCGATGAGCTCTCCGATCTGCTGCTTGTACGGTGTGGCGCCCAGAATGAACCCGGTCTTGAGGTCCTGGGACGTATCCCCGGCGATGGATGCGGCGATGCACACCACCGTCCCCACCATCAGAGCGGTGGCCTTCCCGAGGGAGTCCGTCCACCCCATGAGGTAGAACACCGACGCCGTCCCGAGGAGCGTGGCGATGGTCATGCCCGACGTGGGATTCGACGTCACCCCCACCAGCCCGACGATGCGCGAGCTCACCGTGACGAAGAAGAAGGCGAAGATCGCGATGCAGATCGACGCCAGGGCCCGCGCTCCTACCGAGTCCAGATAGCCCAGCACGCCAGGCACGACGGTGAGGGCGAGAAGGATGACGGCCAGCCACATGCCCACCGTCTTGAAGCTCAGGTCATGATCCGTTCGATCCAGCTGGGGGAGCGCCTCCCCGACGCGCCGCGTGATCTGGCCCAGACCGAGCTTGAACGACTCGACCATGGTGGGAATGGACTTGACCAGGGTGATGATACCCGCGGTGGCCACGGCACCCGCGCCGATATAGCGGATGTACCGATCCCATATCTGCCCCGAGCTCATGTCCCGGATGAGCGACTCGGTCTCGGGGAAGACCGGTTCGGTGAACCCCTGCCCCCACAAGTTGATGAGGGGGATGATGACCAGGGAAGACAGCGCACCCCCCGCCACCATGATGGTGGCGATGCGGATCCCGAGGATGTACCCGACGCCCAGAAGAGGCGCGTTCACGCGAGCGGCGATGCTCGCCTTGAAGGGGAGCGCCACCTGAAAGGTCGACCGGACGAAGTTGAAGCCCTGGACCAGGAGCTGGAACAGCATCCCCACGCCGATCCCCCAGAACACGCCGTGGGCCTGCTTGCCGCCCCCTTCGGCAGCCACCAGGACCTCGGCGCAGGCCATGCCCTCGGGATAGGGCAGGTTTCCGTGCTCCTGCTTGATGAGGTACCGCCTCAGGGGAATCATGAAGAGGACGCCCACCAGTCCGCCGGCCATGGCCAGAAGGGTGATCTGCCCCCACTCCGGGCTCATCCCCCATATGAACAGCGCCGGAATGGTGAACAGGACCCCCGACGCCACCGAGGAGGACGCCGACCCCACGGTCTGGGAGATGTTCGACTCCAGGATGGAGTGCTTGAGCCCCGCGGCCGTGAACAACCGGAACATGACCACGGTGAGCACGGCCACGGGAATCGACGTGCTGATGGTGAGGCCCGCCATGAGCCCCAAGTACGTGTTCGCCGCCCCGAAAAGAACTCCCAGGAAGGCTCCGGTGATCACCGCCTTCCACGTGAACTCCGTCGGAGTCTGCCCGTAGGTGATCGGGACATAGGTGTCACCAGGCTCGATCTCGTAGGCGTTGTGAGGAAGCCTGTGGGCCGTCGGCGCGGGTGCGGACACGGGGGAGCTCCAGGTTCGGGGTCGCGCGGGGGTCAACGCGGTCGAGCAGGCTGCGGGTTGCGAACCGCCCTATCCTGGGACGTGAGTGGCGCCGCCGCCAGGCTCGGCCGGGCGACCCGCTCGCCCACCCGACGGCCTCAGACCGGGAACGCCTCCGCCATGTGCGGTCGACCTCGTCCTCCCGGAACCGCCTCTGCCTACGGAAGTAGTCGGCCGGGTCGGTCCAGTCGGGCTCGACGTTGATCCGGTATCGGCGCCCGTCGAAGACCTCGTAGAGGGGGAACAGGCCGGATGCCACGGCGATGCGGACCAGCTGGACGGAATCGGCGGGCTCGGCCTTCCATCCGGTCGGGCAGGGTGAGTGGATGAGAAGGAACTTCGTGCCCGGCGTCGTGAAGGCCGTGAGGAGCTTCTGGCGGAAGTCCTCCGGGTGGGCGATGGACAGCGTCGCGGCGTACGGGATGCCGTGGGCCGCCATGATGCCCACGATGTCCTTCTTTTCCTCCCGCTTCCCCGTGGGTGTCGTGGTCGTGCGGGCGCCGGGCGGGGTGGCCGAGGAGCGCTGTCCGCCGGTGTTTCCGTAGATCTCGTTGTCGTAGCAGATGTAGAGGATGTCGTCGTTGCGCTCCGCCGCCGCGGAGAGCGTGGCCATGCCGATATCGTACGTGCCTCCGTCTCCCGCCCAGCAGATGACCTGCCCCGTCTCTTCGTTGAGATCCCGGATCGCCGCCATGCCCGACGCTACCGCCGCCACGCCGCCGAAGGTGGTGCATACGGTGGGAACGCCGTAGCTCGTTGTGGGAAACGCGCCGGCCGTGACCGCACCGCAACACGCGGGAATGGCCAGCATGCAGGTGTCGTCGGCCTCCGCCAGGGCCCGCCCCAGCATGGTGAGGGCGATGCTCATGCCGCACCCACCGCAGTTCGTGTTCCCCGCCCTGAGCAGGCAGTCGTCCGTGCACGGAACCTGGGGAATCTGACTGAACGGCCCGGCTGCGTTCCGGGTCTCGGTCGTGCCGCTCATGCTCCGCCTCCCTTGCCGTTGCCCACGTCTGCCCAGACCGGGCCTCCGGCACGGTCACGCCCGGCCAGGTCCTCCAGCACGCGATCAACGGTCTCAGGTGTCACGTCTCCACCTCCGATGCCCACCAGGTAGTCCTGCAGGATCACGTCGTCCCGGTGGCCCTGGAAGGCGGCTCGGCTGTCCTGCCACCAGACACCGCCCAGGCCGGCGGCGTAGTCACGATCCAGCACCCCGATCCTGGTGGCGGATGCGCAGGCCTCGCGAAGCGCCGCCTCCGGGAAGGGCCGGAACATGCGCATCTTCACCAGGCCGATCTTCTCCCCGGCTGCGCGTCTGCGCTTGACCACTTCCCGGGCGGTGGTGGCCACCGTCGCCGACGCCACGAGGACGGTGTCGGCGTCGGTCGTCTCGTAGGCGTCGAGGGCAGCTCCCGGCTCCCGCCCGAAGACCTCACGGAACGCCTCGCGGCACTCGTCGTACACCTCGGGCACCCGCTGCATGGCCTCGTGGATCTCCATGCGCAGGGAGGTGGTCACATCTGGCCAGATCAACCCTCCCAGCGTCTTCGGGTCATCGTGACGCATGCGGTGAGGAAGGTCGAGGGGCGGCAGGTACCGGTCGACCGCCTCCTGCTCCGGGAGATCGGTCTCCCCCTGGGTATGCGAGATGATGAACGCGTCCAAGCACACGAGCGTCGGGAGGAGGATGCGGTGGTCCTCCGCCAGGCGGAACGCCAGGATCGTGAGGTCGGCCACCTCCTGGTTGTTCGCGCAGTAGAGCTGCACCCACGGGAAGTCTCTGAGCATGAGCGAGTCACCCTGGTCGGCCCAGATGTTCCAAGGAGGGCCGAGGGTGCGATTCACGGCCACCATGACGATGGGGAGCCGGTAGAACCCCGCCGTCATGATGTTCTCCACCATGTACGCCAGCCCGTTGGACGAGCTCGCGGTGAAGGCCCGGGCTCCTGTCAGAGACGCGCCGATGGAGACACCCATGGCCGAGTGCTCGCTCTCCACGGGCACCACCCGTCCCTTGGTGAAAGGGAACGCGGCCACCCGCTCCACGATCTCGGTCTGCGGCGTGATGGGGTAGATGCCACAGGCGGCACCCCGGCCGAAGCGATTGGCCTCGCCGGCCACGGCCAGGGCATATCCCGCGGCATGGTTCCCGGTGACAACCTCGACTGGCATCGTCGCTCTTCCTTTTTCGGTTCAGGCCCGATCGGCGGCGCCGACGGGACGTGCCTACAGATGGCTCATGAAGACCACGTTTCTCGGGCACTCCGTGACGCAGATGCCGCAGCCCTTGCAGTAGCCGTAGTCGAACACCAGGTCGTGACCTACCCGCTTGAGCACGCCCTCCGGGCAATACGTCACACAGATGTCGCACTCGTTGCACACTCCGCAGGACAGGCAGCGCTTGGCTTCCCCCGCGCTGGGCAGGCCGGCGTGAATCTCGTCGAACGTCGTGTGGCGTCGCTCCAGACCGATGACCTCACCGCTCTCCACGGGCCTACGTTCGAAGAGGTGCATCCGTAACGCCTCGTCCCGGATGACCTCGTCATGCCACACGTCCACGTCCGAGCGCACCCGGGTCTGCTCGCCGGATACCACGACCTCACCGGTGAGGGTCTGGTGTATGTGCATGGCCACCCGCCGGCCGCTGCCCAGAGCGGCGGCCACGGTTCCGTCATTGGTGGCCAGGTCTCCGACCGCATATACGGGAGTCTCCAGCAGACCCAGCAGCTCCGCTCCCTCCCGGACCTCCGTCCCCTCGGGGAACACCGACAGGTCGGGCGACTGCCCGAGAGCCAGAATGACCCGATGGCAGGGAAGAGAGAACTCCGAGTCGGGCACCTCCACCGGACGTCGCCGCCCCGACGAGTCGGGCTCTCCCAGCTCCATGCGTCGGCACGCGAGGTGTTGCTCACCAGTGTCACCGTCCGCCTGAGCCATCCGCTGGACAGCCACGGGCTGGGTGAGGAAGTCGATTTCGACCCCTTCCTCCAGCGCCTCTTCGATCTCCTCGGCGATGGCCGGCATCTCCTTCCGCGTGCGTCGATAGACCACCCGCACGGAGGCGGCGCCGAGCCGGAGGGCGGTCCGGGCCGCGTCCATGGCGGTGTTCCCGCCGCCCACCACCACCACGTCCTCCCCGTCCACGCGGATCGGGACTCCCGAGCGGACCTGGTCCAGAAAGTCGATCCCCTGGGAGACCATCTCCACCTCCCCGACCCCTAGACGCAGGGCACGGAGCTCCTGCAGCCCGGTTGCCACCAGAACGGCGTCGTGATTGCGGGCCAGCTCCAGCAGGCGCTCGCGATTGATGAAAACGCCGGTCACAGCCTCGACACCCAGGTCCAGGACGCGGTCCAGCTCACGGTCCAGCACAGCGGCGGGAAGGCGGAACTCCGGTATCCCGGTGCGCAGGAGCCCTCCGAGCTCCGAGCCTGCCTCGTAGAGCGTGACGCCGTACCCGTAGAGCGCGAGGTGATACGCCGCCGCCAGGCCCGCGGGACCCGATCCGACGACGGCCACCCGCTCCTCCCTGCGCTCGGCGGGCACGAGCTTGACCTCCCCCTTGTCCCCGGCGTAGCGCTCCAGCTCGCGTACGTTCACCGCACCGTCCAGCTGGATGCGGTTGCACGACGCCATGCACGGCGCCGGACAGACGCGCCCGCATGTGGCGGGAAACGGAGACGTGCGCAACAGGATCTCCAGTGCGTCGTCGACCCGGTGCTCGGCCAGCGCGTGCAGGAAGCCCTGCACGTCGTTCCCGGCCGGGCAGACGTGGTTGCACGGCGGCACGTACTGCTGGCGCTTGGGCTGCTCGTTGGCCCATTGGCCCGTCTTGATTCCCGGCAGGTCGCCCCCCGCGCCGGCCAGGAAGGAGGGACCGCGCCCGATGGCGCCCGGCCGGGCATCGCCGTCCCGAGAGCCGGCCTCTCGCTGTGGACCGTGCTCCGCCACCAGTCGGTACGCGTCCCGCGCGGCATCGACGTTCCCACCTCCGAAGCCCAGGTGATCGAGCGCCGCCAGAATCTCCTCCAGGGGCAGATCCAGGAGCTTCGCGACGGCGCCGGCCAGGGCGGTGTTGACGATGGGCACGCTTCGGGTGCCCAGCCCATGGCCACGGGCGATGGCCGTCGCGTCCACCGTGGCCACGCGGTTCTCCGGGAACTCTGCGGACAGGGACTCCGGCGTGGCGATCGTGTTGAGAAGGATCCACCCACCGGCCTTCAGCCCCCCCAGGATCGCCGGTCCCACCAACGTGGGATCCAGGACGACGACGTGGTCAGGCTCGTAGATGAGGTTCCGGTTCGTGATCTCTTCGTCGTCGAACCGGCAGTAGGCCTGAACGGGAGCTCCGGATCGCTCCGCGGCATAGAGCCCGAAAGCCTGGACGGACTGTCCCTTGAGGAAGCGCGAGGTGGCGAGCAGCTTCGCCAGGGTGACTCCCCCCTGTCCACCTCGGCCGTGAATCCGGATCTCTACCATACAACCCTCCCCTTCGGGCAGGAGGGTCGCCGCAGGGCGCGGCAGGTTGAGCCCGTGCGTCTTTACCTGTACGGCTTATCAAATATTGGGGCTTGAGCCCGAACGGTGAAATGGGGAAAACCCCTACGCCGGGCTCGGGCTAGAAGGGTGATCGGAAAGGGGAGCGGGCCTCGTTACGCGCGCCACGGCCTCAGATCCTAGGCCGTGCCGCCGTAACCCGCGACCTTTAAAGCTGTTAGTCTCCACACCGGTGCGGGCGCAGGGGTGTCGCGGGCTCATACGTCGTCTCTTCTCCTCGCCGTAACCCTGCTACGACTCGTCGGCGTTCCTTGTCTTAGCCTCGCGAGACCCCGGGTGCCCCCTGGGCGGCGAGGCCCACTCCCCTTTCCGATCACCCTTCTAGGCCATCAGCCGCCAGACCTGCGTCACCAGGAAGCAGACGACGAAGCCCATGGCCAGGGGGAGCATCGTCGCGACGGTGGTCCACTTCGCGCTGCCGGTCTCCTTGTAGATGGTGTAGATGGTGGTGGAGCAGGGGTTGTGCAGCAGGCTGAAGAGCATGAGGCAGACGGCGGTGAGGAGCGTCCAACCGCCGGCCCTCAGGATGTCCCCAGTGGCCGTGACGCTTTCGAGCTCGAACATCACACCGGTTCCCGCCCCGCCGGCCATGCCCGTTGTCAGCACGGTGAGCATGAGCACCGTCGGGATGACGATCTCGTTGGCGGGGATGGCTACCACGTAGGCGAGGAGGATGACGCCGTTCAGGCCGATGAGGATCCCGAGAGGATCCAGCCAGCCCACGGCGTGCTCGGCCAGGCTCAGGTCTCCTATCTGGATGTTCGAAACGAGCCAGATCACCGCTCCCGCCGGAACGGCGAATACGACGGCACGCCAAAGGACGATGAGCGTCCGGTCGATGACCGACGTATACAGCGTCTGCAAGATGCGCGGGGGACGATAGGGCGGGAGCTCCAGGCTGAAGCTCGTGGCCTCACCCCTGAGGACCGTATGGGACAGGCCCCAGGAGGCCAGGAACATGAAGGCGATCCCGAGGAGCGCGATGCCCACCACGGCCGCGGAGGACACGAGTCCCGCGAGGTGCGCCGGCGCAAGGGCGCCCACGAAGATGGCGGCGATGAGGATCTGCGTCGGCCAGCGTCCGTTGCAGAGAGAGAAGTTGTTGGTGATGATGGCGATGAGACGCTCGCGGGGACTGTCGATGACCCGGGTGGACACGACCCCGGCGGCGTTGCACCCGAAGCCCATGCACATGGTCAACGCCTGCTTCCCGTGGGCACCTGCCCTCCTGAACAACGAGTCCAGGTTGAAGGCCACCCGGGGCAGGTATCCGAAATCCTCCAGCAAGGTGAACAGCGGAAAGAAGATCGCCATGGGCGGGAGCATCACGCTCACGACCCAGGCCGTAGCGAGGTAGACGCCATCGAACAGGAAGCCGGTCAGCCACCAGGGCATGCCGAGGCCGCCACCGAGATCCGCCAGCCAGGGGTGTACGGTGTCGATGAGGAGCGTGGCCAGCATCCCCGACGGTACGTTGGCCCCCTCGATGGTGATCCAGAACACGGCGGCGAGGATGGCGAGCATGAGCGGGAAGCCGAGCCAGCGGCTGGTGAGCAGCCGGTCCAGCTTCCGGTCGAGGTCGAAACCCGCCTTCTTCAGGCCCCTCATCTGGACCCGGGAAGCCACCTCCTCCGCCGCCGCGTAGGTCCGCTCCACGATGGAGTCGTGGAAGTCCACCGGGAGCTCCCATCGCAGCTCCTGGGCCCTGGCCAGAACCCGCTCCCGCTGGTCCTCGGGTGCCGCATCGGCCATCGCGGTGGATCCATCCCCGTCCAGGTGACCCAGCTCACCGGAGCGCACCGCCTCCACCACCGCTTCGTCGGCGTTGAGGAGGCGCAGAGAGACCCACCGGGAGTTGGGCACCGATGAGAAGACCTCGTCCACGAGGGGAGCCAGCGCTCCGATGGCGTCCTCGACCTCGGGAGCGTGTCGTTCGACGCGGTACGGTGAGGTGCGGTGCTCACCTTCCGCGATCCGGGTCACCACCGCCAACAGGTCGTCGATGCCCGCCCCCTCCCGGGCGACACCGGGAATCACGGGGACGCCCAACTCCGCCTCGAGCTTCCCGGCGTCGATGGCGATGCCGTGCCTCCGTGCCTCGTCGACGAGGTTCAGGTACACGACCACCCGGTCCGTGATCTCGAGGATCTGGAGGACCAGGTTGAGGTTGCGCTCCAGCCGGGTGGCGTCCACCACCACCACCGTGACGTCGGGGCGGCCGAAGAGGATGAAGTCCCGAGCCACCTCCTCGTCCTCGCTCCCGGCCTGGAGGGAGTAGGTTCCGGGAAGGTCCACGACCTTCATCCGGCGACCCGCGTGGGCGAAGGCTCCCTCGGCCCGGACCACGGTCTTGCCCGGCCAATTCCCGGTATGCTGCCGAAGACCGGTGAGGGCGTTGAAGACCGTGCTCTTCCCCACGTTGGGGTTTCCCGCCAGGGCGACCAGCACGTCCCACCGGTCGGGGCTCAGGCCCAGACGCACCAGGCTCTGCCGGCGGTGCTCGCTGCAGCCCGGGCGAGGGGCGCTCGCTGGAGCGGACATCAGACGACCGCCCGATCGCTCTGGGGGGCGGGACGCACGTAGATCCACGCGGCCTGCTCCCGCCGAAGGGCGATGAGAGCCCCACGTATGTCGTAGGCCACCGGGTCACCTGCGGCGCTCGTGAGCTCCGCCGTGACGCGCGTCCCCGGTACCACGCCGAGGTCCAGGAGACGACGCCGCTGGATCCCCTGACAGGCCGGAGAGATCCCCACGACCTCCACCGTCTCCCGCGGCCTGGTGTCGGCGAGGGTGTCCTCGAGCCCCCTGGCCCGCTCCCCAGGCGGGAGGTGCCGCACCGTCACATTCTGCGCCGAGACGGGATCCAGGCTCCACTCGCGCCCCCCGGCCCTCACACGCACCGCCGGCCCGTCCACTTCCAGAACGTCCAGCCGCACCCCTGGCGCCATGCCCTCTCCCAGCAAGGCATCGTAGATGTCCTGGGGCTCGTCCTCCAGGTGTACGATCTCGACCGTCCTTCCCACCTCGGCGCTCACGAGGCTGATGCCCCGGGCCGGAGGGACCTCACCGCTGGAGGTGGGAATGGGATCTCCGTGGGGGTCCCAACGGGGATGGCCCAGACGCGTCTCCAGGGCATCCACCTCGTCGGGCGAAAGAGCGTGCTCCATGCGTTCGGCATGGTCATGCCACTCGCCGGGGGGCACACCCGTGCGATCCGCCAGGTAGCGCTCCCACATGCGGTGGGTCCGGACGATCCGAACCGCCGACTCGGTGCCGGCCTCCGTCAGAACGGTCCCCCGGGACGTGGTCCTCACCAGCCCCAAGGACGAGAGCCGCGCGAGGAGCGTCGCGGCGTCGGACGTGGAGACGCCGAGGCGACCGGCCATGCTCTCCAGGCTGCACGGCTGTCGCCGCCGCTCACACGTGTACACGTGCTTCAGCGCGTCCTCCAGTCGGATGCGCTCGTCCAGACGCGCCGCCCGCAGAAGGCGAGGCAGCAAGCCCCACCGGGGCCAGAGGAGCAGTGTCGTCAGGATGACCAGG
The DNA here is from genome assembly GCA_039589955.1 of Gemmatimonadota bacterium. GTDB lineage: Bacteria > Gemmatimonadota > Gemmatimonadetes > Longimicrobiales > Gaopeijiaceae > SZUA-318. Next base: position 44,696 of record JBDHGI010000003.1, on the reverse strand, counting down.
ACGCCGAAGACCGCCAGCGCCAGCGCCGGATTGACCATGGATCTCGGGGACAAAGTTTAGGCTAGCCTAATTTAGGCTCCGGAGGCGCTCCCGTCAAAGGTCTTGGCTACCGCTCCGGCGCGACCCGTGCCGGCAGGGCGTCTCGACTGGGTCCAGCCGCACCGATCAGCGCAACCGGAGGACTCCGGCCTCCAACCCGGCATCCAGGGTGCGCACCACCTGGTCCAGTGATACCGAGCCGTAGTACCACGCCCCGTGCACCTTGGCCTCGGCCATCACCTGCTTGTAGATGTCCAGAAAGCTCGCTCGACCGTCGACGTGCCCCCACGTGGAGAAGGTCATCAGGGAGGTGAGCCCCGTCGCGGGCCGTGGCCGATCGCTCAGGTACCGGTCCACGTCATCTATGTTGGCGGGTATCCTGGCGTCCGCGGCCTCTTCCTCCTGGCTCAACCGTACGGCTCCCGGCCGGGTCCCGGCGACGCTCTCGTGGAATCCCGCCAGGCTCGCCCGGAGACTCTCCACACGCTGGCTCACCCGCTGAGCGGCTGCCGTCACCGCGCGGCGGGCTGCGGGGTCGTCACCGGCGAGCTCGAGGACGCTGCTCACGGCACGGGTCTCCCGCATGAGCGCCGCATCCAGGATGAACGAGGCGGTCTTGAAGGCCTGGATCCGGTCGCCGGGTGCCGCAGAGGCCACCTCGGCCAGAGACACGCGGAGATCGTTGCCCAGGCGCTTCGCCCCCCGGCCTTCCACCTCCGCCAGCAGGCTCGGAACGTCGGCGGCTCGGGCGTTGGCCATGTACAGGCCGGCGGCCGCGATGATGAAGGCGTTCCGCTTGAGCTGCGTGGGATCGATCTGCCAGAGGTCGTCGTCCGAGGAGTGGATGAAGTCGTCGGGCCAGTTGATGAACCCCACGGCGGGTATCCCGATGATCCCGTCGTTGAAGACCATGTGGTCCGAGTTGTTGAAGTTGGGCACGATCTCGGCGCGGTATCCGTCTCGCGTCCCAAGTCGGGAGAACAGGGGCTTGGAGAAGGGATAGGGGCCGCCGGCCTGCCTCGCGGCCAGGTACCCGGAATTGCCGCGAATCACCGCCTCGGCGATGCTCTCGACCACGTCGGCCACGTAGGATTGCTGGTGGTGGGGACTGCGGATGATGTGCTGCACGCGGCTCCCTTCGGTCTGCTTGGCCCCAACCATGTCCTGATGAAGGGTGGCCATGATGCGCGTGCGCTCCTCGGGGTAGGTCCGGAAGTACCAATACGGACCGCTGATCTCGTTGGCGGCCCAGAAGCGCAGCGTTCTCAGGGGCCGCTGGATCATGCCCGTGTCCACGAGGTGTCGGACGGCCCGGGCGATCTCAAGGACGTTGGCACAGCCCGAGGCGTCGTCGTTGGCGCTGAATTTCTCTTCCTGGATGTGGCACGTGAACACGATGGCCGGCAGTGACGGATCGCTCCCGTTGATGCGTGCCTCGATGAACTCCGTGTCCGTGTCGGAGGCATCGAAGGCCGAGCGGACACGGACCCGCACCCGCACTGGACCGGAAGATGCCCCCGTGAAGGCCACCTCGTCCGGCACGCCACGACCCGCCAGGAGGGACTCCAGCTCGTCTCCCCTTCGCGCCGAGAGCACGAAGCCGAACCAACCGTCGGCGCTGACCCCGTCAGGAGCGGCACGGGGCACGCTCTGCCAGGGGATCTGGTCGGGGTGATCCCAGGGTCGGCTGGTCGAGCGGAGGGCTGTGGTCACGATGCCGGCGGCGCCCCGCCCGAACACGGCCTCGCGCACGACGGCACCGGGATTGCCCCGGGCGAACACCACTTTCCCCGCGACGTCTACCCCGGCATAGTCCCGGGCCGACGTCCCATCGCCCACGTCCACGAGCTCGGCTTCCAGGTCCGCCGGCCTGGAGTAGTCAGCCAGCATGAGCTGCACGTCGGTGTGATCCGCGAGCTTCATCAGGAACGGGCTGGTGATCCAGATCTCTCCGTCGGTGGCGCTCCATGCCGGCGTGCCCACGGGCTGCTTGAGCCGAAGTACGTCCTCGAGGCCGTACTCCTCGGCTTTGCGGTGCAGGTAATCCGCGGCAGCGGTGAATCCCGGGCTGTTACCCAGCCGATGGAACTGCGTGAAGAAGCGGATGGTCTCGAAGGCGGCGTCGCCCGAGATCTCACCGTTCAGCAGCTGGTGCGTCCGCTGGGAAAGAAACGGGCTCTCCTGGGCCCTTGCGGGGGCAAGGGACGCCAGGAGGACGAGGACGACGATTCCGAGGACTCTCTCGACCGTGGCCATGACGCTCCACCGTGGTTGTGGGAGACTTCCGCGCGTGGACACGCGCGCCGTCGGGAGAGTCGCAAGCTCAAGGTCGCGCCTACGCCATCGGGAGAAAAGGACCTGGCAGCGAGAGGAGGTGGCGGCCGACGGGCGAGAGCCTCGGGACAGGGAGCCGACGGAAGGGCTTCCCGCGGCGGGTCGGCTTGACCAGACTTGGTCCGACCCTCCACCCACCTCCGTCCGGGAGAACCGTTGCTGCACGACGCCATCGCCGTGATCGACTTCGGCGGCCAGTACGCTCATCTCATCACCACCAAGATCCGCCGTCGAGGCGTCCTCGCCGAGATCCGCCAGCCCGAGGACCCCTTGGAGGCCTTTCTCCCCTACAAGGGCATCATCATCTCGGGCAGCCCGAGTCTCTCGTCCAGCGACGAGGACTCCACCTACAACAAGGCGATCTACGAGCTCGATGTCCCCATCCTCGGGTTCTGCTTCGGACACCAGGAGATCGCCAAGCACTACGGGGGCGACGTGACCCACGGAGGGCGGGAGTGGGGCCGAGCCGACCTTCACGTGAAGGTCGACCACCCCCTCTTCAGGGGCCTCGATCCCGTCGAGCCGGTCTGGATGAGCCACTACGACTCGGTGGTCTCGGTGGGTCCGGAGTTCGACGAGATCGGCCACACGGTGACGGGCCGGGACAGCGAGCACCGGTTCGCGGCCATCGGCTCCGACTCCCTGCGCCGCTACGGTTTCCAGTTCCATCCCGAGGTGGACGACACCGTGCACGGCGACGACATGATCGCGAACTTCGTCCTCGACATATGCCGATGCCGGCCCACCTGGTCCATGGAAGCCTACCTGGACGAGGAGATCCAGAAGCTCGCCGAGCAGGTCGGAGACGAGTCGGTCTTCCTGCTGGCGTCGGGCGGGGTGGACTCCACCGTGGCCGCCGTGCTGCTGGGCCGCGCCCTCGGACCCGACCGGGTGCACCTCCTGCACATCGACAACGGGCTCATGCGCAAGAACGAAAGCGCACGGGTGCTGGAGATGTTCGACTCCCTCGGCCTGGGAGATCACGTCCACTTCCGGGACGCCAGCGCAGACTTCCTCCGCGCTCTCGAGGACGTCATCGAGCCCGAGGAGAAGCGGCGCCGCATCGGAGACGCCTTCATCGCCGTCTTCCAGGAGGAGGCTGAGCGACTCGACATCTCGCATCACCTCCTCGGCCAGGGCACCATCTATCCCGACACCATCGAAACGGGCGGCACCCGACGGGCCGACACCATCAAGACCCACCACAACCGCGTCCCCGTCATCGACGAGATGATCGCGGCCGGCAAGGTCGTCGAGCCCCTGGCCGAGCTGTACAAGGTGGAGGTGAGAGAGCTCGGCGAGCGGCTGGGCATCCCCCATCAGGCCCTCTGGCGACACCCTTTCCCAGGACCCGGCCTGGGGGTCAGGCTGCTGTGCAGCGACGGCGTGCCCGACCGCCAGGGCTTCGGGGAGATGGTGCCCGCCGTGGAGGAGCTGGCGCGCTCCCACGGCCTGGACGCCCTCGCCCTACCGATCCGCTCCGTCGGGGTGAAGGCGGACCTGCGCGCCTACGAGCACCCCGTGCTCCTTTCCGGCGACGTCCCGTGGGACCGTCTCCTGCACGCGGTCTCGGCCATCACCGCCCGTGTCCCGGGCGTGAACCGGTGCGTGTGGAACCTGGGGGGAGAGCACCCGCGCACGGCCGAGCCACTGGCCGGAAGCATGACGCGCGAGCGCCTGGACCTCCTGCGGGAGGCGGACTACATCGTGATGGAAGCCCTTCGCCGGGCGGGCATCTACGACGACGTCTGGCAGTGTCCCACCGTTCTGGTGCCCTTGAGCCTCGACGGAAGGGACGGGGAGACCGTGGTGGTGCGTCCGGTTCGATCCAAGCGCGCCATGACCGCGACGCCGGTGCAGCTGCCTCCCGCGGTCCTCGACGTGCTTCGAGAGCGTATCCTCCCGTTGTCGGGGGTCTCGGGACTCCTCCTGGACGTGACCTCCAAGCCCCCGGGCACCATCGAGTGGGAGTGACCGCCCGGCGCGGAAGCCGCTGACGCGCCGCTGATGATCAGCTGTCGGAGAACAGCGTCTCCTGGTAGATGTAGGTGTACTGCAGGAACCCGCCGTTGGTCAGGGTGACGGAGACGTCGTACACCGCCTTCCGGTCCAGGAAGACCCTCATACGCACGAGCTCATCGAAGTCCCCGTAGTTCCCCAGGACGGCCACGATCCTCGCATCGGCCTGGGAGAGGCGGTATCGCCCGTCGAAGGGGCCGGTGATCTCGACGGTGTCCGAGCTCTCGAACCTGACCTCCACGGACCCGTCCTCACGGGTCTGTGTGGTGAAGTCAGTGGACACCACGAGCTCGAGGGGAGCCTGGGGACTCGCCTCCACGACGATCCTCCCTTCCGCCGGGGGATCATCGTCCGGCAGGATGGCACAGGCGGGCGCGAGGGCCAGGGACGCCCCGATGAGGACGATTCTGGATGGGAGCTGAATCATGGGAGCCGGGTGCTGGGTTGGCGGTCAGGCAAGGTATTTCCCCTCGGGGCCCGTTTTCGTTCCCGTCGCGTCGTTAGACACGCCTCCGCCCCGTTTCTAGATTGCTGTATGACCCTGCGGCCCGTCGAAGCGAGACCCGGCATCTTCGCCCCGCCCAATCCCTCCAGGGGTTGAGCCCGTCACCGACACCCGTCGGCTTCGCGACTCTTCATCCACAGCCGCCCGCCTTCGCCGGCGCCCCTCGCACCCATCCCTGGAGGCCAACGTGCCCGAGATCACCGTACCAGCGGACCAGGTGTTCGACGTCCTCAGACAGAACATCCTCGTCGACGGATTCCATGTCGTCATCGACCTCGAGAGGTCCCACGGGTCGACCATCGTAGACGCCCGGGACGGAAAGGAGTACCTGGATTGCTACGGGTATTTCGCCACCCTGCCCGTGGGACACAATCATCCCAAGATGGAGGACGATGGCTTCCGTCGCTCTCTCATGACGGCCGCCCTGGCGAATCCGGCCAACAGCGACATCTACTCCCGGCAGTTCGCCGGGTTCGTGAAGACGTTCCGGGAGCTGGCCGTCCCGGACGAGTTCCGGTACTTGTTCTTCATCGCCGGGGGCGCCCTGGCCGTGGAGAACGCCATGAAGGCGGCGTTCGACTGGAAGGCACAGAAGAATCGGGCTCGGGGCATCGAGGGAGGAGCTGACAAGGTCCTCCACTTCGTGGACGCTTTCCACGGACGGAGCGGATACACATTGTCCGTGACCAACACCGATCCCACCAAGACCCGGGACTTCCCGAAGTTCGACTGGCCACGCGTGTCGTCGCCCTACATCGAGTTCCCCATGGACGAGGTGGCGGTGGCTGCCAGGGAGGCGGAGGCCTGCGCCCAGATCGAAGCGGCCTTCGCGGCGGACCCCCACGGCATCGCCGCCATCCTCATCGAGCCGATCCAGGGAGAGGGTGGAGATCATCACTTCCGGCCGGAGTTCTTCGGGAAGCTCCGGGACTACGCGGACCGTCACGATGCGCTACTCGTCTTCGACGAGGTGCAGACGGGATTGGGCGCCACGGGCACCATGTGGGCCTACGAGCAGACGGGGGTGACGCCGGACCTGATCGCCTTCGGGAAGAAGACGCAGGTGTGTGGCATCATGAGCACTCGCCGCATCGACGAGGTGGAGACGAACGTCTTCCGCGTGTCGAGCCGGATCAACTCCACCTGGGGCGGCAACCTGGTGGACATGGTCCGGTGCGCCCGCTACGTGCAGATCATCCACGAGGAAGGCCTCGTGGAGAATGCCGCCCGGGTGGGAGCCATGCTGATGGATGGACTCCACGCGCTGGCGGAGCGGCACGGGATCATCTCGAACATCCGTGGCAAGGGGCTCTTCGTCGCCGCCGACCTTCCGGACGGCGACCTGCGCGCCAAGCTCGTCCGGGGGTGCTGGGAACGAGGTCTCGCCGTCCTCTCGAGCGGGCCTCGATCGGTCCGCTTCCGCCCCCCGCTGGTCTTCTCCGAAGGCGAGGCCCGGCGGGCCCTGGGCATCCTGGCGGAGGTGATCGCCGAGCTGGCCTGAGGCGCCGGGAGCTTCAGACGCCTCCCGACCCGGCGACATCTCGCCACCCGTCTGCGTACAGCTCCGGGAATCGCCGCAGGTAGCCCGGGTAGTCGGCCCGGCACGTGCTGAGCATCGTCCGGTCGAGGTCGACCGCGAACACCGGCTCGGTGGTCTCCCCCAGGACGGAACCGTCGGGGGCGATGGCCAGGGACGGCCCCCCTATGGGTGCGTCCCCCCCCGGGTTCGGCCGGTTGGCGGACAGGACGAAGGCGCACGCCATGACGGCGTTGGCCCGAAGGACCAGCCGCCAGCGGTCGTACGTCTCCGGAGGCGTCGCCCTGGGCGCGCAGACGAGGTCCACCCCGGCGGCAGCCAGGAGCTGGAAGCCGGTCGGGCGGTTGACGTCTGAGCACACCTGCACGCCGACGTCCAGCCCGAAGGCCCGCACGACCCGGGGCGCGGCGGCGCCTGCCTCGTAATGGCTGGTCTCCCAGTACCCCTCCTCCTCGGGGAGATGGACTTTCCTGTACCGGTCCAAGCACCGCCCCCTCCCGTCGTACAGGAGGGCCGTGTTGTGGCGCCTGCCCGTCTCCGGATCCCGGACGATGGCCCCGCCCAGCACCCCTATGCCGACGTCGGACGCCGCCTGTGCCATGAGCCTCTGACGCGGCCCTTCCGGCTCCTCCGCGTCCTCGTCCCGGGACACCTTGGTGGCCGGCGACCAGGAATTCAGCGGCAGCTCGGGGAGTACGGCCAGGGCGGCTCCGCGCTCCCTCGCCTGCCGGAGCCGGTCGTACAGGCGGGCACCTCCCGCCTCGCCGGGGAAGACATCGGTGACGAGGGCGACCCGCACGCTCTCGACGCGCACGGGCTACCGGTCCCTTCGCCCGTTCAGGCCCACCGCCCTGCCATCCAGGTCCCAGGTGGCGTCCACGGGAATCTCCAGGTGGGCAAGGGCCGTCACGGCGACGTCCACGATACCGACGGGGCCCTCCAGCGCGCCGCGCGCCGCCGATGGACCGCTGACGAGGTAGTAGATGGTCCGTTCCTCGGGCGTGTCGCCCCCGTGGCCCCCATCCGGCCGCCTGCCGTGGTCGGTGCTCGACAGGATCAGCCAGTCCTCGGTCGCGTAGCCAGGGCGGCTGCGAACCGCCGCCATGAGCTGCCCCACGTGACGATCCGCCAGGGCCAGGGCCATGCGGTACTCCTGCCCGATGGAGCCGTGCTGGTGGCTGGTCTCGTCTGGATTGCCGAGGTACACGAAGAGGACGTCGGGATCCCTGCTGGTGAGAGCTTCTACCGCGAGGGCCACCGACTGCGAATCCGCCTGCGGCCACCCCAGCTCGTAGCCGTCCAGGACGTGCTTCTCGTCCACGGCGTCGCTGATGACCGGTCCTCCCTCCCCGTGGCCCACGAGGGGGAGCCAGTCCGCCACAGCGAAGGTCGAGAGCTCGGGCCGCACGTGCTCGATGCGGGTCAGGAAGTCGGGATACCGATCATAGCGCTTGCCCTCGAACGTGTTGTCCGTGACCCCGTGCTTGTCGGGCCACACGCCGACAAGGAAGGACGACCAGCCCGGCCCGCTCACCGATGGATACCCGGTGCGCGCCTCGGCGCTGTAAGCGCCCTCCGCCGCGAGGTCGTCCAAGTTGGGCGTGGGAACGTCGGCCAGGACGTCGGGCCGCACGCCGTCGATGCCGATGACCAGGACCTTCGGGGTGGCGGCCGCCGGTCCCGCTGACTCCCCCTCACCACCCGCGCCGGGGCGTCCATCCTCCTCTACGCCGCACGCGACCAGGACCAGAAGGGCGAAGCCGGCGACGGTGGTGAGGCGCACGGGCCATTCCTCGTTATGGGTTCGTCCATCAAGGCCGTCGTCCCGACGGCTTTGGGGGCGCCGCCAAGCTAGGTGAGCGGGCCCCGGTCCGGAAGTCGCCCACCTCCCCTCACGGTGCCGGAGTCGTCAGCTCCCTCCCGAGGCGGCCCGGTAGACCCTCGTGCCCAGCGACCGGATCGTGGCGATGAGCTCCTCGGCCAGGAACGGCTTCCTCAGCAGCCGGGCGTGGTGGCGACGGCACATGACCACCGCCTCCTCGTCCAGGTCGGTTCCGCTCACCAGGACCACTCCCATGTGCGGATGGTCCCGCCGGAGATCTGCCGCCAGGGACGCTCCGTCCCCGTCGGGAAGCATGTAGTCCAGCACCGCGAAGTCCGGCCGTGACACGGCGGCCATCCCGGCCGCCTCTTCCACCGAACGCGCGGCGACGACCTGGAAGCCTGCCTGGGTGAGGGCCCGCTCCATCCAGCGCAGAAGATCCTCGTTGTCGTCCACCGTCAGGACGGTCTCCGTCCGGGCTTCCGGAACGTCCACGCCGCCCTCGCACCGGAGGACCAGCGCGTCTCCTTCCTCGTTCAGCTCGACGAGGACCTTCGATCCCGGAGGGATCTGCCCGTTCGCCACCTGCGCGGCCAGGGGCTGCGTGAGGTTCCGGTGGATGACCCGCTTCAGCTCCCGGGCGCCGTACTCCAGGCTGGTGCCCCTGTCGATCATGAAGAACCGCGCTGCCGGCGCGATCTCGATGTCGAACGAGCGCGCCCCCAGTCGGGAGTGAACGTGCTCCTGCAGCTCCGCCACGTGCTGGTCGAAGATGGCGACGATGGAGGCGACGTCCAGCGGTCGATAGGTCACCACGGCGTCGACCCGGTTGAGGAACTCCGGGCTGAAGTACTTCCTCACCGCCTGCACGCCGATCCGCTCCAGTCGCTCACGCAGCTCCCTGGGATCTCGCTCCTGAGATGCGTCGAATCCGAGCCCGGGTCGGATCTCGTCCAGCATCTCCCGGGCGCCCAGGTTGCTGGTCAGGAAGATGAGCGTGTCGGAGAAGTCCACCTCGTTGCCGTCCCCGAGGCGCAGCTTGGCGCGATCCAGGATCCCCAGGAGCAGCTGCACGAGGGAGGGAGCCGCCTTCTCGACCTCGTCGAGGAGAACGAGAGCCAGATCGCTCGACGGACTCGTCACCTCGGCCAAGCTGCCCTGCGTCAACCTCGGCTTGGAGTCTCCGTGCCCCACGTACCCCGGAGGCGCACCGATGAGCTTGGCCACCTCGTGGTCCGCCTGGAACTCCCCACAGTCTATGCGCAGTAGTCGATGGGGGTCACCGTGCAGGACATCAGCGATCGCCTCCACGGTTCGCGTCTTCCCCGTGCCCGTCGGTCCCAACAGCAGGAACACCCCCACCGGTCTCCCCTCGGGGGCGAGCCCGGAACGGTGCAGCTGGATGCTGGGAATGATCGCCTGCAGGGCGGTGGGCTGCCCCACGATCCTGCTGGACAGCAACCCGATCAGGTCGTCCGTCTCCGACGCGGGCTCCGAATCGGGGATCCGAGGTTCGTCCGGGGGGCTCATGTTCGGTTCCGGTGGCCGGCCGATCCGGCTCCGACACGCCTCCCGCGGAGGGTACCGGACCGGCCTGGTCGGATCATGCGGGTCAGGCGCCCGCAGCCTTCGATTTCATCTCCGGAATCATGCCGGCCTGCCGCAGAACGGTCATGAAGTCGAAGTAGTGGCGATCCTCGACGATCAGGTTCTTCTCCACCTTCAACAAGAGGATCGCACGGGTCACGTCGTGCGTGTAGCTCGGGGGGATCACCCCAAAGGGCGTCTTGAGGTCGCCCTTGTGGGTGCCCTCCCACTTCACCTCGACCACGGCCTGGTTCTCGCTGGTCACCAGGTTCGTGATGGTCCCCTTCAGATCAGGGAACGCTTGGCGCCAGCCCTTGAGGCCCTCCACGCACTCGGTGTGCCCGGTCAGCCTGCGGTTGGTTGCGATCTCGTCATACACGATGTTCGGTGCATGTAGCTTGCGCCAGCGGTCCCAATCAGCGTCGTTGAACGCCTCGATAGAGGCCCGCACGAGGTCGCGAAGCTCCTTGTCACCCATGGTCTCCTCCTTTGATGTCTGGGGACGCGACTTCTCCTGCGGCGACGCGTCGAACGGCGAGACCGAGGGGGGCTTTCCACGAAGTCTGGAGCCGACCTCACCGACCCTCCCGGAGCCAAGGGATGGCTCCGTGGACCCTCTCGGATTCGGTGGGCGCGATGGGGCGTCACGCCGGATGCGGGAGAGCCGCACGTGTGGTCTCACGGCTCCGGTACGCGGGATGCCCGGAAGGTCGCTGGGGTCACTCCGGGGGTCAAGCGGCCGGCAGAAGCGCCGCCGCGCCCGGAGCGGAAAGCCGCCCGGATCAACCCTTCTGGCCACTCCGTCCGACGGCTCCGGCATCGCCGGCCGCCGCTACGAACCTTCGAGCGCCGCCAGCCGGAGTCGGTCCAGGGGCCCCGCGGGCGTCAGCTCTCCGTCCACGATGGCCGCAAGCTCCTCCTCCTCGCGCCAGTACTGTTCCAGGACGGACGTCTCGAGGGCCAGGAGCGCCCGCTCGGCGGCCTCGTTCGCGGCGATGTCCATGGCCACGGCACCCGTCGCCGGCAGGTCCCCGAGGGTTCGGCCGTAGCGCGCGAGGGTTCCAGCCAGCGCGGACGGCCTTCCCTCCCGGTCGATGAGGGCGATAGCCGACTGAACCCGCTCCGCGGCGACGCCACCGAAGTGCTCGTACGCCAACACCCGTCGCAGCGTGCGCTCGGACTGCCTCGCGTCCAGATGGAGCCCTCCGGCTTCCGCGGTCTTGCACCGGGGACATCTGCGGGACAAGAGAGGAATCCCGTCGTCCTTCTCCACGGGGGTCAGCACGAGGATCTTCCGGTCGTGGAAGGGCAAGCTCGTGAGGACGAGCCCACACGAAGAGCAGCTTCGGAGGCCTCTCCAAGCGTGATCCCCGAACCGTAGCCAGCGATCGATCTCGGCCGGGTCGACCGCGGGTAGGCCACGGACGAACGACTTCAGACTTCTCGCGACGACCGCGGTGGCCAGCGCGAGAGGCCTGCCGGACGGGCGGGCTCGCCGCCGCACGTCGTCCCGCCGAAGCTGCTGGCCGTACCGCCACCAGGCCTCCTCGTCCCGGTTCGTGTGGCCCACCCTGAGGACCCTGAGGCGCCCGAGCTCGAACAGGCCGACGTTCTCCGTTCGGGATAGGAGCCTCGGAGCATCGGCGCCCCCCATCCCGGTCCCGGTCAGCCGCTCGAGCTCCTCCACCGCCTCCCACCGCTCCTCGAGGGGCACCAGGGTCCACCGGCGGCAGACCCCGCATATGGCCCACAGGCGACCACGTTGCGGATCGAAGGCGACCTCGCTGCCGAGGCAGTAGCCCTCGAGCGGTCCGGTCCGGGGAAACGGGATGTCACACGAGAGACACCGGGTGAACAAGCTCGGCCCTATCCTCGGGTGCGGACGAGGATGGCACCGTTCACGTGCCCGGACCCGAATCGGGCCGTGGCCCGCCTGGCGTCGAGGTACTCGATGCTCTCGATGTTGTGGGAATCGATGGTGCGAAGCGCCTCCCGCTCCCCCATCCCTGTCCCGTCCAGGTACACCTTGACGTCGGTCTCCTGGGTGAAGCTGGTGGATCCGCGCCAGCGCAACCACACCGGCCGGAGCTTCTGGACGAGATCGTACGCGCTGCTCGGACCGGCCTCCTCGATCTCCGCCCGACTGATCCGGTTCGCATTGAGGGACGTTCCCGACGACGCTCCGGTCGCACAGGCGGAAAGGACGACGAGGGCAACGAGCGGTAGGGCCGGCTTTCTCATGGTCGTCTGCTGGCACTGGGGTCTCTGGAGCAGAGGGGCAGGCCTGCCCGGAATGGTACACCGGAAGGAGCCCCGAGGCGATGCCGCCTGCCCTCCGACGGCGACGGCATCCGAGTGCCGCCGCATTCCCGCAGCCTTATAATGGCGCATCACGGCCGATCCGGATCGACCTGTCAAACCGAGGAGGGACCCCATGGGCACCGATCGTCGAGGCTTCCTGAAGCTCACCGCAGCAGCCGGTGGCGCGCTCGGCCTGGGTCTCGTGCCAGGTGTGACGCGTGCCGGCCCCACGGTCGGAAGGACTCCCCGAGCCCTGCGCATCCTGATCCTGGGAGGCACCGGGTTCATCGGCCCTCACCAGGTCCGATACGCCCTCCGACGGGGTCACACCGTGACGCTCTTCAACCGCGGGCGGACCAACCCGGGGCTGTTCCCCGACGTGGAGACCCTCATCGGCGACCGGAACGGTGACCTGGAATCCCTCAGCGGACATACCTGGGACGTGGTCATCGACAACTCCACCAACCGCCCCGACTGGGTGGAGCTGTCCGCCGCCTTCCTGGAGGACTCGGTGGACCGGTACTTCTACGTGTCGTCCCGGTCGGCCTACTCGGACACGAGTCGCGTCCCCATGACGGCCGACGCGCCCACGTACACGTATGAGACGGCAGGAGTGGAGCCCGGGGCGGAGCAGCTGCCGTACGGCCTGGCGAAGGCCCTCTCGGAGCGGGCGGCGCAGGCGGTCTTCGTGGGTCGGACCAACATCGTCCGTCCGGGCCTGATCATCGGCCCCGGGGACGAGACCGACCGCTTCACGTACTGGCCCGTGAGGATCCACCGTGGGGGGGAGGTCCTGGCTCCCGGCGATCCCTACGACCCGGTGCAGATCATCGACGTGAGGGACCTCACCGAGTGGATGATCCGCATGGCGGAGGACGGAACCGTCGGTGTCTTCAACGGCGTTGGCCCGAGGACGCCCCGACCCATGGCGGAGCTCCTCTACGGTATCCGCGCCGTCACCACCGCCGAGACCACGTTCACCTGGGTGAGCTACGAGTTCCTGACCGAGCTGGGGCTCAGGCCCTACACCCACCTGCCGGTGTGGATGCCCCCAACTCCTGGACGGGAAGGCTTCGCCCGCTTCGACCTGACACCGGAGATCGAGGCCGGGCTGACCTTCCGTCCCCTGGCGGTCACCGCGAAGGAAACCCTCGACTACCACTTCTCCCGGCCTCCGGAGCGACAGGCGGCCCTGAGGGCGGGCATCTCGGCGGAGAGGGAGGCGGAGGCGCTGGCGGCCTGGCACACCAGAGGCTGAGGGGACACGGACCGTGCGGAGTCTCCGCGTTTGGGCCATAGTCGCCCTCGTGCTCGGGGGGTGCACCTCCGACTCGCCGCCGCCCGCCGAGGCTACCGGACCGCCGCCCCCTCCACCCACCCAGTGGCGTCCCCTCATCGGCGAGTACGCTGCGGTGGAAGACACGGTATCGGTGCTCGAGGACGGTGGAAGCCTCAGGCTGCTCCGCTGGCATGGCACACCCATGGACCTGCGTGTCGAGTCTCCGGACACGTTTCAGGTCGTGGGAGAAGGGAGGCTGATCTTCGTCCGGACGCCGGAGGGCCGGGTCACCCACATGCTCCTGGACCAGGCCCGGTACCCCCGTCTCACGCTGGGAGCCGAGGGCGGTGGCACGTTCCGCATCGAGCCGCTCCGACCTCCGGAGGAGCTGAGGGAGGTCGCGCTGGCAGCGACTCCGCCCGCGGAGGAGGGTGACTTCCTCCCGACGGACCTGGTGGAGCTCGTGGCGCTCGATTCCACAATCGCCCTGGACGTGCGCTACGCCTCGACCAACAACTTCATGGGAGAGCTGTTCTATTCCCGGCCGATGGCCTTCCTTCAGCGTCCCGCTGCCGAGGCGCTGGTCCGGGCCCATCGCTGGCTCGAGCCCCTGGGCTACGGGCTGCTGATCCATGACGCCTACCGCCCGTGGTACGTGACCAGGATGTTCTGGGACGCGACGCCCGAGTCGCTGCGACTCTTCGTGGCGGATCCGACCTCGGGATCCCGACACAACCGGGGAGCCGCGGTGGATCTCACCTTGTTCGACCGGGCCACCGGCGAGCCCGTGCCCATGCCCGGAGGCTACGACGAGTTCTCGCCCCGGTCCTTCCCCGACTACCCGGGGGGCACGTCACGACAGAGGTGGCACCGCGACCTGCTGCGGGAGGCCATGGAGCGGGAGGGCTTCACCGTGTACGAGGCCGAGTGGTGGCACTTCGACTTCGACGACTGGCGCCGGTACCGCATCGGGAACGCACGGTTCGAAGACCTCGTGGGTGGCTGAGGCCGACATGGAGATCGGGATCTACTCCTTCGCCGAGACGCGCTTCGACCCGGAGACCGGCCGACAGATCGACGCGGACGAGCGCATCCGACACCTGCTGGAGGAGGTGCAGCTCGCCGACGAGGTGGGCCTCGACGTCTTCGGCCTGGGAGAGCACCACCGGCCGGACTACGCGGTGTCGACCCCCGCGGTCGTTCTGGGAGCGGCCGCGGCGCGCACCCGGCGCATCCGGCTGACCAGTGCCGTATCCGTTCTCAGCTCGGACGACCCCGTGCGGGTGTTCCAGGACTTCGCCACCCTCGACCTGATCTCCGGCGGCCGGGCGGAGATCATGGCGGGACGAGGATCGTTCACGGAGTCCTTCCCTCTCTTCGGTCAGGACCTCGCGGACTACGAGGAGCTGTTCGCCGAGAAGCTGGAGCTCCTGCTCGAGGTCCGCTCCACTGAGCGGGTGTCCTGGTCGGGAGGACATCGCCCGGCCATCGACGACCGAGCCGTCTATCCCCGACCCGTGCAGGATCCCATCCCGGTGTGGATCGCCGTCGGCGGCACTCCCCATTCCGTGATCCGAGCGGCCAGGTTGGGTCTTCCCATGGCGCTGGCCATCATCGGCGGTGCGCCCCATCGCTTCAAGCCGGTGGTGGAGCTCTATCGTGAGGTGGCCGCCCAGGCCGGCCACGATCCGGCGACCCTCCGGGTCAGCATCAACTCCCACGGCTTCCTGGCCGACGACGCCAGGACCGCGGCAGACGTGGCGTTCCCTCCCTTCGCCGAGACCATGTCCCGCATCGGACGGGAACGGGGGTGGCCGCCCACGACCCGTCGGCAGTTCGATGCCGAGGCGGCGATACACGGCGCCCTCGTGCTGGGGAGCCCCCAGCAGGTGATCGACAAGATCCTCTACCAGCACGAGCTCTTCCACCACGACCGCTTCCTCGTCCAGCTCACGGTGGGCCCAATGCCCCATGAGAGGGTGCTGCGTGCCATCGAGCTGCTGGGCACCGAGGTGGCGCCCGTGGTGCGCAGGGAGACCGCCTCTCCTCCGTCATGATGCTGGGGACCTCCGACTGGCTTCGCCTCGCCGAGGAACACCGCGAGCGAGTGGGCCGCTGGGTGTGCGCATTTCGGGACCGGAGGGCACGGGGGACGTCCCATCCCGTCCACGACTTCCTCTTCCGCTACTACCGGTACTCCCCTGGGAAGCTGGAGGAGTGGCACCCGGGCATCGACATGGCGCTCCGCGACTCTCCGGAGGCCCGGGAGCGTTTCACTCCGCCTCGGTACGTCAGCCGGCACGGACGGATCATCCAGAGCCCCCACGTCCTACGACCGAAGGAGCGCCTCCGGCTTCGGAGGACTCGGGATCTGCTGGAGGCCACCTCCCGGCGCCTCCCCAACCTGGGCTGCTTCGGCATGCACGAGTGGGCCATGGTCTATCGCGGCGAGGATATCCGTCACCGGGAGACCGTCCCTCTGCGCCTGAGCCAGGTGGAGGTGGACGCCGTCGTCGAGAGCCGACCGATCGTGTGCAGCCACTACGACGCCTTCCGGTTCTTCAGTCCAGCGGCGCGCACGATGAACCGAGTTGTCCCCACCCTGTCCAGCCGGGCGGCGCTCGAGCAACCCGGCTGTGTGCACGCGAACATGGACCTGTACAAGTGGTCGTACAAATCCATGCCCTGGATCGGAACCGGGCTGCTGTGGGAGTGCTTCGAGCTGGCCCTGCGGCTGAGGGCGCTGGACATGAGGGCGAGTCCCTACGACCTGTCCTCTCTGGGCTATGAGCCCATTCCCGTGGAGACGCCGGAGGGACGCCGCGCCTACGCCCGCCAGCAGGCCGCCCTGTCCGAGGAAGCCGGCCGGCTCCGACGCCGCCTCATCGCCGCCCTCCACCGGGTGCTGGAGCGGGTCGAGGGCCCTCCGCCGTCCTAGGCGCCCTCCTCTACAGAGACGCCAGGAAGCGGATCAGGTAGCCCCGCTCCACCACGCCCAGCGCGTCGAACGCGTCCCGGGAAGCCGCCCCCTCACCGCCGTGGAGCAGGATGGCCTGGGACAGACCGGAAGCGCGCCCGTCGTGCATGTAGGCAGGGCGGTGCCGGAGGCCCATGAGCTTCTCCGTGCGGAACTCCGAGGGCAGGGCGTTGGGGCCACACAGTCCCGCCGCCTCGGACCCCATGTCGTGGAGCAGCAAGTCCGAGAATAGCCGGACGGTCTTCCGGTCCAGGCCCGGCTCGGAATTGGGCCCCGTGGTGAGCGTCGGCGTGTGGCACGCCGCACAGCCCAGCTCCTCGAAGACGTGCTCGCCCCAGAGGAGCGTGTCACGTAGGGCGTCGGTCGCCGGCACCTCCGGAGCCAGAGGCGCCAGATAGCGCACGAAGTCGGCGATGAGGCCGACGGTCTCCATGTCGACCTCCGGGTCGGGGGTGGGATCCGACTCGGGAGGAACGGGCACCCCGTTGATGGTCTCCTCTTCGGGATACGTCGGCGTCGTGATGCCGAGCTCGGTGATGAGGGCCGCGTCCACCAGCTCCAGGATGGAGGCCACGGCTCCCTTGCGCCCCAGCCGGGCGAGGCGCCCGTCCTCGGTTCGGCCCGCCCTGCCCGATATGCCGTCGCCGTTCCGGTCGTCGGGATCTTCCAGGGACAGGATCACGTCCTCGGGAACCGCCTCGATGAGCCCCAAGCCGTACAGCATGGACGGGACCAACGTCGGGCGGAGCGTCGCCTCGGCCGGGAAGGTCTCCGCCGGCACGCCCTGCTCGATGAGGAGCGGCGTGCGCTGGCGCTGCATGATGTCGCCACCGTGGACGTCCAGCGGATCGCAGCCCATCGCGAACTTCGGGAGCCCCTCCGGGCTGGAGCCCCCCGAGGTGGGGATGTCGTGACACGAGGTGCAGCGATCCTGAACGTACGTGGGACCCAACCCCTCCTCCGGTGCCCATCCGTGCTCGAAGAGGGCCCGTCCATCCTCGAAGCGGGCCAGGGCTTCGGGGCTCAGCCCCGGGAGGGGGTTCCCGGGCTCCGCAGCCACGGGAGCGTCGGGGACGGTGCACGCGCCTGTTCCAAGGACGGCGCCGACGAGCAAGAACCACCTCGTGGCGGGCGATTTCATTCCGGCTGCTCCCGTTTTCAGGCGGACTCACCGCCCATGGCCCGGCGTCAGCGTAGGCGGGGCCACAGGTGGATGCAAGGGACCCGTGTCATGCCGATCAGCCCTGGGCGAGATGCTCCACGATCCCGGCGGGAGGCTCCCCCCTGTCGAGGGCCTCGGCCATCCACTCCATCGCCGGCCCGACGTGGTGGAAGAACCGCTGGTACCCCTCGCACAGGTAGTTCAGACCCGGCTCCCCGTCCGGAGTCTCGATGAAGCGGTTCTTGGGGCATCCGCCGTTGCACGCGAATCGCACGTCGCACGCACGGCAGTATGCCGGAAGCGCCATCCGCTTGGCGGCCCCGAAGGCCCGCTGGTCGTCGCTGTCGACCATCGCGGGAAGCGGCCCCTCCATGATGTTGCCCAACCGGTAGGAAGGCGTGACGAAGTGGTCGCACGAGTACACGTCGCCGTTGTGCTCGACGGCCAGGGCCGTTCCGCAGGTCTTCTGGAAGATGCACAGCCCCGGGTTCCGTCTCGCCCACGAGGCCAGCGCCACGTCGAAGATCTGCACGAAGATCCGGCCTACGTCCCGGCGCACCCACTCATCGAAGATGGAGCAAAGGAACGCTCCGTACTCGCTGGCCGGCACCGACTCGGGCGAGACACCCGATCCGATCCGCTCCACGATAGGGATGAACTGGATGAATCGTGCGCCGACCTCGTCCCGGAAGAAGCGGTAGACCTCGAGGGGCCTGGGCGCGTTGGCGGCGTGGACCGTCGTGAGCAGGTTGAACTCGACGCCGTGCCTCTGGAGGAGCCGGATTCCCTCCATGACGGCCTGGTAGGTCGGCTTGCCTCCTTTGTCGACCCGAAAGGCGTCGTGGACCTCGGCGGGCCCGTCCAGGCTGATCCCCACCAGGAACGCGTGCCTGGCGAAGAACCGGCACCATTCGTCGTCGAGACGCACACCGTTCGTCTGGATTGTGTTGGAGATCCTGACACCGGGCCGCGCGTACCTCTTCTGTAACGAGACGGCCTTGCGGAAGAACTCCAGGCCCATGAGGGTCGGCTCGCCGCCTTGCCATCCGAAGACGATCTCCGGACCCTGCTGGCTCTCGATATACTGACGCGTGAACGCCTCCAGGACGTCGCCGCACATGCGGAAATCCGACCCCGGATAGAGGTCCTCCTTCCTCAGGTAGTAGCAGTACGTACAGTCGAGATTGCAGATGGCACCCCTGGGCTTGAGCATCACGTGGTAGCTCGGGATGCCGGGGATGGGGTGACTCGGCACGGGGCCGCTCCGGTGGAGTTCTCGCGGGGTCCCCGGCGCCACCCTAGGTTGCGCAGGAAGGCGTGGGGTCGGGGCACGGTACCAGCAACCTCGGGCGGGGACAATGGCGGCCAAGGGCATCCACCGGAGGGACTTCCTGCGAACCCTGGGGTTGGGAGCGGCCGCCGTGGCGGCGTCCGGACAGGGCTGTCTTTCCGGTGGCGGCGGGCGGCGCCGTCCCAACATCGTCTTCATGGTGGCCGACGACCTGGGCTACGGAGAGCTGGGGTCGTACGGCCAGACGAAGATCCGCACCCCCAATCTGGACCGCATGGCCCGGGAAGGCATGCGCTTCACCCAGCACTACTCCGGAAGCCCGGTGTGCGCCCCCTCCCGCTGCGTCCTCCTCACGGGGATGCACAGCGGCCACGCGTACATCCGGGGGAACGACGAGATGTCGGACCGCGGCGACGTGTGGCGCGACCTGAGCCTCGAGGGCCAACGCCCGCTGCCCCCGGGCACGACCACCGTGGGCACGCTTCTCCAGGAGGCCGGATACGTCACCGGCGCCATGGGAAAGTGGGGCCTCGGTGGCCCCGGAAGCACGGGCGCTCCCAACCGACAGGGGTTCGACCGATGGTACGGGTACCTCGGTCAGCGACTGGCCCACAACTACTACCCCGTGCACTTGTGGCGGGACAGCACGAAGCACGAGCTGGAGGGCAACGCGTACTTCCATCCTCACGAGCGACTCCCGGAAGACCTGGATCCCACCGACCCCGCATCCTATGAGCGGTATTCCGGCGGGAGGTACTCACACGACCTCATCGCGGAGGAGGCTCTGGCCTTCATCCGGGAGCACCGCAACGAGCCGTTCTTCCTCTACCTGCCCTTCACCATCCCGCACCTGGCCCTCCAGGTGCCCGAAGACGCCCTGGCGGAGTACGAGGGCGTCTTCGAGGAGACGCCGTACCTCGGCGACGCCGGCTACACCCCCCACCCCACGCCCCGGGCGGCCTACGCCGCCATGATCACGCGCATGGACCGTGACGTGGGCCGGGTCATGGATCTGGTGGCCGAGCTCGGGTTGGACGAGCACACGTTGTTCGTGTTCACCAGTGACAACGGTCCGTCCTGGGTGGGCGGCGTGGACTACGTGTTCTTCGAGAGCCAGGGCGACCTTCGAGGCCGGAAGGCCCAGCTGTGGGAAGGAGGCATCCGGGTTCCCACCCTCGCCCGCTGGTCAGGCCGCATCGCCCCGGGCACCGTCACCCACGAGCCATCGGCGTTCTGGGATTGGCTCCCGACGCTCACGGAGCTGGCGGGCGCGCGCACGCCCGCGGGAATCGACGGCGTCTCTCTGGTGCCCACGCTCCTCGGCCGACCCGGCAAGCAAGGGGGGCACGACTACCTGTACTGGGAGTATGTGGGAGGCCAAGCCGTGCGCCTGGGAGACTGGAAGGGCATCCGACTCTCCCCGGACGACCCGGTGCAGCTCTACGATCTCGCGGCCGACCCCGGGGAGAGCGCCGACGTCGCGGTCGAGCACCCCGACCTCGTCGAGAGGATCGTGGACATCATGACCACGGGTCGCACCGAGTCGGACCTCTTTCCCCTGCGGACGGCGTGAGCGTGCGCATCGGCCTCGCGTCGGGAGCAGCGCTCCTGATCCTCGCGGCGTGCTCGACGCCGGTAACGGACTTCCGCGGCGAGCTGGCGGAGGGCGTGGAGCGCGTGTGGGTGGGCCCCGACTACTACGCCAATCGCCTCCAGGACTGGAGGATTCGGGACGGGCGCTTGGAGGCCACGGAGGGTAGCGCCGACAAGCCCATGCGGACGCTCCACCTCCTCACCCGAGCTCTCTCGGAGCGGGAAGGGTCGGTGCGCATGCGGGTGCGAACCGGACCCATGGAGGAGGGTCCGCACCACGAGGACACCTGGTCGGGATTCCTCCTCGGAGCAGGCGGGGCCCACGTGGACTTCCGCATCACGGCCCTCACGCACCACTGGCCCTCCACCGACGGTGGCCTGATCGTGGGGCTCGATGGCACCGGTCGCATCGTGGTCCGCGACAACTCGGTCCACCAGGGATTCGACGGCCCGAGCCCGTCCATACCCGTGGACGCCTGGCCCCTCGTGCCGCCGACCACGGAGGAGCGCTGGAGCAACGTGCGCGCCGACGCGGTGCTGGAGGTCCGGGCCGTTCCCCGAGACGACGGCTATTCCCTCCGCGTCTCCGTCACCGATCCTGACACCGGAAATCTGCTGGCGGAGTCCACGTACACCGGCGTTCCACCGGACCAGCTCTCGGGAGGAGTGGCTCTGGTCTCCCACCGGAGCCCCGGCCTGGGCGGCCCCGGGTACTGGTTCCGTGACTGGCACGTGTCGGGCTCGAAGGTGGAGCGACACGACGAGCGTGCGTTCGGACCCGTCATGGGCGCCCTCTACACGCTCAGCCGGGGCACGATGAAGATGACGGCGCAGCTCGGGCCCGTCGGTCCCGCCGACACTCCGGTGGCGTTGCTTGAGGTGCTGCGGAACGGACGGTGGACCGAGGTCGCCACGGGCTCCATCCAGCCGCTGAGCTTCACCGCCCACTTCCGGGTGGACGACTGGTCCGGGGACGAGGACACGCCCTACCGGGTGGCGTACGACCTCGTCGGACCGCGAGGCCCGGAACGACACTACTTCGAGGGAACCATCCGGAGCGTCCCCGACGACCGGGACACCTTCGTCCTGGCGGGGCTGAACTGCCAGCACATCTCCGGAGCGGACGGCCAGTGGAACGGTCGCCATTTCTGGTACCCGCACGCCGAGACGGTGGAGTCCGTGGCGTACCACGATCCGGACCTGCTCTTCTTCGCCGGCGACCAGATCTACGAGGGCGGTCTGGAGGGCGTCGTGCGGGAGCCTACCGACGTGGCGGCGCTCGACTACCTGGGCCACTGGTTCCGCTTCGTGTGGGCGTTTCGGGAGATCACCCGAGACCGGCCCACGGTGACCATACCGGACGACCATGACGCCTACCACGGCAACATCTGGGGGAACGGGGGCATTCGGGAGCCCGGGGACTACACGGTCCAGGATCGCGGCGGATACCGCATGGAGCCCGAGTGGGTGAACGCCATGCACCGTACCCAGGTGGCGCACCTCCCCGACCCCGTCGACCCCGAGCCCCTGACGAACGGGATCACGACGTACCACACCCGACTCGAGTACGCCGGGATGAGCTTCGCCATCCTCGCGGATCGCATGTGGAAGTCGCCCCCCTCGGTGGTGGTGTCCGGCGGGCGGGTGGTGAACGGGTGGTCTCAGGATCCTGACTTCGACGCCGTCACCCGATCCGACGTCCCGGGCGCCGTGCTTCTGGGCGAAGAGCAGGAGCGCTTCCTGGAGACGTGGGCTTCCGACTGGTCCGACGGTGCCTGGATGAAGGTGGTGCTCTCCCAGACGCCGTTCGTGGACGTGGCCACCATCCCCGAGGACGCACTGAGCGGCGCCGTCCTCCCGGGCGCCTACGTCGCCCGGCCCGGCGAATACCTGGAGGGAGACAAGAAGGCCGCCGACATGGACTCCAACGGCTGGCCCCGCTCGGGTCGCGATCGGGCCGTCCGGGCCATGCGCAAAGGCTTCGCCTTCCATGTCGTGGGCGATCAGCACCTGGGACACTTCACGCGGTACGGCGTCGACGACTGGACCGACGCCGGACACGTCTTCACGGTTCCGTCCATCGCGAATCTCTGGCCCCGGCGGTGGTACCCCCCCCGGGGCGGTCGAAATCCCATGCCCTGGTCGCCCCGGAACACGGGCGAGTACCTGGACGGCTTCGGCAACCGGATGACGGTGCTCGCGGTGGCCAACCCCACCCAGGTGGACTTCGAGCCCCACGAGCTCTACCAGCGGGCTCCGGGCTACGGGGTCGTGCGCTTCCACCGCTCGACGCGCCGCATCGACGTCGAGGCCTGGCCGCGCTGGGTCGATCCGGCCGCGCCCGGCGCCCGCCCCTACGCGGGCTGGCCCATCACGGTCACCCAGGAGGGCCAGTACGACCGCGAGGCAGCGGCCTGGCTGCCCACGGTGGCCGTGGCCGGCATGAGCGACCCGGTCATCCAGGTCCGTGAGGAGGGCCGGGATGCGGTGCTCTACACGCTCCGCATCCGGGGGACCCGGTACCGTCCCAGGGTCTTCAGCCCGGGGGGGACGTACACGGTTGTCGTGGGCGAACCCGGCACGGATCGCCTACGGCGCATCGCCGGCGTCGTGCCCACGAAGGACGACGGAGCGACCCTCGAGGTGGACCTCCGCTGAGGAGCCCCGTGCCGTCCACGTTCTTCGGGCCTCCTCGCGTGCGTGGCGCCGATGCCCCTACTATCCAGGATCACAGGAAGGGCCGACCCGCCCGTCACTCCACATCCCGGGACCCATGAAACACCTCGGCATCGTCTTCGTCTGTCTCTCGCTGCTTCTGCCATCCGCTGGCCGAGCCCAGCAGGCGGAACGCTACGACTACTGGAGCTTCGACCGGGAGCTCGTCCAGAGGGGCGTGCAGGCCGTCCTGATGTGCAACGGTCTGTTCACCTCCCATCGGACGCTCGAGCAGGTCTTCGCCCAGGAGCTGGCCTACCTGCGTGAGCCGGTGGGGACGGCCCGGGGCGGCGACTACGAGGTGGACCGGAGTCGGAAGGCCGTGGCCATCGGGAAGGCGGGCGTCCTGCCCACGATGCGCGCCGCCTTCCGGCCAGGCCTGGGATGCATCGTCATGGCTCCCGACCAGACCTTCGAGGACATCGAATCCCTCCCCGTGCTCGACGTCCCTCCCCCACCGGGAGATCCGGCCGCAATCCCCTGGCCCGACGGTGACCTCGTCGCCGAGGAACCGCTACCGGCCAACGTGGACGCCGCCGCGCTGGCCGCCGCCTCCGACTGGGCCTTCGACCGTGAGTCTCCGGAGCAGGTCACCCTCAGCCTTCTCGTGGTCCACCAGGGCCGCATCGTCCACGAGCGCTACGCCCCGGGCGTCGACGCCGCCACACGCACCCGAACCTGGTCCACGGCCAAGAGCATCGCCGTGACCCTCATCGGGATGCTGGTGGACCAGGGCCACATGGCCCTGGACGAGCCCCTCGGCTTCGAGTGGCTTCCCCGGGCCGCCTCACCGGAGACCGACCCACGGAACGCCATCACCCTCCGCCACGTCCTGAACATGTCCAGCGGGCTCTACCCGGTGGACAACTTCGGCCTGGAGTACGCCACCGGCTCCGGCCTTGCGTACTGGGCCGGCGCCAGCTCGGTCCGTGGCGCTCGCCACCGCGCTCTCATCCGCGAGCCCGGCACGAGCTGGGACTACGAGAACTACGACACGCTGCTCGGCGTCTATGCCATGAAGCTGGCCCTGGGCGACGCCGAGACCTACCTGCAGTACCCGCGCCGGGCCCTGCTGGACCGCATCGGCATGCGCAGCTCGCTCCTCAGCGTGGATCGCTTCGGTGACTTCGTCCTCAGCAGTCAGGTGTACACGAACGCCCGTGACCTGGCCCGGTTCGGGCTTTTCTACCTGCAGGGAGGCGTGTGGGGAGGGCAGCGCCTGCTGTCCGAGGCATGGATCGACTTCGTCCGCACTCCTGCACCGGCCACGGCCGAGTCGGGCAACTTCTACGGCGGCCAGTGGTGGCTCGTTCCCGACGACCGGACCGACGTCCCGGCCGACGCGTACTCCACCGCAGGGAACCGCGGCCAGTACGTCATCGTCGTGCCCTCCCACGACCTGGTGATCGTCCGCCGTGGCCTCGACTACGGGCGGCAGGGGTTCAACCGATGGGACCTGACCCGTGAGGTTCTGAAGGCCGTTCAGCCGACGGCGGACGAGGGCTGACGCCGGCGGGAACAGCGCAGTCGGATATGCCCGCGATGCTCTCGACCGCGCCGGGGAAGTACCGCGACCGCCATCGCAGCGCCACCGTCACCAGCCCGATCAGGACGGGCACCTCCACCAGTGGGCCGATCACGGCGGCGAACGCCGCCCCGTGTCCGATGCCGAACGTGGCCACCGCCACGGCTATGGCCAGCTCGAAGTTGTTGGACGCGGCGGTGAACGAGAGCGTCACCGTCTTCGGATAGTCCGCACCCACCCTCCGGCTCATGAAGAACGACACAACGAACATGGCCACGAAATAGATGAGAAGCGGCACCGCGATCTTCAACACGCCCAACGGCTGCTGGACGATGGCTCGGCCCTGGATGGAGAACATGACCACGATGGTGAAGAGGAGCGCCACGAGGGTCAGCGGGGAGATCCGGGGAATGAACCGCCCGTGGTACCACTCCTTGTCCCTTACCCGGATGAGCACGAGGCGCGTCAGCATCCCGGCCAGGAACGGGATGCCCAGGTAGATGAACACGCTCTGGGCGATCTCCCCCATGGTGATGTCCACCACGACCCCTTCCATCCCCAGCAGCTCCGGGAGCAGCGTGATGAAGAACCACGCATACACGCTGTAGAAGAGCACCTGGAAGATGGAGTTGAAGGCCACCAGGCCCGCAGCGTATTCCGAATCACCCTCCGCCAAGTCGTTCCACACGATGACCATGGCGATGCACCGGGCCAGGCCGATGAGGATGAGCCCCACCATGTACTCGGGGTAGTCCCTCAGGAAGATCACCGCCAGGGCAAACATCAGCACGGGGCCGATGACCCAGTTCTGCACCAGAGAGAGGCCCAGGACCTTCCCGTTCCGGAACACATCTCCCAACTCCTCGTACCGCACCTTGGCCAGGGGCGGATACATCATGAGGATGAGCCCGACGGCGATGGGCACCGACGTGGTGCCGATCTGAGTGCTCTCGTTCAGCGCACGGATGCCGCCTGGCCACAGGTATCCGACGCCCACGCCGACGGCCATGGCCAGGAAGATCCACAGGGTGAGGTAGCGGTCGAGGAAGGACAGCCTTCGGGACGTAGTGGTCATCCAGGCATTCCGTTGGTTGAGATCGCAGAGATGCTCGTGTCGGTCTCGGCTGCCTCCCGAGCGTGCTCGATCCACTCCTGTGCCATCTCGAGCACCTCGGACGACAGGGCGTAGTGGACCCACCGCCCTTCACGCCGCGACCCGACCAGCCCGGCGTCCCGAAGCACTCGCAGGTGGTGCGAGAGCAACGACTGCCCGAGATCCAGCGCCGACTGGAGCTCGCACACACACTGCTCACCCTCCCGCAGGACATCGATGATCCGCAGGCGGTTCTCGTCCGCCAGGGCCTGGAAGGCGGCCAAGACGGCCGTGGGAGCAGAGGCGGTCTCTGAGCTGGCCATGGGCAAATATATCAACAGTGGTTGATATGGCCACCGCCGGTGCCTGTCCGGAGAGCTCCCGTCGACTGGCGGGCGCGATTCCCCGCTATCGGAGGGCGTGACTCCGATGCTGTCCCTATCCTGAAGGCGACCGACGGTTAACATGATGGTGTCCGCCCGCGCTGGGCATGACTCCGGGGAGGAGGCCACGTGATCCATCGGTTCCTGCTGCTCGTCGTGATGACGCTGGCGCTCGCCGCTCCCCTCGGAGCCCTGCAGGAGCAGGGCGACCCGCCCCTCTCCGACGGACCCACCGATCCCACGGAGCTCGAGGCCTTCGTCGACGGGCTCATGCGGGTGCTGCTCGAGGAGCACCACACCGCCGGCGCCGTCGTGTCCGTGGTGAGGGACGGCCAGATTCTCTTCGCCAAGGGCTACGGATACGCCGACTGGGAGGCCAGGAGGGGGGTCGATCCCGCCACGACCCTCTTCCGGATCGGCTCCGTGTCCAAGCTGTTCACCTGGACCTCGGTGATGCAGATGGTGGAGCAGGGTCTCCTGGACCTGGACGTCGACATCAACGAGTACCTGGACTTCGAGATCCCGGAAGCGTTCGAGAGGCCGGTGACTCTGGCCGACATCATGGCCCACGCCGGCGGCTTCGAGGACTACGTCATCGAGCTCTTCGGAAACGACGCCGAGGACGTGCGCCCCCTGGGCGAGCTCCTCAGGGAGCAGATTCCGGCCCGGGTGCGACCGCCAGGGGACCTGTCCTCCTACTCGAACCACGCGACGGGCATGGCCGCGTACATGGTGGAGCGGGCGTCCGGAACCGGGTGGATCGAGCTGACGGAGGGGGGCATCCTGGAGCCCCTCGGCATGGAGTTCACGACCTTCCGGCAGCCCCTTCCGGACCATCTGGCCCCCCACATGTCCAAGGGGTACAGCTATGCCGCAGGCTCCTTCCAGGAGGAGGACTTCGAGTACGTGCCCCTGGCGCCTGTGGGAGCCGCCGCGGCCTCGGGTCTCGACATGGCGCGCTTCATGATCGGCCATCTCCAGCTCGGCACGTTCGACGGTGGCCGATTCCTGGACGAGGGAACGGCCCGTCGGATGCAGACCGTCCACCATCGCATGGCCCCGGGCGTGAACGGGATGGCCCACGGCTTCATGGAGATGACCCGGAACGGACAGCGCGTGATCGGGCACGGCGGCGACACGTTCTGGTTCCACAGTGCGCTGGCGCTCTTTCCCGACCACGGTCTGGGCGTCTTCGTGTCGTTCAACTCCGAGGAGGGCGGCGCCGCCACGGGTCCGTTTATCGATGCCTTCGTGGACCGGTACTTTCCCGTGGAGGAGGTGATCGCCACGCCCCCGGAGGACT
The DNA here is from genome assembly GCA_039589955.1 of Gemmatimonadota bacterium. Taxonomy (GTDB): domain Bacteria; phylum Gemmatimonadota; class Gemmatimonadetes; order Longimicrobiales; family Gaopeijiaceae; genus SZUA-318. The sequence continues at coordinate 17,231 of JBDHGI010000003.1, read as the reverse complement.
TCGCCGAGCGTGCCGACCGGTTCACCGGGGAGTACCGAGCCAACCGGTTCTCCCACACGACGATCGCCAAGCTCGCCGCCACGGCGGCGGTGACCGTCAGCGCCACCGAGGACGGAACCCTCCGGGCGCTGAGCTCCGAGTGGGTCGAGGTCGCGCCCCTGACCTTCCGGGAACGCCACGGCGACGAGATGCTGCTCTTCCGGGAGGACGGTGCAGGCGACATCACGAACTTCTTCGTCGGAAGCGTTCCCATCGTCGCCTTCGAGCGCCTACCCCTGGCCGAGCACCCCACGACGACGTTCGTGATCGGAGTGCTGTTCCTCCTCGCCACCGGCGTGACACTCCTCTTCCCCTTCGTCGGCTGGGCCGCGCGGAGATGGTACGGCGTGCGGACCCACGACCTGATTCGCATTCCCGCCGTCGCGCGGCTGGTGCCGTGGACGGCGGCGGCCCTCTTCGCCCTGTCCGTGGCGGCCATGGTCGTCATCCTCAGGGATCCCACCGTCATCGCCGTGGAGGTGCCGCCCAGCCTGGGGGTCGCCCTGCTCGTCCCGGTGGTCGCGCTCGTCCCCACCGTCGGGTGGGTGGCTCTGGCCGTGCAGCTGTGGCGAAAGGGGAGGGGCCGCCGGACGGTGCGGATCCTCTATTCGCTGGCGGCGGTCGTCTTCTGCCTCTTCGTGTGGCAGCTCACCGTCTGGAACCTGCTGGGATGGCGCTACTGACCAAACCGGCCTACCGGAACCTCTCGCCCGACGAGCTGGCCGAGCGCGCGGGGCTGGCGGTCGAATCCCTGGCCGCCTGCCGGGCGTGTCCTCGCGACTGCGGAGTCGACCGCCTCGCGGACAAGTGGTCCGCGTGCAAGACGGGACGACACGCCGTGGTCTCCAGCGCTTTTCCGCACTTCGGCGAAGAGGATTGCCTGCGGGGGTGGAACGGGTCGGGCACCATCTTCTTCGCGCACTGCAACCTGCGTTGCGTCTTCTGCCAGAACTTCGACATCAGCCAAGCCGTCCGGCCGGGCACGTCCGTCGGCGCCCGCACGGCGGAAGAGATCGGGGACATCATGCTGGCGCTCCAGGCCCGCGGCTGTCACAACATCAACTTCGTGACACCGGAGCACGTGGTGCCTCAGGTACTGGAGGCCGTGGCCTGCGCGGTGCCCCGCGGATTGCGCCTTCCGCTGGTCTACAACACCAGCGCGTACGACAGCCTCGAGAGTCTCCGGTGGCTGGACGGCGTGGTCGACATCTACATGCCGGATCTCAAGGTGTGGTCGGCCGACTCGGCCGGACGGTACCTCAAGGCCGAAGACTATCCCGAGGTCGCCCGTCAGGCCCTGAAGGAGATGCATCGCCAGGTGGGTGCCCTCCACATCGACGAGCGGGGGCTGGCGACCCGGGGCGTGCTGGTCCGCCATCTCGTGATGCCGGGGCTCCTGGAGGAGACGCGGGAGTGCCTTAGATGGCTGGCCACGGAGCTCGGCCCCGGCACCTACGTCAACCTCATGGACCAGTACCGACCCGCGGGCAAGGTGCGCCGCAGCGCCTACGCCGAGATCGATCGAAGGATCTCGGCAACCGAGTGGTCAGAGGCCTGTCGCGTGGCCCGGAGCCTCGATCTCCGTCTGGATGTCCGTGGGGGCGACGCCTAGATGGCGCAGGTCATGTCCTGGGCGCAGCACATGGGGGACTTGATCTTGCCGTGACCCTCGGGGCACTGGGAGACCGCCACCGTCGCGCCGGCCTCCGTGGTGATGGTTCCGTGCTCGAGCTCCCTGCCGCACTTGGCGCAGGTCATGTTCACGCTCATGCCGCATATATCGCAGGTGTACGTCGCCATTCGTCGCTCCGATGGTCGTGGTCGGTGCCTGGGGTCTCGCGGGGCACATTATACAAGATCGGCCACCAAGTCACGACCGGGATCGTGGGCGGACTCGGACATCGGCGCAGCAGCGGGTCCCCGGCGCCATGGCGGACAGCGCCCCCGGGACCCTATCGTCCTCCATGCGTGACCTCCTGGATCGCCCGCTCACCGAGGTAGCCGCTGCCCTGCGGCAACGTCGATGCTCCGCCGCCGAGCTCCTGGAAGAGGCCCTCCGCTGCCACGCCGAGCGCGGTGCTCCCCTCAACGCCTACAAGTGCGTGGACGTCGAGGGAGCCCGGAAAGGGGCCCGGCGGGCGGATCGAATCCTCGACCGGGAGGCGGTTCCCCCACCCCTGTGCGGCCTCCCCGTGTCGGTCAAGGACCTCTACGGAATGGGCGGGCTCCCCACCTTCGCCGGAACCGCTCGGCAGCTCCCGGAGTCCTGGTCCCGGGACGCGTGGCTGGTGGCGGCGCTCAGGCGCCAGGGGGCCGTCCTCACCGGCAAGACCCACACCGTCGAGCTCGCCTACGGGGCTACCGGCGTGAACCCCCACTGGGGCACGCCCTGGAATCCGTGGGATGCCGACCGGCATCGGATTCCCGGGGGATCGTCCTGCGGTGCGGGGGTGAGCCTCTGGGAGGGATCGGCCCTGATCGCCCTGGGCACGGACACGGGGGGCTCCATCCGCATCCCGGCATCGATGACCGGCACCGTCGGGCACAAGACCACCAAGGGCCGGTGGCCCACCGACGGCGTCGTGCCCCTGAGCTCCACGCTGGACACCGTCGGCGCCCTGACCCGCCGCGTCTCGGACAGCGTCTACTTCTTCGGCTCCGTGGACGGGAGGTGGGGCACGCCGGAGTCTCTGCTTCGTCGGCTGACCGCCCTCGGGAACGGGATCCGCCTCGGGCTGCCCCGGTGCGGGATCTGGAGAGAGTGCCAGGCGGACGTGGCCGATGTCCTTCACGGAGCGCTGGCCGAGCTTCGGGCCGACGGATGGCTCGTTACCGAGATGGACGGTGGCCTCCTGGACGGCGCCGGACACCTCTACATGCACGGGGGGATGGCAGGCGCCGAGTGCAGGGACTTCCTGGAGAGGGACCTCCCGGGGTGGCTGGAGCGGCTACATCCCACCGTCGGGTCGAGGCTGAAGGACGCCCCGCCCCTCACCAGCGAGCGGTACGGCCTGGCCGTCGCGGAACGGGAGCGGCTCGCGGCGGCGGCGACGGAGCTCTTCGCCCAGGCGCAGGTGCTCGCTCTGCCGACGGCCCTGCTGACGCCTCCAAGCGTCGACGAGCTGGGTCCCATGGCGCGGTATCGGGAGGTCAACGCCGCCTGCCTGCGCCCTACCTGTCCGGTCAGCATGCTGGACCTGTGCGCCGTTACGGTTCCCGTAGGCCTGGACGACGCCGGAATGCCCGTGGGCCTTCAGCTGGTGGCCCTCGGTGGCGAGGACGAGACGGCCCTCGCCGCGGCCCTGGCTGTCGAGCGGGTCCTGGGGGACGCCCTCCAGCGTCTGGGCACGCCGCCTGCCCTGACATCGACGTCGGGCTAGGAGCCTGTCCGGGCAATCCAGTGGGGCGCAGGCTCCTAGCGCCCCAGCGCCCCGTCGATCCAGTCCATGAGCTCGGTGGAGCTGAGCAGGAGCACGTGCTCCTGGGCAGGAACGATGTCGAGGGTGACCTTCGCGCCCGCGGCTTCCAGGGCGGCGGCCGTGCTCTGACTCGCCTCGACCCACCCTCCGTCGAATTCCCCGACCAGAAGCCAGACCGGCTTTCCAGCGAGGGCCGTGAGGTTCTGGGGCTCTCCCGAGTACTCCCCGGGCAGGCCGATGAGGGCCCGGAACCGCTCGGGCTGGGACAGCGCCGCGTGGAACATGCCGCGCCCGCCGTTGGACGCCCCGACGAGCGCCACCTGCGACGGGTCGTAGGGAAGCTCGGCGTCCATCCAGGAGAAGATCGCGGGCAGGAGCTCGTCGCCGATATCCGCCAGGGTGGGTCCCGTCACCTCCGGAGCCACCACGTAGTACCCTCTCCGCCCCGGCTCGTGGGACCAGTAAGCCTCGAGGAAGCTCATCACGAGATTGGCGGACCCGCTACCCCAGGGCAGGGCGAAGACGACGGGGTGCGGCCCCGCACCGACCTCCTGGGGAGAAAGCACGGCCACGTTCGTCGTGCCCCCGCTCCACTCGATGGGATGCCAGTCCACGTACCGCACCTCCTGAGGATCGGGGCGCGTGGCGCCGCACGCGCTCGTCACGGCGCACGCGAGGGCGACGCCCAGGGCTCGGAGCGCGGGCACGGCGGGCATGGCGTGAAGGGGCAGGACGAGGACCGGCTAGCCGCTGGATCGACCCTCGAGGACGCCCCAGGACAGGCGGGCCGATCGCCTGGCGGCCTCCACTGCCCGAACCGGGTGGCCGGCGGCGAGCTCGTCCCGCGCGACGTTCAGGAGCCGCCAGGCCCGGCGAAGGGTGGACGCTTCCTCGTCGGTGGCGGTATCGCCGACGGCCTGCCTCGCCTGCCGGAGCATGCTCGTCGCCCGCTCGATCCACTTCCGGGCGACGTACCGCGGGGAGAGGTGACGGATGCCCTCGGCCGCCTCCAAGGAGTGGTGGAGGGCTCGAACAGGCTCTCCCCCTTCCAGCGCTTCCCGGGCCGCCTCCACGTGGGACGCGATGCGCTCGACGGCTCTCGCCACCCGCTCCGACACCTCCCGCCCGTCGATGTGATTCCGTACCCTGGCCAGGCCGGCCTCGGCTCCTGACACCGCCTCGGCCACGGCTTCCTCGCCGAGGGCGGCCACGATCCCGGAGAGCCGATGACGATAGCTACGCGCCGCGAGGGCGCGAGCCTCCTCCAGGTTGCCTTCGTCCCTCGCGGCCTCCGCAGCCAGGGCGAGCCGGTGCGCCCGGCGGAAATGGCCCACGGCCTCCTCGTTGCCTCCCTGCTCCCGGATGGCTTCGCGGGAGGCGGCAAGCAGGGATCCCAGGGAGGGGAGACGGATCGTCGCGTCCTCCGAGGTCACCTCGGCGAGCTGCGCGACGGCTTCGTCGTCCAACGCGTCGGGCTGCAGCGTGGTGGGCGTGTCGCACGCCGCCAGCGCGACGGCCGCCAGGACGGCGAGTGCGGGGGCTCGGGGGGTCATGTCGCGATCTCCTTTCGAGGTGCACTCCCAATATGCTGCTTGGCACCCGCGGCCGAAACGGTGAGCGTGGTCATGGGAACGGCTCCCGGGTTCCCTCGACCCACTCCGCCAACGGCCGGGGAGGGCCGAGCCGGCTCAGGGATCCGCCCGCTTAAGCTCCACGTTGCCCATGCGCGCTCCCGCCACACCGCCATCGACATCCAGGAGGAACGTGACCGTGGTGGTTCCACGCCACCGCGCGTCGAACGCCAGGCGGAAGGTGTCGTAGTGCCAGTGCTCGAGCACACCGCTCTGGCCCGGTCCCAGGTCCGCCCGGAGGTCCCCGTCGTCTGGGCTCACGGTGAGCGAGCCGTAGACGGGGTGGACGTACCGCCCCACGTAGTCGTCCAGGGCCAGGGAGGGGCTCGTCCCAGTGACCCGACGCGCCTGGGCCTCGGCCCGGCGCTCCTCCGCGGAGGCCGCCAACCGGTCGTACAGCTCCTTCAGGTCGGTGCTCCAGTCACGGTCCACCCCACCGAGGAAGTGGTCGAAGGCCCTGTACATGAGGGCGTGGCGCACCTCGACGTGGTCCCGGTTGGCCAGCACGTACACGCCCAGGTCCAGGTCCCGGACGAGGCCCGCGATGGCCACCATGCCGTCGATGCTCCCGGTATGGAAGTCCACCTTGTGGCCGCGGTAATCGTGCTGGAACCACCCCAGCCCGTAGGTCATCCACGACGGTCGCGTGATCCGCTGAGTAGGGTAGAACTGGCTCGACGGGATCACGGTCTGGGGCCGGAACAGCTCGTCGACGGTGGCCTCGCTGAGGATGCGGGTCCCGTGGGGCACGACGCCCTCGGCCAGGAGCATCCGCAGCCACCTGGACATGTCCGACACGCTCGACCAGACGGATCCCGCCGCGTCCACCGCATCCACCGAGGCGTTCCGGATGGGGACGGTCTGTCCGTCCACGCGATGGTGTGGATGGGCCACGTTCGGTCGCCCCACCGTCTCCGCCACGTGGGGAACCGACCCGCTCATGCCCAGGGGCCCGAAGATCCGCGTACGCACGAAGTCGGCCCATGACGCGCCGGACACGGCCTCGACCACCAGGCCGGCGGTGGCGTACATGACGTTCTGGTAGATGAAGGACGACCGCGGGGGGTACGCCGGCTCCACCATGGCCATCTTCCGGACGATCTCCTCCGTGGCGGCATCGCGCTCGTACCAGAGGAAGTCGGCGTTGCCCATGCCGGCCCGGTGGGTGAGAAGGTCCCGCACCGTGATCTGCCTGGACAGGTAGGGGTCGTCCACCCGGAACCATGGCAGATGCTCCACCACGGGATCGTCCCAGCCCAGCTTTCCCTCGTCCACGAGGATCCCGATGGCCGCCGCGGTCATGGCCTTGGTCGTGGACCCGATGGCGAAGCGGGTATGCTCGTCCACCCTCCCGGGCTCACCCAGACGGAGCACGCCGAATCCCTCGGCGAAGAGAAGCTCGCCGTCCTTGACCACGGCCACGGCCAGGCCCGTCGCGTCCCAGCTCTCCACGGCGCTCTCCACGTACTCCCGGTACCCGTCGAGGGTCTGGGCTCCGATGGACGACCCCGCCAGGGAAAGGGCGGCGAGGACGGTGAGAAGGCTGGCCTGCCGGAGGCGTCGCTGGTGCATGGATCGGCTCGTTCTCGTCGAGGGGCCACGTGGATGGGCTGCCAAGCTATCACCCCCCGGCAGATCGCGCCGTCCGCGGGTCCGTCGGCCTCGCTTCCCGGCTCGCTGTGGGGGTACGCTGCGGGTGGCAGGACGACCCTCCTTCCTGCTAGCATGGAGGCGGAGGAATCGAGCGATGTCGACCAACGCGGGACCCGTCTATCGAGAGGCCGAGGCACGCTTTCGGGCCGCGGTCACCAGGGAGGAGAAGCTCGCCGCCCTCGAAGAGATGCTTCGCGTCGTGCCGAAGCACAAAGGCACGGAGAAGCTGTGCGCCGATCTCCGCACCCGCATCTCCAAGCTGAGGCACGAGCCCAGGAAGAAGGCGGGCACGCGAGGACCCAGCCACAAGATCCCCCACGAGGGAGCGGGTCAGATCGCCCTGGTCGGCTCTCCGAACGCGGGCAAGTCCACGTTGGTGGCAGAGCTGACCCACGCCCGTCCCGACGTGGCGCCGTACCCCATGACGACCCTGAAGGCGACCCCGGGGATGATGCCCCACGAGGACATCGCGTTCCAGCTCGTGGATCTTCCGCCGATCTGCCACGAGCACGTGGAGCCCTGGGTGTACGACATCGTCCGCGGGGCGGATCTGGTCTGGTTGGTGGTATCCGTGGAGCGGCCTCTCACGGGTCTCGAGGAGACGGTCGAGCTACTGGCGGCCAAGGCCATCGGCCTGGACCCCTGGCGGCAGGAGCCACCGCGAGAGCGGCGCCCAGGGTGGAGCTACAAGGACGCGTTCCTCGTGGTCACGGGCATGGACCGGCCCGGCGCCCAGGGAGACTACGAGGTCTTCGAAGAGCTCCTTGACCGTCCGTGGTGGAAGGTCCCGGTTTCCGGGGTCACACGAGAGGGCTTCGACGCCCTGGGGCAAGCCACCTTCGAAGCCCTGGACGTGATCCGCGTCTACAGCAAGGAACCGGGAAGAGAGGCGGACCGGGATCGACCCTTCACGCTCCCGAGAGGATCCACCGTCTCCGATCTCGCGGCGAAGATCCACAAGGAGATCGCCGAGGAGCTCCGATACGCCCGCCTATGGGGCCCCAGCGCCCACGACGGCCAGTCGGTGCGAGGAGGACACGTCCTCGAAGAGGGGGACGTCGTGGAGATCCACCGGTAGACCGGATGGGGATCTCGGCCCGAGTGCGCCGTCTTCCTATCCCGAAGGCGTGAGCGCGAACTCCAGCCCGGCGACCTCCCCGGAGGCACAGAAGGCCGCTCTCCACCCCTGGTAGTTGCCCACGACAGGCGTGTAGCCCGCTGCCTCGATGTCGATCGTGAACTCGTGACACACGAGCTCCCAGAGGTCACGCTCGTCGGCGTCTCGGACCACCACGATCCGGAAATCCCCGTTCGCGTCGGTCATGTCCTGCCCTCGCGTCCGTGTCGTGCACGCTCCAGAGAGGCAGCTCTCCCTCACAAGGGACACGCTCGCTCCGGTGAGCCCCACGCCCGCCACGTCGGTCACCTTGCCGGACACCACGAGGTCCTCGGAGAGGGGATCGGTGATCCCGCAGGCAGTGCTGGCAAAGAGCAGCGTCGACACGACGAGGGCCCGGACAAGCACCCGGGGGCTTGCAGCCACCAGCGAGCCCCCGGGGGACGGCGTGCGTCTCTTACCTGCGACTATCGGAACTGCTCTATCCAACGGGCGCCTCCAGCTTCGTTGTCTCGTCCCAGGGATCAACCGGTGCCATCCCCAACCCCTCCAGGACGTCGTTCACTCTGTCCAGGTCCCGGTCCCACACGTTCTGCAGGGTCTCCAGGTACCCGTCCAGCCGATCGGACATGATCTGGAACACCTCGTGCATCCCCTCGTTCGGAGCTCCATCGCCCCGCTCCACCATGGAGAGGAGGTTCGCCAGCCGGTTGTTCACCTTGATGGGGAAGTTCAGCGGGTCCTGGTTGGAGCGGTTCCTGACCTGGTAGATATTCGCCTCAACCTCCGAGGCATTACGCATGAAGGTGTGGGCCGCCTCCCGCAGGGCCCGATCCTCGTTCCCCTCCAGACGTGCTTCCAGCTGCACCTTGGCTCGGCGGATGGCGATGACCGCCGAGTTGGCCTCGGTGACCTTGGCCTGGATCTCCCGGGCGAAGACGTACTGCTTCTTCAGGTCCTCGTCGGTGACGTCGGTGATCCACGGATTGCGCTGCACCTCGAGGGTCGCGGTCTCGGTGTAACCGTCTGCGGTCAGTCGGACCGTGTACGTGCCCGGCGGCACGGTAGCGGACAGGGTGCGCACGCCCCATAGGATCATGCCCGGGAACGCAGGGGCCGGATCCGTCCTCAGGTCCCAATGGAGCCGGTTGAGGCCAGCCTCCACCGGTAGCGGCGCTCCACTCCACCGATCGCGCTCCTCGGCGGTGTCTGCAGGCTCGAAGGTCCGGACCACCTCACCGCCGGGTGCGACGATCTCGAGCTTGGCCTCCGCAGGAGCCTCCTTGAGCCACCAGGACAGAATGGCGCCGTCAGCGGCGCGCATGGCCGAGGCAGGCTGGAAGAGCACGAGATCCTCGTCGGTCATGCCAGACCGGGCCTGACGCAGCGGCGCGATGTTGTCCAGGATCCAGAAGCCCCGGCCGTGGCTGGCCACCGCCAGCTCGTCGTGCTCCACGATGAGCGACGAGATGGGGATGTCCGGCAGGCTCGGGTTGAGCTGCCGCCAGTGGGCTCCGTCGTCATAGGAGATGTAGACCCCGCGGTTCGTGCCGGCGTAGAGCAGACCCGGACGGGTCGGGTCCTCACGCACGGTATTCACGAAGGCGCCGTGGGGAATGCCGTTGACGATCTTCGTCCACGACGCGCCGTAGTCGTCGGTGCGCCAGATGTAGGGCGCCTTGTCGTCTAGCAGGGAGCGCTTCACCGCCATGTACGCCCGACCGGCCTCGAAGGCCGACGCGTCGATGAGCTGCACACGGCCGAAGTCGGGCATGTCTGGCGGGGTGATGTTCGTCCACGTCGCGCCACCGTCCCGCGTCACGTGCACCAGCCCGTCGTCGGAGCCCGTCCAGATGACGTTCACGTCCAGCTTGCCGGGGGCGACGGTGAAGATGGTGGCGTAGACCTCGGGGCCGTTCATGTCCCCGGTGATGGGACCGCCCGAGCGCCCCAGCGTGCTCGGATCCGCCCGGGTGAGGTCGGGGCTGAGAGCCTCCCACGTGTTGCCGCCGTCCAGCGTCTGCCAGAGACGGTTGGACGACACGTACAGCCGGTTCGGATCGAGGGGTGAGAAGACGATGGGGAAGGTCCACTGCCACCGCTCCACCATGTCGATGGCGGGCTCGCCGGAGTAGAACCAGGGATAAGGGTTCACCTCACGGGAGGCGCCGGTGGTGCGGTTGAACTTGTCCACGTACCGGCCGTTGTTGGTGCCGGAATAGAAGATGTTCAGGTCCCTCGGGTCCGGCGCGATGTAGCCAGGCTCACCACCGCCGACCCGGTACGCCACGTTCATGGAGCCCTCGGTGATGCTCCTGTCGCCTCCGCCTCCCCGCCCGAAGCCGCCGCCTCCGCCGAGGCCGAAGCGGCCTGCGTTCCAGTCCGAGGGTAGGCACAGGGTGCTGTTGTCCTGCTGGGAGCCGCACACGTGGAAGGGCGTGTGGGCGGTGGTCACGACCCGGTAGAACTGTGAGGTGGAGAACTCCTGGTCCGTCCACGCCTCCCCGGTGGTGAAGCTCACGGCGCCGCCGCCGTCGTTCCCCACCACGAGGTGGGCCGCGTCGTCAGGGTCGATCCAGAAGTCGTGGAAGTCGCCGTGGGTCCCGTTGTTGATGACCTCGTAGGTGGCGCCGCCGTCGGTGGACCGGAAGAGGGAAGTGTTCTGCACGTAGACCACGTCCTCGTCTTGGTGGTCGGCGAAGACATGGGTGTAGTAGAAGGCCCGCTGCCGGATGCGCCGCTCCGAGTTGACGAGCTCCCACGTGTCGCCACCGTCTTCGCTGCGGAAGAGCCCGCCGTCGTCGTTCTCGAAGAGGGCGTAGACCCGGTTCGAGTTGGCGCTGCTCACCGCGAGCCCGATGCGCCCCACCATGCCCTCGTGGGGCATGCCCGGATTACGGGTGATCTCGGTCCAGGTCTCACCGCCGTCGGTGCTCTTGAACATGCCGCTCCCGGGCCCGCCGGACGCCGCCGTGTACTCCTTCCGGAAAGCCTGCCAGAGGGACGCGTAGATCACGTCGGGGTCGTTGCGGTCGATGACCAGATCCACGGCGCCGGTCTTGGCATCCCGGTAGAGGACCTTCCGCCAGCTGTCCCCGCCGTCGGTGCTCTTGAAGACGCCCCGCTCCTCCGAGTCGGCGCCGTACTTCCCGAACACCGCCGCGAACACGATGTCGGGGTCGGTGGGGTGGACCCGCACCTTGGAGATGGCGTCGGTGTCGGTGAAGCCGATGTGCTCCCAGGTCTCGCCGGCGTCCCGGCTCCGGTACATCCCGTCGCCGGGGATGATGTTGCCCCGGATGCACGCCTCACCCGTGCCGATGAAGACCAGGTCAGGCTCGGTCTCGCTCACGGCCACGGCCCCCACGGACGCCGACGTGATCTTGAAGTCGGTGACGGGACTCCAGTTCTCGCCGCCGTCCGTCGTCTTCCACAGCCCTCCGCCCACGGCGCCGAAGTACGCCTCGTCCGCCCGCCCCACCACACCGCTCACGGCGATGGAGCGCCCACCCCGGTCGGGGCCCAGGTTCCGCCAGCGGTAGCCGGCCAGAAGAGCGGAGTCCAGGGCGACGTCGCCGGGCTCCTGCGCGGCGACGGGGGCGTCGACGGGGGCGATCAGGGTGCCGGCCAGGAGGACGGCCGAAACGAGCAGGGCGGATCGTGTGGCGGACATGGTCGGTCTGGGTGCGAAGGGAACGATGGGAGGAGCAAGGTAGGCGATGGAGAGAGCTTGCGCATGGCCCCGGCCCGGCCTCCATTTGGGTCATCGCCGCCAGCCTGGGGGCCCCATGAGCGATGTGCTCGAGCGCCTGCGTGCTGCCCTGCAGGACCGCTACCGCATAGAAGACGAGATCGGACAGGGCGGGATGGCCACGGTCTACCGTGCCATCGACCTGCGGCACGAGCGCAAGGTCGCGCTGAAGGTCCTCAGGCCCGAGCTGGCCGCCACCCTGGAACCGGAGCGCTTCCTCCAGGAGGTGCGGGTCACGGCGAACCTCCAGCACCCCCACATCCTCCCGCTCTTCGACTCGGGGGAGGCCGACGGCTTCCTCTACTACGTGATGCCCTTGGTGGACGGCGAGTCCCTCCGGGAGCGCCTCGCCCGGGAGCGGGAGCTCCCGGTGGACGAGGCGCTGCGCATCACACGGGAGGTGACCGACGCCCTGGCCGCCGCCCACGAGCTGGGCGTGGTGCACCGGGACATCAAGCCCGACAACGTGCTCCTCGCCGGCCGACACGCCGTGGTGACGGACTTCGGCGTGGCCAAGGCGGTCAGCGAGGCCACGGGCCGCCACCAGCTCACCACCGCCGGAGTGGCCCTCGGCACCCCCGCGTACATGGCGCCGGAGCAGGCCGCCGCCGACGAGCACGTCGACCACCGGGCCGACATCTACGCCGTGGGCGCGATGGCGTACGAGCTCCTCACCGGCCGCCCGCCCTTCACGGGGCTGAGCCCCCAGCAAGTCCTGGCCGCCCACGTCACCGAGACGCCCCAGGAGGTGACGGAGCTCCGCGCCGCGGTACCCCCCTCCCTGGGCGCCGTGGTGATGCGCTGCCTGGAGAAGAAGCCGGCGGACCGGTGGCAGACGGCCGAGCTGCTCCTGACCCAGCTCGAGGCCTTGGGCACCCCGTCCATGGGCGTGACCCCCACGCAGGCGCTGCCTGACAGCCGGCCCCGTCCCCCCCTGCCCTGGATCGCGGGGGCCGTCGCCCTGGTCGCAATCCTGATTGCCGGTCTGTGGCCACTGGCCCGGGGAGACTTCGCGGCCCCCGGCGACGGCGCGTCCGGGGCGGCCGGGGGCGCGGTGGCCGACGTCGAGCCCGGCTTCGTCGTCGTGCCCTTCGAAAACCAGAGCGGCGTGGATTCCCTGGACGTCTTCGGTGCCGTCATGGCCGACTTCCTCACCAGCCAGGTGTCCCGGAACGGCATCGCCTGGGTGGCACCGGCGTCCAACGTCCGGGACTTCGCCCGGGAGCGCCCCGCCGGGTCCGACGTGGTAGCGTACTTCAGCGGCGGCACCGGCGCCCGGTACGTGGTCACCGGATCGTACTTCCCCCAGGGAAGCTCCCTGGTCATCCAGGCGGAGGTCACCGACGCCGCCACCTCCGAATTGGTGGCCACGGTGGGCCCCATGGAGGGTCCGCTGCACGACTTCATGGAGGCGGCGCGCACGGGCACGGACCAGATCCTGGGTGTGCTGGCGCGGGTCCTGGACCCCGGCACCGTAGGCTTTCCTGCCCGCGTCGCGGGGCAGCCCCGATCCTACGCGGCCTACAGAGACTACGTGGAGGGAATGGAGCTGTTCGATCAGGCCGAGAGGGCCCGAGCACGGGACCTCGTCTACCAGGCCGTGGCGGCCGACTCCACGTTCGCCGAAGCGCTGCTCATGGCCGCCGTCCTGGAGTGGCAGCTCGGTGATATCGCCAGGGCCGACTCTCTAATCCAGGTGACGGAGGGGTACCGCGCCGACCTGGCCCCGGGTGACCTCGTGTGGCTCGACTGGCTGCAGGCATGGATCGAGGGAGACCGGGAAGCGGCGTGGAGGGCGGGTCGGCGGTTCAGCGAATCGGACCCGGTCACCGGCGGCGACGAGCGGGGAGCCCGCATGGCCAACCGACCCAGGGAGGCCGTCGATGCCGCCATGCGTACCTACCGTCGATTCGCGGACCCGCCCATCAGCGTGGGGTACTGGTGGTTCGACCTCCTCTCCTCCCTGCACCTCCTGGGCGAGCATGACACCGAGCTGGAATACGCCCGGGACGCCCGGGAGAAGCACCCCGACGACTGGCGCACGCTGCGGTACGAGATCATGGCCTTGGGAGCCCTGGGCCGCGCGGACGGCATCCGCGAGCTCATCGCCGTGGCGGAAGAGAGGGCGGTGGAGGGCGCCTGGGACTTCCCCACAGTGCTCTCTCAGGCAGACCACGACATCCGCCCCCACGGTCAGGAGGCTCTTGCCGACAGCCTATCTCGGCTAGCGGTCCGGTGGTGCGACGAGCGGGGCGAGCGCACCGCCCCCTGCGCTCGGGCTCTGTATCGCACGGGAGAGATGGAGCGGGCCCGGACCCTTTTCGAGGAACTCCTGGCAGAGGCTCCCGAGGACGTGACGCTCCTGGGTTGGCTGGGCTCCACCGCGGCCCGTCAGGGTGACCGGGACGCGGCCCTGACCCTGAGCCAGCGCCTCGCCGAGATCGAGGCCCGTCCCTACACCTACGGCGGCGCAACCGGATGGCGGGCCGCCATCGCCGCCGAGCTGGGGGACCGGCAGGGGGCCGTGGCGCTGCTGGAGCAGGCGTACAGGGACGGGCTGTCGTATTCGGTCACGCTGAGGCACCGGACCCAGTACCTGAGCCTCCAGGGCTATCCTCCCTACGAGCGCTTCATGGAGCCCAGGGGATAGCGTCGGGCGCCGAGCGGACACCACGGAGGCGGCAGGCCTTTCGCCCCCGCCGCGCGCCCCGTACCCTCGCCGGATGCCGAATCTCGAGATGGCCGCCGTCGTCCTCATCAACCTCGCCCTGCTCTTCTATTCCCTGGGGGTCTGGGCGGAGCACCTCGAGCGGTACCTGAAGGGATGGCACGTGGTGGCCTTCTGGACGGGCTTCTTCTTCGACACCACCGGCACGCTGGCCATGGACCTGCTGGAGCCCGGCATCGACTGGTCCAGCCTCCACACCATCACGGGCCAGATCGCCTTGTGGCTCATGTTCGGTCACGCCGTCTGGGCCACGAGGGTGGTGAGGAAGGGCACGGAGGTCGCGAAGCGGCGCTTCCACCGCTTCAGCCTCTTGGTCTGGTCTATCTGGCTGGTGCCCTATTTCGGAGGCATGATCCTCGGCATGAGAGGCGGATAGACGATGATCCAGGACACCCTCGGCATCGCCGCGGTCATGGTGGCGGTCATCGCCCTGTCCGTCTGGCTGTGCGAGCGCTTCAAGTGGGCGGCCCAGCTCTCGTCGGTCGTCTGGATCCTGTTGTTGGCTGCGGTGGCGTCCAACACCGGCCTCATCCCTCTCGAGGCCGACCTCTACGGACAGCTCGCCGGCTTCACGGTGCCCTTCGCCGTGGCGCTCATCCTCATGAAGGTGAACCTCGCCGACGTGCTGAAGGCGGGCAAAGCCATGGCGGTGGCGTTCCTCGTGGCGTGCGTCGGCACCGTGATCGGCGTGGTTGTGGCGGGGTTGGCCCTGGATCCGCTGCTGGAGGGTACGGTGGGTGCGGACCGGTGGAAGATCGCCGGACCCTACGCCGGCACCTACATCGGTGGCAGCCTCAACTTCTTCGCCCTGTGGTCGGGCCTCGAGGTGGGCCAGCCCGACCTGTTCGCGGCAGCCAACGCCGTGGACAACCTGAGCCTGGTCCTGCTCATGAGCTTCTGGATGTTGGTGCCGTCGCTGCTGGGGCACCGCTTCCCCGTGGCGGACCACTGGCACACCTCCGAGGCGGCACGGGACGAGGCCGGCTCGGTCGCGGCCCGGGATGAGAAGCCGACCCTGAACCCTCTCCACGTGGCCGTGCTGTGCGGCACGGCCCTGCTGGTCATGTGGAGCAGCGAGCTCATCACCACGCGCCTCATCCATCCCTGGCTCCCCAGCGTGCCGTCCATCCTGGTGGTGACGACCCTGGCCCTGGCCCTGGGGCAGCTCCCTGCCGTCTCCCGCCTGGAAGGCGCCTGGGAGATCGGGAATCTGGCCTTCTACCTCTTCTTCGCCGCCGTGGGCGCCATGATCCACCTCTACAACGCGGTGGTGCTCTCGCCGGTGCTCTTCGTGTACGTGGTGGTCATCATCCTGGTCCACATGGTGTTCATCTACGGTGTCGGGCGGCTGCTCCGCATGGACGTGGGCCTGCTCACCGTGGCGTCCACCGCGGCCAAGGCGGGGCCGCCCGTGGTGCTGGCTTTGGCCGAGTCGAAGGGGTGGAAGCGCTTCGAGCTACCCGGCGTGCTCGTCGGGTTGCTCGGCTACGCCGTCGGCAACTACGTGGGATTCGCCGTTGCCTACCTCATGCGGAGCCTGGTGGGAGCCTAACGCCGGTGGCGCGGCCCCCGGCCGCCCCACCGCGGGACCTCAGCCCCGCCGCCGTGCCTCCGGCAGCGCGTCCACGAGCTCCGCCATGCGCCGCAGATGCTCCTCGGTCGGCAGTCGACCGACCCCTCCGCCGAGGTTGTCGACCATGTGCCCGGGATTGCTCGTCGCCGGCGTCGCGGCCGTCACCGCCGGATGGGCCACCACGAACTTGAGGAAGAACTGGGCCCAGGAGTGGGCGTCGAACTCCGCCGCCCACTCCGGGACTTCGCGGCCCGATACCCGGGTCCACAGGCGCGTGCGCCCGAAGGGCGCGTAGATGAGGACGCCGATGTCGCGCTCCTGGGCCAGAGGCAGGATCTCCTCGGCGGAGGCACGGTTGTCCACCGCGTAGTCGACGCCGATGAAGTCGATGGGATACGTTCGCATCACCTCCGCCAGATCGGGATAGCGCTGCTCGCTGGTGCTCGTGATCCCGACGTAGCGGACCCGTCCCTGCTCCTTGTACTCCTGCAGGATGCCGAGCTGAGTGGGGGGATCCCCCAGGTTGTGCACCTGGATCAGGTCGATCACCTCGGTGCCGAGACGGGAGAACGACCGCTCGATCTGCTGGCGAGCGGCATCCGGGTCTGCCTCTCCGCCGCCGCGGCCCGCCACGTTGACCTTGGTGGCCCAGAAGATGTCGTCGGTGATCCCCGACTCTCCGGCGATCCGGCCAGCCACTTCCTCGGACGCCCCGTAGCCGGGCGCGGTGTCGAAGACCGTGCCGCCGTGCTCGACGAGGGCACCCAGGACCTCCCGCAGGGCGCTCACGTCCTCGCCGCGGGCGACGCGCGAGAACGTGGCGGAGCTTCCCAGGCCGATGACAGGCAGGCGCTCCCCTGTGGAGGGGATGGCCCGGGTCATCACCTCCTGAGGCGCGAGGCCACGGAGGATCCGTGGGTCCAGGGACATGGCCGCCCCCGCGGCGGCGGTGATCCTGAGCCATTCGCGACGTGTTACCATGGTTCCTCCTGTGGCGCCTTTGCGCCTCGGAAAGCCCCGGGGACGTGCTCCCACCTACACCATCTCGACACCGACCGAGCCTGGACCGTTGGGCGACGTACGGCCGATCCGTCGCGGACCGGGGGCACGCCCGTAGAGTTCATCCTATGCGCTTTTGCGCTTTCCGGCGGCGCGCCAGGGTCGGACCTAGCTCCCTGGCTGGGTCTCGTCGTCCCGGATGCGTGGAGCGATCCCCACGCCCGTGGCCGCCAGCACCAGGGCGAAGAGGAAGCCCGTGTAGTTCATGACCGCCCAGGGGAGGTAGGAGACCGTAGCCACTCCCACGGTGCCGGCCATGAA
>JBDHGI010000002.1:0-52737 GCA_039589955.1 Gemmatimonadota bacterium | reverse complement strand
GGTCTCTTCATCGCCGGCGTGCTGGCCGCCGCCATGTCCAGCATCGCCGCCGAGCTGAACGCCCTGGCCACCACCAGCGTCATCGACTTCTACCGCCGCTGGGTGAAGCCGGAGGCGGATGACGCGCATTATCTGCGTGTATCCAAGGGCGCGACGGCCTTCTGGGGCATCTTCGCATGCGTCGTCGCCACCTACGCCGCCACCCTCGGGTCTCTCATCGAGGTGGTCAACCGATACGGGTCCTTCTTCTACGGCTCCATCCTCGGAGTCTTCCTGCTCGCCATGTTGCCACGCTCCCGAGGGACAGGCGCGTTCGTGGGTCTCATCGCCGGCATGAGCGCGGTCGCCGCTGTGAACTTCGGGGCCCCGGACGTTTCCTTCCTCTGGCACAATGTCATCGGTGCGGTCACGGTGCTCGTGGTGGGATTGGCCCTCAGCGGAGTCTCGAAGAGGGCCTGAGCCAGGCGTCCCGGCCTCGTCAGAAGATCCTCGGGGCGGCTCCCCGCACCTGCTCCCGCCACCGCTCGATCCAGCTCTCCAGGTGTACGGCAGCGGAGTCGGCGTCCATGGGCCAGATCCTCAGGGTCACACGGTCCAGGGCCAGGAAGGCCGGCTCAGACGTATCGGCCCCGGTCGGGAAGACCGGCAGCCGTCGCAGGCGGGTCGCGACGTCCTGCATCACCCCGCCGCTCCCGAGCCACTCCAAGAACTCCGCTGCCGCCGGGCCCGCCATCGACCCGGCCACCCGTGCGGCCCCCTCCACGAGCACGGGCGTGCCCGTCTCGGGCACTCGCCATACCACGCTCTCCCTGCGGGCCCCGGCCTGGACGGCGGTGGACAACCTGAGGACGGCGAAGGCGCCCTCCCCTCGACCGAGGCGCCGGGCCGCGTCCTCCTCGTCCCCTGGATACTCGCTCACGGTAGCGTCGAGACGGCGCAGCCAATCGAGGCCGTCGCTGCCGTCTCCTCCCTGGAGAACGTCCCTCCCCATCAGCGTTCCGACGAGCAGGGAGCCGCTGAGGGTCCCCGGGGCATCCGGGACCAGCAGCTCCCCTGCCCAGCGGGGATGGAAGAGGTCGATCCAGTCACGGGGCGCCTGCCCGAGGCTCACCTGCTCTCGATCGAAGGCCATGACGAGGGGGTCGAGGAGCACGCCGATCCAACGACCCGCCGGGTCGCGAACCTCGTCTCCGACGTCACCGGCCCACGTCGGCGACGCGGATGCCAGCCGATCCTCGCCGGCAGCCGTGGCGAGAAGCCAGGCCGGCGCTCCCCACCACAAATCCGGCCACTCCTCCGCGGCACCCTCACGCAGAAGGCGGAGGGTCTCCTCCGGCGGAATCTGGATCCAGCGCAGGTCCGTGTCGGGATGGTCGGCCTCGTAGCGCTGCTCCACCCAGTCCAACGTCTCGGTGTCCAGCGGCGAGTGGACGAGAAGGACCTGTCTGGAGTCGGAGCAGGCCCACGGGGTGACGGCGAGGAGCCCCGTCCACAGATGCTTCCCCCAGTCTCTCTCCGCCCTACGGAGGGCCCGTGTCACGGACGGCCTCACCCACCCGGGGTCCGACGGGAGCTGTATTCCCGCCATTCCTCCGGATCCAGGGAGAGGAGATTGGCGAACAGCCGGTACGCGCCCGGCACTCCGGCGGACCACTGGCGGAAGAAGGAGAGTGCGGTGTAGACGTAGATCCCCTCTCCCACGGACGCTACGAGCAGGGCGCCCTGAGCCGGCGGCTCCCCCGGATCGCTCATCTCCAACATGGGGCGGAGCTCGCCCTCCCACTCGCTGAGGAAGTACAGGCCCCGCTCCTGCACCCAACCCTCGAAGTCCTCCGGGCTGATGCGGTTCGGGGTGGTGAAGACGGGAGCGTCGGGCTCCAGCAGGGTTACGGGGGCGGTCTCGTCGGCCACCCGCCGCGCCGGCCGGGCCATGTCCACGGGGTACGGGGCATAGCCGCCACGGGGATAGGTGTACTGGTTGTACTGGACGACCACGGTGCCTCCGGCCCGGACATAGTCCAGGAGCTGATCGTTGGCGGCCCGGAGATCGCCCCGAGTCTCGTAGGCTCTTACCCCGACGACCACCGCGTCGTATCGGCCGTAGTCTCCGGCCAGGATCTGATCGGGACCGACGAGCTCGACCCGGGCACCCAGCTGTCGGATGGCCTCGGGCCCTTCGTCCCCCGTGCCCATGATGTAGCCTACCGTCATCGGCTCGGCTACGCGGACGGGCACCACGGTCACCGTCGCCTCCGCAGGGGTGAAGAGGGCGGCCCGCTCGATGTGCTCGTAGTCGATGAGAGCCACACCCTCCTCATACCGGTGCCCGTCCTCGTCCTGGACGCTCGCGCGAAAGGTCTGGGCGCCTGTGGTCAGGGCTCCGGCCGGCTCTACGTCGAACGCGACGGAGCGCTCCGATCCGGCCTCTTGAAGGTCGAGCTCGAACGCCTCCGGTGTCACCCTCCATCCAGGAGGCGCCGAGAGGGACACCTTTCCCCGACTTCCCTCCAGCGCCTCGGACCGTACGGTGACGGTGAAGGTGCGCGATTCCCGGAGCCCCTGCGGCCACACCATCCCCCGGGGGGACAGGGACACCGACGTCTTCGGGACGACGAGCACCGGACGGCGGAACTCGCCACGGGCGGGATTCACGCCCACGTAGCTCCACGGCACGGCCTGCTCCGCTTCCACCGATCGCTCCCCGTCTCGGAGGGCGAAGCCGAACACGCCGCGCACGGGTGCCGGGTCCCGGGGGAGCGCCCGCAGCGCGGGGTCATCGGGCCAACGGTAGCGGTATCCGTCCCGCTCCTGCCGGAGGAAGTAGAGCCGCGACTCCCCGGCTCCCTCGGGCAGCGTCACGTCGAAGGCCCACGTCGCCAGACTCCCCGGCGCGAGCCCGCCGCCCGCCGACAGGCCCTCGGTGGTCACGGTCTCCACCGGCCACGCCTCAGGAGGGGAGAGCCAGGCGGCGACATCCTCGAGCGTCCGGTCACCGCCGTTCCACGCCTGGGCCGTCACCCGGACGGTCTGTCCTGGCGTCACCAGGTCGTCTTCGACTCTCACGTCCAACACCACCCCCGCCGCGGCCAGGAGGGCTCGGCGGGCCAGGTCGATCTTCCGGTCCAGCACGGTGGACAGCTCCACGTCCGTTGCCGAGCCGGTCGCATCGCGGGCGCGGTACAGATGCCCCAGGCCTTCCTGCAGCGGACTCACCGCCGCGAAGGGATCGTCGAGCCCGCCCCAGGACGCCCGGGCTTCGGCCAGGGCCGACCGGTACTCCCGAAGGTGAGCCTCGACCTGGTTGCGGAGCGGCGCAGCGAGACCGGCTGCCGCTGAGGCCAACGTGGTGTCGATGCCGGCGAAGAAGGAGTCCTCGCCCTCGTGCCCCGTTCGGTCCCTCACCAGGATGACCGCCGACCGGCGAGGTCCGAGGGGCTGGCTCGCGCCCATGTCCTGGGATCGGTGGAAGCTGCGGCTCTCCATGGAGAGCTGGAACTCCGAGCGACCGAGCAGAGGATCATACGCTCCGGTCTCGATGAAGGACGTGGCCTCCGAGGGCCTGCGCCAGGCTGCCTGGTAGAGCTTGCTCGGCGTCCATTCCTCCACCCCCTGTCGCAACTGATCCGGGAATCGGGAGGGATCACCGGCGGCCTCGAAGGCCTCCCGGGCCATGATGCCCGCGGCTTGATGCTGCCCGTGGCCGTCGGCCGGCGTGCCGCTGAAGACCGTCACGATGATCTGCGGGCGGAAGCTGCGCACCACCCACACCACGTCTCGCAGGAGCTCCTCCCGGGGCCAGAGCTCGAGGGCTTCGTCGGCGCTCTTGGAGTACCCGAAGTCCAGGGCTCGCGTGAAGAACTGGACCCCTCCGTCCAGTCGACGCGCCGCCTCCAGCTCGCCGGTCCGGATGATGCCAAGGCCTTCCCACAGCTCCGGACCGATGAGATTCTGCCCTCCCTCCCCACGAGTGAGCGCGAGGTAGGCCGTCTGCGCGCCCCATCTCCGGGACAGCGCCGCCAGGAGGCTGGTATCCTCGTCGTCGGGATGCGCGCCGATCATCAGCACGCGTTTCACCCCGTCCAGCTGGCGTAGCAGGAGACCCGTCGCCACCGTGCCTCCCTGCGGCACGCCCTGGGCCTCTGAGCCCAGCGGCAGGAGGGCCGAGGCGACCAGCGCCCCTGCCAACAGCGTCCTCGGGGACCAGTTGTACGCCATGCTCCATCCGCTCCTGGGGTCGGGGAAAGGGAGAAACCTACGGCTGCGGGCCCGAGCGGGGCCACGGTAGGGCCAGCGCCGCCGGCGCCCGAGCCCGCCCGACCCACCCTGCAAGAGCGGCGAGGCTGAGCAGATACGGAAGGGCGAGGAAGAGCTGATAAGGAACGTCCATTCCCAGGGCCTGCAGGAAGAACTGAAGGGCGGAGGCCGCTCCGAAGAAGAGGGCCGCAACGAGCACCCACACGGGGTTCCACCGGCCCAGGACCACCACCGCGATGGCGATGAAGCCACGACCCGCCGACATGTTCTCCGCGAAGGTCCCTGCGTGGGCCAGCGCCAGGTGGGCTCCGGCCACTCCCGCCAGCAGGCCTCCGAAAAGGGTTGCCACGAGACGCAGCCATCGGACTCTCACGCCCGCGGCTTCTGCGGAGGAGGGCCCCTCGCCCACCGCCCGGAGCTCCAGCCCCCACTCCGTGCGGAAGAGGAAGACCCACAGGACCGGCGCCAGGACATACGCCACGTACGCCGTGGGAGCCTGATGGAAGAACGCCGCACCCAGCACCGGGATCTCCGAGAGGACGGGAACGGACACCGGTCCGAGGGTGGGCAGCGTCAGGGCTGTGCCGGTCACGCCGAAGCGCGCCTGATAGACCGCCCCGGTGAGCCCCAGCCCACCGAGGGTGATGGCCGTGCCGGTTATGATCTGGTCGGTGTTCAGCCCGACCACGAACGTCGCG
The DNA here is from genome assembly GCA_039589955.1 of Gemmatimonadota bacterium. Taxonomy (GTDB): domain Bacteria; phylum Gemmatimonadota; class Gemmatimonadetes; order Longimicrobiales; family Gaopeijiaceae; genus SZUA-318. The sequence continues at coordinate 47,785 of JBDHGI010000002.1, read as the reverse complement.
AATACGGCGCTCACGGCCAGACCCGCGCAGCCTCCCACGAGAACCCCCATGGTGGGGGAGTCGAAGGCCAGAGCCCCCAGCGCCGCTCCCAGGGCACCCGAGATGAGGGACCCTTCGAGGCCGATGTTGATCACGCCGCTCCGCTCCGTGATGGTCTCGCCCAGGGCCGCGAGCGCCAGCGGGACGCCCAGGCGAACCGCCGCCTCGAGGAAGGCCGTGAAGACCGCGGCGTCAGGCACCGGTCCCCCCTTCCGGCACTGCCTCCCGGGAGGGTCCCACGAGGGCCGCGGAGCGCCGCCAGGCTTGATCGGCCGCAAGGACCGCCAGGATGACCAGGGCCTCCACGGCGCTGACCCAGGCCGCCGGGATTCCCGCAGCCCGCTGCATCGCCCCCGAGCCGCCCTCCAGGGCGCCGAAGAGGAGCCCGGCCAGCAGGACTGCGCCGGGGTGGAGCCCGGCCAGGAGGGCGACGGCGATGGCGGTGTATCCCCACCCCGGCGACAGCCCCTCGTACAGGGCGTACGTCACGCCGGCCACCTCGACACCCCCCGCAAGACCGGCCACGGCACCGGACGCCAGGAACGCCGACAGCATGACGCGACGGTCGTTCAGACGACCGGAGATGCGGGCGGCAGCCGGAGACGCTCCCACCGCTCGGACGGAGAAGCCCGCTCGGGTCCACCGGAACACGGCCCACAGGGCGAGGGCAACGAAGACCGCCAGACCGAAGCCCGCATGGAGGCGGGTGCCCTCGACCAGGGCTGGCAGGCGGGCGCCCTCGGCGATGGGGTCGGTCTGCGGGAATACGCCCCGGGCCTCCTGCAGCGGACCGTGGACGGCATACGCCACCGCGTAGATCCCCACGAAGTTCATGAGAATCGTGGTGATGACCTCGCCTACACCCAACCAGAGCTTCATGAGGGCCGGCACGAGGGCCCAGGCCGCTCCCGCCAGGCCTGCCGCGGTCAGAACGGTCGCGATCAGAGCCCACGCGGGCTGATCGCCCGCGGCCAGCCCGACCCACGCGGCGGCCAGAGCGCCCGCATACAGCTGACCCTCGGCACCGATGTTCCACACCCCAGCGCGAAAGGCCAAGGCAACGGCCAGCCCGGTGAGCACCAGGGGTACGCCCCGGACGAGGGTGACCGACAGCAGGGCGTCACGCCCCCCCACCGATCCCGCTACGAGGGCCTCAGCCGCATCACCCACATCATACCCGCCGAGCCAGAGACCCAGAGCGGCGATGGCTGCGGTGACGAGCAGCGCGCCGAGCGCCACCACCGCGGAGCCGAGGCGCCGCGCGTCAGGCATGGACCCCGGAAAGCATGAGCGCGCCCACGAACTGCCTGGAGCGCTGGGTGTGGGGAACGTCCACGAGCGCGCCTCGGACCATCACCATGATCCGGTCGGACAGGGACAGCACTTCGTCCAGGTCGCTGGAGATCAAGACGATCCCGGGTCCGTCCGGGATGCGCCTCAGGAAGGAGAGCTCCTCGTGCACGAACGACGCTGCCGCCACGTCCAGGCCGCGGGTGGGGTTCTCGGCCACGAGCAGGTCCTTGGCTACATGTAGCTCCCGGGCCACGACGAGCCTCTGCTGGTTGCCGCCGGAGAGGGCCCCGGCCAGGGTCCCGGGACCCGGGGCGCGCACGCCGAATCGGCCGACCAGCTCTCGGGTCCTCTCCTCGAGGGCGCCCCAACGCAGGAGCGGTCCCCTGCGGAAGGCCTCCTCCCGGTGGAGGGCCAGGGCGACGTTCTCCGTGAGATCCAAGCTGCCCACCAGGCCTTCGGCGGTACGATCCTGCGGGATGAACCCCACGCTGGAGGGAAGGCGGACCGTACCCGCGGACGGCCTCAAGCGACCCGCGATGACCAGGGCCAGCTCCCGCTGCCCGTTTCCCTCCACCCCCACCACACCGACGATCTCCCGGCGACGGACGTCCAGGGAGACGCCCCGCAGGGCGTCTTCGCCCCGAGAGCCCCGCACCCGCACCTCCCCCAACCGCGCCACTGGCGGGCTGGAGTCCGCCACCGATGCCCGAAGTGAACGATCCGCCCCGTGACCGACGGCGGCGGCATCCACTCTCTCCGTATCCACCATCGCACGGATGAGAGTCAGCGCGTCGACTTCCGTCCTCGGCGCCGAGAGCACCGTCCTCCCATCTCGCAGGACGGTGACCCGATCGGCCACGGCGAGGACCTCGTCGAGCTTGTGGGCCACGAGCACAACACCGGCACCCTCCCCGGCGAGGCTGCGTAGGAGGGCAAAGAGGCTGTCGACCTCCCGGGGAGTGAGCACGGCCGTGGGCTCGTCGAGGATCAGGATCCGGGGCTTCTTCAGCAGGGCTTTGAGGATCTCTACCCGTTGGCGCTCCCCGACCTCCAGCCTCCGGACCGGATCATCGAGGGGCACGTCGAGCCCGGTGCGCCCCACGAGCCCGGCCACCTCCTCCCGGAGAGCGTCGTATCCGAGGCGGAGCCCCCACCGGGATGTCCTGCGCCCCAGGGCCAGGTTCTCGAGCACCGTCAGCTCGGGGACCAGCGTGAAGTGCTGGTGCACCATCCCCACGCCCACCCGCCACGCGTCCCGCGGACGACGAAGGCTCACCCGGCGACCACCCACGGCCACCGAGCCCGAGTCGGGCGTGACCATCCCCCCTAGGACGTTGAGCAACGTGGTCTTGCCCGCTCCGTTCTCGCCCAGGACTCCGGTGACCACGCCCTCCGGCACCTCGAGGTCGGCGCCGTCCAGGGCTTTCACCCGTCCGAAGGCTTTTGTGACGCCTGCGAGCTGGGCGAGGAGGGTCATCACGACACGCCCGGCTCACCGTCCACGAAGGGAACACGGGGAACATCCACCTCACCTGCCTGGATCCCCCGTCTGACGGCTTCCACGCGCAGCAGCAGCTCCGGTGGAATGCGACCCATGACCGCGGGGTTGGGAACGAAATCGATGACGTCGTCGTCGCTGCGGGCATAGACGGGGGCGCCGCCCAGCGTCCCGGCCTGCCAGGCCCGGGCCGTCTCCATGAACGCCTGGGGAATCCGGATCACGGCGCTCCCGAGAATGATATCGGGAGCGACCTGGTTCTGGTCGCGGTTCATGCCCACGGCCCAGGCCGGGCGACCGGACTCCACCGCCTCGCGCACCGCCTGGAAGACGCCGAACGACGCAGCATCGGTGTTGTGGATCAGAACGTCGGCGCCTCGGCGCAGCTGCGCGACAGCGGCTTCCTTCGCCGCCGCGACGTCGTCCCAGTTCCCGATGAACGACTCCAGGACCTGCACCTCCGGGTTCACCGACCGGGCTCCGGCCTCGAAGGCGCGGAAGGTCCCCTGGACCGGCGGGATCGCCACTCCGCCCACCATGCCGACGGTGCCGGACGTGCTCATCCCGGCAGCGACCATGCCGGCCAGATAGCTGGCCTCCTCGAGGGCGAATACCAGGGGGATCACGTTGCTGGAGACCTTCCCTCCGCCGCTCACCACGATGGTGACGTCGCCGAAGCGCGCACCCGTACGGAGGGCGGCATCCTGGTACTCGAAGCCGTGCGCGAAGATGAGGTCGTACCCGGCCGAGGCATACGAGAGGAACGCCTCGTCGAACTCCGCAGGCGTGCGGGTCTGCTGGTGACTCACCTGCGCGCCGAGGGAGTCCCGGAGCATCATGAGTCCCTCGTAGGCCCCGGCGTACCAGCCGGCATCGCTTACCGGACCGGACGTGAGCAGGGCCGCCCGAAACGCCGCGTCGGAGTCCGCTCCACTCCCGCGGGAATCCGCTTCCCCACAGCCCGCCAGGAGCGTCACGACGCCCAGGGTCCCGACCAGGCTCGCTTTCCGACTCACGGCTCGCGCTCCCTCCGTCAGATGTTCCAGCACCGGATCGCCGGCGACGCGGGAGTAGTACCGTCCAGCCCCCCCCTTGTGCCGACGATCCGGTCGGTCCCGACCGCTGGAGATGACGACAAGACCCGTGCCAGCGGAAAGCGGGACGGTGCTTGATTTTCCAGGCGGCTCCCGACATATGGTGGGATCCAGCGTCCCCGTCGGGGGCGCGACCACCTCTCGACGCACCTGGATCCCCATGGCGATGCAGACCTCCTCCGACCGCGGGGCCTGGAGCGGCAAGCTCGGCTTCATCCTCGCCGCTGCCGGCTCGGCCATCGGTCTCGGCAATATCTGGCGCTTCCCCTACATGGCGTCAGAGGGAGGAGGAGGCGTCTTCGTGCTGGTCTACCTCCTGTGCGTGCTGGGGATTGGCGTCCCGGTGCTCTTCGCCGAGCTGTCCATCGGGCGAGCCACGGAGCGCAACCCGGTCGGCGCGTTCAAGAAGCTCGCCCCGGGCACCTGGTGGCCAGCCCTTGGGGGCATGGGCGTTCTGGCAGGCTTCGCCATTCTGGCGTTCTACGCCGTCATCGCCGGCTGGACCGTGGGCTATCTGTACATGGCCGTCACCGGCACGTTCGGGCCCGACGTGGACGCCGCCCGGAGCGGCGAGATCTTCTCTGGCTTCATCGGCGCCACCGGCCCCGCCCTCTTCCTCACCGCCTTCTTCCTGGGCATCACGGCGGTCGTGGTCCGCGGAGGCGTGTCCATGGGCATCGAGCGGGCGTCGAAGATCCTCATGCCCGTGCTCCTGGGGGTGCTCATCGTCCTCCTGATTCGGGCCGTCACGCTCCCGGGCGGGCCCGCCGGGGTCGACTACCTCCTCCGTCCGGACCTGTCGGAGCTCACGCCCAGGGTGTTCGTGACCGCTCTCGGGCAGGCGTTGTTCTCCATGTCCCTGGGCATGGGCGCCATGATCACGTACGGGTCCTACTTCCCCAAGGAGGACAGCCTCCCCTTCGCGGGCACCGCGGTCGCGCTGGCCGACATGGGCATCGCGCTGCTGGCCGGCCTGGTCATCTTCCCGGCCCTCTTCAGCGCCGGCATGGACCCCCAAGGGGGACCCGGACTCGTCTTCGTGGTGCTTCCCACCGTGTTCGCCAACATGCCGGCGGGAACGCTCTGGGCCGTTCTCTTCTTCGGCTGCCTCTCCATCGCGGCGCTCACGTCCACCATCTCCTTGCTGGAGGTGGTGGTGGCGTACTTCGTGGACGAGCGGGGATGGCCCCGGAAGAAGGCGGCCACGACCATCGCCGCGGCATGCTTCCTTCTGGCGGTGCCTTCCGCGCTCTCCCAGGGAGCCGTGGCCGGGCTCGGCAGTCTGCCCCTCATAGGCCGGGACTGGCTCGACGTGCAGAACATCATCTGGGGTAACTACGGCCTGAGCGTCGGCGCCATCCTCATCTGCATCTTCGTAGGGTACCGATGGGGCGTTCCCAAGATGCTGGAGTTCGTGGAGCTCGGTGGGAATCGGCTCCCAGGGCGGAGCGTCCTGGGCTTCGTGGTGAAGTACGTGTGCCCCGTCGCCATCGCGGTGGTCCTGGGCTTCATCATCATCACCGGCGAGTACTTCTAACGGAGAATCACCGGGAGTCGCTTCACCACCACCGTGGGCACGTCGAGGTCATCGGTCTCCACGAAGGCCACGAGCCCCTCGGGCCCGAAGGCGGACGGGAGCTGCAGCTCACCTGAGGCGAACGTCCCCACGTACTGGCCCGCCGCGGTGAGCACGTCGACGGCTCCGGGATCGGTGGGCTCCTCACCCCGTCGGACCACCCAGATCTTCCCGCCCCACCCCGTGGTCAGGTCCATGACCACGGGAAGCTCCGGGTAGAACTCGAGCTGATCGATGCGGTTCCGCATCATCTCCTTGATGGCGTCTCCTCCGATGGCCTGGGCGCCGCCACCGCCGGGCGATGCGGTCATGACTCGGAGCCGGGGACCGTCGCCCCCTTCCATCTCCGCCAGCTGACGGGCCTTCTCCGCCTCCTCCATCTTCTCGGTGACGGGTCTGGGGCGAATGGGACGCCGCAGCACCCGCTGGAGCGCGCCGTTCGGGTCGGTGACCTTCACCGAGTAGGTGGAGCTGTCGGAGTAGACGATGCCCCCGTCGGGGAGCGTGCCCACGAAGAGACCGGGCTCGAAGGTCCGGGGTCCCGCCATCTGCATGCTGAAGCTGACCCCACCCCCCCGCAACTCCGTCGGATTGCCCCGGGGAGGCAGCCAGGCGTCGACGACCGTGGTCGCCTCGGCCACCTCTCCTTCCAGGCCGATCCGCTCCACCGGGCGGCTGGTAGGCTCCTCGGGTCTGGCTCCTGGACCGCCGGAGATGGACATCATGACCCGTCCGCCGCCTCCGCTGTACACGGCGCCGCCCCGGGGGTCCGGGGCCATCTCGCCGATACGGATCACTCCGCCCCCACCCATGGACACCGATCGCTGGTAGGCTCCGTCTGACCCGAAGATCGAATAGGCCCGGTGCCCCATGTCGGCGATGACGACGCCCCCGTCCCGGAACACGGCGAAGCCGGCCGGCAGACGGAGCTCCCCGGGGCCCTCGCCCTGCTGCCCGATCTCGCGAACGAAGCCTCCTGACGGATCCACCATCACGACCCGGGACGCCTGGGCATCGTACACGTAGAGGTTCCCGGCTCCATCGAAGGCTACGCCCCCGATCTCGCCGAAGGTCTCCCACGTCTCGCCGTCGAACGAGCCGATGCGGTAGACCTCGTCGAAGGCAGACGCCAACGGCCTGTCCTCGGAGGGGAAGTCTACCATCTGCTGCCCGTCCAGGGCGCCCGTGCAGAGAGCCAGCATCGCCCACGAATACACCGCATCTCTGGTCTTCATCCGTGCCTCCACGCTCGTCCTGTTTTCGCCATCCCCACCTCGGAGCTCGAGACAGCGATGGCGCCCCGGTTCGACAGGTGTAGATGACGACAGGGTACTCGGGGGTTGCCTGGAAGCAGAGGGGGCGCACCTTTCGGGGCCACCGGTGTAAGCCGAGCTTCCGGCTCGAGGGTTCGTGGCGCCGGGCGGGGGAACCACCAATCCGAGGCCGATGATCAAGGACCTCCTGGAACGCGAAATCGTAAAGCGGCCCGCGACCCTCAGGTTCGAGGGCCGCATCCTCTACCTGCTGGACGACGCGGAGCTGATGCGGCGCCAGCTCTTCGAGGGGGAGGATCTCGAGCTCACCGACGACCTCCGGGAGCGTCTCAGGGACCAGATCTCCACCGATGAGATCACACCGGCCTACATCTGCTACTTCTACGACGAGATCCTGGGGGATTTCCCCTACCTGGGCCTGCGCACCACGAATCGTGCCAGCGGCGGGACAGAGTATCCCGTAACCCGCCGTGCCGTCAGGGACGGGGGCTTCGTGTGCTCCGTGGCGGGGAAGCGTCGCGGAAAGGGAAGCAGCCGGGAGGCGAGCCCCTACGCCGAGCTCCATGCGGGCATACGCCTCGTGTTGGCGGAGAGCATCGAGCGCATCTACCACGAGAACTGCCAGAACCTGGGGGTCCTCACCACCGACGACTTCGGGATCCTGGGGCGGGTCGAAGCAGGAGAGGAGATCTCCCTGTCGGAGTTCACCGAGGGCACGGACGATATCACCCGTCAGATCATCGAGCATGGCGGGCTCTTCGAGTTCAACGTGGCGCGACTGCAGGGAAGGGTGACCATCCCGCGCACTGCCTGTCAGGGTGGAGTCACGGGGAACGGGGCAACCACCCTGGAGGCGCCCGAGCCCAGCCGGCCCATGACGCTGGCCGAGAAGATCTTCGCCCGGCACCTGGTGACCGACGCCGCGGCGGGCGAGACGGGGGTCCCCTGGGTGCGCCCCGGTGATGCCGGCTTCTTCCGAACCGACATCCGGTTCAGCCACGAGTACGTCACCCCCATGGCCGCCATCTTCTTCGAGGACAAGGTGGGGCTGGACGCGCGGGTGGTGGACACCGACTCGGTCTTCTTCTTCCGCGACCACCTCACCTTCCTGGCGAAGGCCATGAGCCAGGAGCGCATCGAGGAGGGCCTGCTGGAGGTGGCCAACCAGCTGGAGGTGAAGCAGCGGGAGTTCGCGGAGCGGCAGGGCATCCGCCTCTATGGCGAGCAGATGGGACACCGCCAGGGCTCGGAGGCCATCTGTCACTCCAAGATCCTGGAGGAGCACGCTGAGCCCGGCATGCTCATCATCGGCTCCGACTCCCACACACCTCACGCCGGCGCCATCGGAGCCGTGGCTTTCGGCGTGGGCACCACCGCCATCTTCAACTCCTGGATCACCAAGGATGTCCGGGTCCAGGTGCCGCCGTCCTTCAAGGTGGTGATCTCCGGCGAGCCGGCGCCCAACGTCACCGCCAAGGACTACATGCTGGAGATCCTCCGGCATCCGTATATCCGCGACGGTCACGCCATCGGTCAGATCATCGAGTACGCCGGCCCCGCGGTGAAGGCCCTGAGCGTGGACGAGCGGGCCACGATGACGAACATGGCCGCCGAAGTGGGCGCCTTCACCGGGATCATCTCCGCCGACGACGAGTCGGTGGAGTTCCTGGTGGCCGAGCGGGGCATGGCCCGCGCCCGCGCCCAGGCGCTCACCGTGGGCATGCAGTCAGATCCCGGGGCCGAGTACGTGAAGGTCATCGAGATCGATGCGTCGACCATCCGCCCCATGGCAGCCCTGCCCAACGATCCGGGAAACGGGGTCTTCATCGACGAGCTCGAGGGCGACCAGGTGAGGATCGACATCGCCTACGCCGGCTCGTGCACGGCGGGCAAGAAGGAGGACATGGACATGTACGCCCGTGTCCTCGCCGAGGCCGATGCCCAGGGGCTGAGGGTCCATCCCGACGTTCGCTGCTACATCCAGTGCGGCTCGGTGGAGGTGCGGGAGTACTGCCGTGACAGGGGCTACCTGGACCTCTTCGAGCGCATGGGCGCGGAGTTCGTCGAGCCCGGCTGCGGCGCGTGCATCAACGCGGGCCCCGGCGTGACCCAGTCCCCCGACGAGGTCTCCATCTCCAGTCAGAACCGCAACTTCCCGGGCCGGTCGGGTCCCGGGGACCTCTACCTGGCTTCGCCCTACTCGGTGGCGGCGTCGGCGGTGACCGGGTACGTCACGCAGTGGATGCCGGGTCGGGAGTTTCGACCGGCCGCAGCGAGGAGGCTGGCGACCCTCTAGCCCGGCCGAGATACGACGGACCTGGTTCCCAGGCGCCGTGCCCCTAGAGCGTGAGGGCGTAGGACACGCCCCCGAAGGTGGCGTTGAAGCCCCGGAGCTTCGGGCTGCCTTCGCCACCGACGAGCAGCATGGTCTTGGCGAACAACCGTAGGTCGTGGCGCCCGAACCGCATCCCGACTCCCGCGAAGGGCCCGACGAAGCCGGACCCGAGGCGTCACGGCATAGAGGACGAACACGCTCGACGCGTGGGGGCCGTGAAGCCCGTCGAAGCGCAGGGACCCCAGCACGTCGGCACTGCGGCCCAGGTCCATGTCGCCCAGGATGATACCCCGGAGCGAACGCCGACCTGCAGCTGACCGGATGTCGGGGTCTGCTGAGCGACCGTCGATACGAAAGTCGTCAGTACGAGCACCGGCACAATCAAGATCTTCTTCATCGTCTGCTCCTCTCTTCTATCACTCCCCTCGCCCGCGGGGCTCGGAGGGAGCCGCGGCTTGGCGGCGGCGTGCCAGCACGTTGGGGGAGGCGGCGGCCGGTGTGGGAGGGTCACGGGACCGGCGGGTCCCGGGCGTGATGAGCGGGACCCTCATCCCGGAGCGTGTCACCGTCCCGCTCGCCCCGGCTCCGTCCCGCTCGCCCCAGAACGCTTCGGATCGTGGGGGGACGGCCCCAGCGTGGTGCAGTAGGCTCGAGCCGACTCGCCTCGTTGGAGACCACGATGACCAGGCAGCACCGCAATCCCCAGCACCGCCAGGGCAGCCGCTTCGGCCCTCGCATTCCCCTCAGCATGGCGCTCCTGGCCGCCGTCCTCGCCTCGGCGATGGGGTTCGCGTTGCTGTGGGCGATCCCTGCGCGCACCGCCGCTCAGGTGGTCCCGGACTCCTCTCCGCGCTCCCTCCCGGCCACACGGATCAGCGGACCGGATCCGAAGATCGACGGGATCCTGGACGATGCCGCTTGGGCCGAGGCTCCCGTGGCCGGCGACTTCCGCCAGTACCGCCCCGATCCCGGGGCGCCCGCGAGCCAGCGCACGGAGGCGCGTATCCTCTACGGGACCGACGCGCTCTTCGTGGCCATCCGAGCCTTCGACAGCGCGCCGGACAGCATCGTCGCACGCGTGGCCAGGCGGGACGAAGACGACCGATCGGACCGCGTCGGAGTCCTCATCGACAGCTACCTGGACCGCAGGAGCGCCTTCCAGTTCACGGTGAGCCCCCGCGGTGTTCGCACCGACATCCGTCGCTTCGACGACGTGGAGGAGGACAGTCGCTGGGACCCCGTCTGGGACGTGGCCACGCGGGTGGACGAAGCCGGCTGGACGGCCGAGTTCCGCATTCCGTACTCACAGCTGCGCTTCGGCGGCGCCCCGCTCCAGACGTGGGGAATCCAGTTCCATCGTGATCTCGCCCGCAGGGATGAGCTCTCCCTCTGGTCGCCCACGCTCCCGGAGCACGAAGCCATGGTCTCCCGCTTCGGAGAGCTCCGTCAGCTCCGAAACGTCCGGGCGCCGACCCGCCTCGAGGTCCTCCCCTACGCCATGAGCAGGGTGAGGGAAGGGGCGGCCCCCGGTGATCCGCAAGCCCGAGAGTCCCAGGCTTCGGGGGGAGCCGACCTCAAATACGGCCTCGCCGGCAACTTCACCCTGGATCTCACGGTGAATCCCGATTTCGGCCAGGTGGAGGCGGACCCTGCACGCGTGAATCTCACCGCGTTCGAGACCCTCTACCCCGAGCGCCGGCCGTTCTTCCAGGAAGCCGCGCACCTCTTCGACTTTCGTATCTCCCTTGCCGACGGCGAGGACGACCTCGAGACCCTCTTCTACTCCAGGCGCATCGGCAGGCAGCCGCAGGGCTACGCCGAAAGCGACCCCCGCTTCTCGTCTCCCGCGCAACAGACCACCATCCTCGGCGCCGCGAAGCTCTCCGGGCGCACCGCAGGCGGGTGGTCCGTCGGTGTGTTGGGTGCCCGAACCGCCGAAGAGCATGCCGACGCGCTGGCCGACGCCGGGACATCCTCCCCGCTGACGGTCGAGCCCCGGACGGACTACGCCGTCGTCAGAGCGCTACGGGACCTGCGAGACGGGCGCTCGGCGGTGGGCCTCGTCGCCACCGGCGTCGCACGGGACCGCGGCGGGGCGGATCTTCTCGCATTGCCCCGCCGCGCCCTGGCCGGGGGCGTCGATTTCCGCCACCGCTTCGGGGGAGACCGGTACCAGGTGTGGGGTTGGGTCCTGGCCTCCCAGGTCCGGGGAGCGGCGGGAGCCCTCGCCCGGGTGCAGAGGTCGCCGGTCCATCTCTTCCAGCGTCCCGACGCCGATCACCTCACCTTCGATCCCGAACGGACACAGCTCGCCGGGACCGCCACCATGCTGCGACTGCACCGGATCTCGGGCGGCCCGTGGCGGGGTGGCCTGGGGATCCAGACCCGCTCTCCCGGCTTCGAGATCGGCGACGCCGGCTTCCAGCGTCTGAGCGACATCCGCATAGGCTATGGCGAATTGGGCTACGAGCGCTCGGAGCCACAGGGTCCGTTCCGCAGCTGGGAGCTCTACACCACCCATTGGAGCGCCCACTCGGCAGGCCACGAGCCCGTGGAAGTGGGCGGCAACGTCCGGGGGGAGTTCCTCCTGAACAGCCTCTGGGGGGGATGGCTGGGGGTGGAGTACAACCTGGAAGGGATCTCTCCGTGGATGCTGCGAGGCGGACCGGGCTTCCGAAGGGAGCGGGAGGCAACCGGTTGGGCGGGGATCTTCACCGACAGCAGACGCGAGCTGACAGGCCGCGTGGAGGGGTTCTGGTCGGTTCGGCCCGAGAGCGACTCCTGGCGCTGGCAGGCGGCTCCCTCGCTCACCTGGCGGCCGTCCCCGTGGGCCAGCGTGCGCGGCGGCCCCTTCATGATGGCGCAGCTGGAGGACCGCCAGTGGATCGGCGAGGCCGACGGGCCCGATCCGACCTACGTCTTCGGCCGTCTGCGTCAGCGCACCCTGGGCGCCACGCTCCGCGCGGACCTGGCCTTCAGCCCTACGCTCACCCTACAGTTCTTCGCCCAGCCCTTCGTGAGCGCCGGCCGCTTCGAGGACTTCCGGCGGGTGGCGGATCCACAGGCACGGCGATACTCGGACCGCTTCGCGCCTCTGGGCGTCGTACGCGCCGAGGATGGGTCCCTCCGCGTCGACCTGGACGGCGACGGCACGGCCGAGGGGCACCCCAACCCCGACTTCGGCTTCCGGCGGCTCCGCGCCAACGCGGTGCTCCGTTGGGAGTACCGTCCCGGATCCACCCTCTACCTGGTGTGGTCCCAGGGCCGGGACGAGGCAGTGGCCGAAGGGTCCTTCCGGCCCGTCCACGATCTCCGCAGCCTCCTCGGAGCGCCGTCCCGGGACGCGCTCATGCTGAAGCTGAGCTACTGGTGGACGCCGTAGGTGGACGCCGTTCGGTCGGCCGAGCAGCCCTGGGGACGCCGACGCGCCGCGTCTCCCTACGGCCCGAAGATCCCTTCCAGCCGATCCCGGTAGCGGCGGCTCATGCGCAGCTCCGTGCCGTCTCTGAGGACGAGGAGGAGGTCCCCGTGGGACCACGGGTGCATCTCCTTCACCCGTTCCAGATTCACGATCGTGGAGCGGTGGACGCGGACGAACCTGGAAGGGTCGAGACGGCCCTCGAGATCCTGCAGGGTGCCTCGCACCAGGTGGGTCTCCTTGCCGCAGTGCAGCTCCACGTAGTTGCTGGCCGCCCCGATCCAATCGACGCCCTCCGCCGGGACCAGGACCATCCGGCTCCGGGTACGGACCAGGAACCGGTGGAGAGAGCGTCGCTCGGCGGGCAGCTCCGACAGGACGGAGCGCGCGTCCGTCAGGGCACCGGTCCTGTGGGCCTCCACAGCCCTGTCCACGGCCTCCGCGAAGCGCTCCGGGTCCACGGGCTTCAGGAGATAGTCCAGGGCCCGTACCTCGAACGCCCTCAGGGCGTGCTGGTCGTGGGCGGTGACGAAGACCACCCGGGGGTCCACGGTGGGATCCAGCTCCTCCAACACGCCGAAGCCGTCCAGCTCCGGCATCTGGATGTCCAGGAACAGCAGGTCGGGACGAGTGTGCTCCAGGACGGTGAGGGCCTCCATGCCGTCCCCCGCCTCCCCCACCAGCTCCAGGCGCCCGTCGGATTGGAGGAATCGCCGGAGCTTCGCCCTGGCGTGGGGCTCGTCATCGACGATGACCGTCCGGAGGCTGGCCCCTTCAGCCACCGGCACCGATCCCGGCCGGCTCTTCGTCCTGCGCTTCGCGGTGGGGCACCTCCACGATCACGCGCAGACCCCCGACCTCTCCGTTGCGCAGCGCGAGGCTGGCGGCGGCACCGTAGAGGTGGTGGAGCCGCTCCTCCGTGTTGCGAAGCCCGACCCCCTTTCCCATCACCGCAGCGGGATCGCCGTCGATGCCCGGACCGTCGTCGGCCACAACGATGCGCAGGCGCTCACCCACCCGATCCACCTTGACCTCCACCCTGCCGGGCCCCGAGCGCTTGGCCACGCCGTGCTGGATGGCGTTCTCCACCAGAGGCTGCAGCAGGAACATCGGCACGACGCTCCCCCGGGCGTCCGAAGAGATCTCCACGGACACCGTCATCCGATCTCCGAAGCGGGCGGCCATGAGCTCCACGTAGCGGTCCAGGATCTCCAACTCCTCCTCGAGGGATACCTCTGGACGCTCCGGCGCCGCGAGGCTGGAGCGCAGCAGGTCGGAGAGCCGGGACATGAGCCGGTCGGCCTGCCCCGGGTCGCCGTACATCACCGAAGAGATCGTGTTGAGGGTGTTGAAGAGGAAATGCGGCTGGAGCTGGCCCTGGAGGGCCTGCAACCGGGCCTGGTGGTACGCGGCCTCCAGCTTCGCCTCGCGCAGCTCGCGCTCCTGACGCGCCACCCAGGTGTCCCACAGCTGCACGATGCCGACGAAGACGAAGTACCCCAGGACGTCGTTGGCCGCCTCCATGGGGAAGCGGTATGCCATGACGCCGTAGTCGTAGGAGCCGAGTCCAAGGATGGGCCACAGGGGAAGCCTCAGCCCCCACATCAGAAGGGTCTTCAGCGCCGAGAATACCACCAACCCGACGAGGTGCACCGGGAGATGCACCCTCCACCGGGCTCCCCAGAGGGGGAAGCGCCGGCTGGCCGGGAGCACCACCGCGAAGAAGCCCACGATGACGGCCACCGAGCCGGTGAGCTCGTTGACGAGCGGGGCGCGCAGGGGCACGTCGACCCCCTCCGCGAGCTCGTTGAGGTAGAAATAGGCGGTGCGGAGCAGTCCCTCGACCATGAAGATCCCGACCACCACGGCGATCCCGTAGAGACGGAGGAGGTCGTGGGGCGGTCTGGGAGCGTCGGCGCGCGTCGCGTCGGGGCTGAGGGTCTCCATGGTGCTTTCAACCTCCGATCCTACGGCCTTCAGCACCAGGGTCTGCGGTCCCGCTCGTCCCACCATCCTCCCGCTCGTCCCTCGGGACATGCTGCGACGGGATACCATGCCTAGGTTGGACCTGACGCACCCGAGCTGGAGGCCTGCCGATGCCCGCTGCCACGCCCACCTCGCCGAGGAAGCTCCTGGTGCCCGGCGTCGCCGCGGCCTTCTTCTGGACCCTGGGCTTCGCGCTCTGGCGCGGCACGGGATTCGTCCAGCCGCTATTGCTCTTCGGCTACATCGGCACGGTCCTCGGCGTGGGACTCGGGCTCTACGCGGTCCTGCCCAAGAAGAAGAAGCAGTGGGGCCGGCGCCTCACCCTCCTGGGGGTCGGCGGAGGCCTGCTGGTCTTCATGGGCGTCGTACAGAGTGAGAACCTCCAGATCGAGTGGCTGTTCCTGGCGGTCCTCAGCGGCCTGGGCGCCGGTGTGGTGAGCCACTACCTCATCGCGAAAGTGCTGGGGCCCCTGCTCATCGGCCGGCTGTGGTGCGGATGGGGGTGCTGGACGCTCATGGTTCTGGATCTCCTCCCCTTTCAGCGATCACCGGGGCGCCTGCCGGGACGGTGGGAGTGGCTCCGGTTCGCCCACTTCGGCGCCAGCTTCCTCCTGATGGCCATCCTGTGGGCCGGCTTTTCCTACGGCGACCGCCTCTTCTACGGCAGCCCCACGGGACTCGCGTGGATGATGGCGGGCAACGCCCTGTACTTCGGGGTGGCCGTGGGGATGGCTTTCGCCCTCGGGGACAACCGCGCCTTCTGCAAGTACCTCTGTCCCGTGACGGTGCTCCTCAAGGCCACGTCACGCTTCAGCCTTCTGAAGGTCCGCGGGGACATGGAACGGTGCAACGAGTGCGCGGCGTGCGTCCAGATGTGCCCCATGGACATCCAGATCCTCGACTACCTCCGTGTCGGACAGCGGGTCCTGTCCACCGAGTGCATGCTCTGCCAGACCTGCATCACCGTGTGCGCGAACGATGCACTCAAGGTGTCGGTGGGCCTCGACCTGGGAGGCAGGGAGCGGCTGAGACGAGGGCCGCCTCCCGCCCGGGCGGCGTAGGCGCCCACGTTCCGGAGGCACGAAGCCGCACCGCCCCACCCTCCTGCTAGGCGATGAGGGCTGCCTCCACCACCAGTCCGGGGCCGAAGGCCATGGCGACGCACGGTAGCGGCGCGCGCCGCTCGCGCAGGCGCTCCAGGATGAAGAGAATCGTCGCGGACGACATGTTCCCATACTCGGCGAGGACCTCCCGGGACACCCCGACATGATGGTCGTCGAGGCCCATGGCATCGCGCACGGCGTCGACGATGCGTGGCCCCCCCGGGTGCACGGCCCATGACCCCACCTCCCCGACGGTGAGTCCTCGGGAGCCGAGCCAGCCCTCCACCCACCCCGCCAGGTGCGTCCTGATCAGGTCCGGAACCCGCGCGGACAACGTCATGCGGAAGCCGTGGGCCCCGATGCGCCAGGACATGACCTCGGCGCTGTCCGGCATCAGCAGGGTCGCGCTGTCCCGCACCCGCCATCGGAGCTCGGAGGTGTGTGCCCCATTCCCCCCCACGCCCGGCGAGGCCCCCACGAGCGCCCCCGCTCCGTCCGCGAAGAGGGCGTTGGCCACCAGAAGGTCCGGATCATCGCCATACGCGTAGTGCAGGGAGCAGAGCTCCACCGAGCTGACCAGGATCCTCGCCTCGGGATGCGAGCCGGCGAAGGACCGGGCGACCCGCAGTCCGTTGAGGAAGCCGTGACAGCCCATGAAGCCGACGTGCGTGCGATGAACGGTTCGCGGGAGTCCCAGCTCGCCGATGAGGGTGGCGTCCACCCCGGGAGCGACGAACCCCGTGCACGACACGGTCACGACGTGTGTGAGGTCCCGTCCCTGGAGCCCGGATCGCTCGAGGGCCGACCGCGCGGCATCCATGGCCAGACCCGGGGCGTCACGCTCGTATCGACGCATGCGGGTCTCCGTCGTGGGACCCTGGTCTTCCGGTCCGGTGGATGACGGGTAGAGAGATTGGCGCTCCTCCGCCGTGCCCTCGTTGGCCTCGAGCATGACGCTGTGGCGCTTCGACACCCCCGTTCGTCGATAGAGGGCACGCAGGGCCCGCTCCCTCCTGCCCTCCGTCGCCACGAAGCAGCTCGCCAGGTGAGCGGCATCCTCCTGAAGAATGAAGTGCTCGGGGACAGCGGTCCCGATACCGAGGATATCCAGGTTCATGCGCCTCTCTCCAGGGGAAGTCGAGGATGAGCGGATGCCCCATGGAGCAGGGGGGTGGCCATCCAGGGGAACCGGCGGAGGAGACGAGCCGTCCCCCGGGACAGGGTCGGACGCCTCAATAACCACGTCACGCTCCTGCAGATACTCTGCGCTGATCGTAGGCTCCGGGCATGCCAGGCCTCCCACTCCTCGAGCACCTCGGGTGTCCAGGAGTCAACGGACCGGGAGAGCAGCGGTGCCAACGCCCGAGCACCTGCAAACGCCCAGGCCATCCCTTCTCCCGTGAACGGCTCGATGTAGCCGCCGGCGTCCCCGACCGCGAATACCCGTTCGGCTCCGAGCCGGTCCGGTCGACGCGTGAGGGGCGGCGTACCGCTCCAGCCAACCTCCGTGAGACCGGGCGGGGCCGGGACCCCGGCCTCATCGAGGACGGAGGCCACGGCCTCTCCGGGCGAGCCCACCGACCGCAGGAGGGCGGGGTCCAGGGCAGCCGCCACGTTCAACCGGTGGTCCTCCAGGCGCACCGAGCCGACGTACCCGTGGCGACCCACCGCCATGTGGATGGCGTGCGCCGGGTAGTCGGCCTCCGACGCCTCGAAGATGGCCCCTACGCCGACCCGCGAATCCGGCGCCCCTGCCGTCGAATGGGCGCCATCCGATCTACCGAGGAGGGCACCGGCCAGCCCGTCGGCCGCCACCACCACCCGGGCACGCAGCGCCATCACCTCCCCCGACCGGCGAGCCCTGATCGCACGGCCCCCTGTTACCAGCGCACCCAGGGTGGCATGCGTCCTGGGCGAGAACGTGGCTCCGGCCCTCACGGCCTCGGCAACCAGGGCCGCGTCGAGCACCTCCCTCGAGAGAGCCGCGGCTCCCCGGAGGGGTAGCCTCACCCTCGTGCCCCAGGCGGTCAGCTCCAGGCGGTCCAGCGGCACGGCGCCGTGATCCTTCGCCAGGGCGCCCAAGCCCATCCCGGCCAGGGCCTCCAGCGAACCCCGGCTCAGACAGGCGCCACAGACCTTGCCTCGGGGAAAGGCCTGCCGATCGAGAAGGAGGACGGAACGCGACCGGCGCGCCAGCTCCAGCGCCACGGCGGCGCCTGCGGGTCCCGCCCCCACCACCGCCACGTCCCAGCAGCTTCCGTCCAGCTTCGGCATCCCGGCCGCGTCGTCCAATCCTGTCATGTTCAACATCACCGGGCCGTCCACCGAATCTGGAATCGCCAGGGCCAGCAGCGGGTGACCGCGGCCCCGGTGAGTCCCGCACGTCCCGCGAGATCGACCGCTTCGGATACCGTGAAGGCACCCAGGACGGACCGCGGTCCGTCCACGTGGGCCACCGACGACCGTGATACCAGCCGGGGCACCGTCCATGCCAGGGCGTAGCCCACTCTGCTACGGACGAGGTCCTGGACCAGGAGCGCTCGACCCGCCACGGCCATGCGCTCCAGCACACGGACCGCGCCCTCGGTCGACAGATGGTGCAGGAAGAGGGAGCTGCACACGAGGTCGTAGCCCCCCGGTAGGGGTCCGTTCACCGCGTCGAGCCGGAAGAAGCTGGCAGGCACGCCGGCGTCCCGGGCCCGTTCCCGGGCATAGCCGACGGCGAAGTCACTCAGGTCGCACCCATGTACATCCACGGGGATTCCGGCCCGCGCCGCCCTGCGGGCAACGGCTATGGCCACGTCCCCTCCCCCACACGCCACGTCCAGGACCCTGAGCGGCTCTCCGTGGCTCGCCCACAGATCCTCGAGGGCCGTCCACACCCGCTTCGCGGTGAGCGACAGGGCGTTGACCCTGGCCAGCGCCCGAAGCGCCTGACCGTGGCGGCCGGGGTCCAGACCCGGCTCGTCCATGAGCTCGGGGCGGACCCGGCGTCGAGTAGTGTCGGAAATGACCATGGAGAGCGCACTATAGGCTGGTGGGTGTCCGAGGTACACAGCGGGCTGCAACACGGCGGGTCGCGCGAGCCCCAGCCAACGCTTCCGGCCCCTCACGTCACTCAGGGGTGTGAGACCAGGAATGGCCGTACACGAACCGAGCGACCGCACGCTGGCCGGGGCCGTCGTCGGACGCGGCGACGAGGCCTCGTTCCGCGCGCTGTACCGGCGGCACACCCCCTCGCTCTATCCGTTCGTCCTCCGGATGGTGGGAGGCGCAGAGGAGGACGCGGAGGACGTCATCCAGGACACCTGGGTGAGGGCGGTGAGGGGGCTGCCGAGCTTCCGCTGGGAGTCGTCCTTCCGCACATGGCTCTTCGGCATCGGGCTCAATCGGGCCAGAGAGCTGTTGCGGCGACGGAAGAGGCAGCACGCAAGCTCGGAGCTCCCCGAGGTGGGCACGGACCCGCCGGCTCATGCGGACCGCATGGACCTGGAGCGGGCCATCGCTTGCCTTCCGGACGGATACCGGACGGTGCTCGTTCTCCACGACGTGGAGGGCTTCACGCATCCGGAGATCAGTGAGCGGCTGGAAATCGCCGTCGGGACGTCGAGGAGCCAGCTCCACCACGCCCGCAGGACCCTGAGAACGATGCTGGACCCGGCTGAGGAGATCGCATGATGCGCAGCGGAGACCACGATCGCGACCGAGATGACCTGACCCCTGGGGAACGGGAGGCCTTCGCGGCGCTCCCCAAGGAGCGGGTGCCGCCGGGTGGCCTGGAGGAGCGGGTCGTGGGGGCCCTGCGCAACCAAGGGCTTCTCGCCTCTTCCCCGAGGCGTGCGGAAGGCACGAGGATCTGGCGCGGTTGGCTGGTGGCCGCCGCGGCAGCGGGGATCGCCCTTTTCGCTTCGGGCATGGCCACGGGCCAGTGGATGGGCGCCCGGAATACGGCGGACGTGGTGTCGGCGGTGTTGGACGGCGACGCCCTGAGCCGCGCGCTGCAGGTGCAACAGGCGGGCTCCGAGTACGTCCGCGCCGTCGCTCGGCTGTCGGACCTGGCCGACGACCTGGAGGTGGAGGTGGAGGACCTGCGACCGGGGCGCGAGGCGGCACGCGCCGCCCTTCACGCCGCCGCCCTGGAGCTGGGGAGGCTGGCCCCCGAGGACGCCACCATCCAGCTCGTCCTCGCCGTGCTCGAGGACCGGGGCCGACGGGCAGAAGAGGGTATGGTCCGCACCACCATCTGGTTTTGACGATTCGAGGCGCCCGGTGGACGCTTGGGCGCTATGGGAGAGGGACAATGCGTACGAGAATGACGAAACAGGCTGCCCGGGTGGCACTGGTGCTGGCCGTGGCATGGGCCGGACCGGCCGAAGGTCAGCGACTGGCCGAGCTGAGCTGTGGCGAGGCGGATCCGGTGGGCTCTCTCGGCATCACGGGAATCAAGTGCGAGCGATGCCGATTCATCACCGAAGGTGGAGCCAGCCGAGCGGTGTTCTTCACCGAGCCCACCATCCTCTCCCTGGATCCGGAGAAGCCGTCCTCGCGGGTGCTCCGGGCCGGGGACGTCATCGTCGCCATCGAGGGCAATCTCATCACGACGGCCGAGGGAAGCCTCCGCTACTCGAGTCTGCCACCGTCGCGCGACGTCAACCTGCGCGTCAGGCGTGACGGCCGCCTCCTGGACCTCTTGGTGCCCACCGGAGCGGTATGTCCGACGCCGGCCCAGGCACCCGAGCCGGACGTGGTGGGACAGGCCATCCCCGATCCGGCGATTCCGCCACCTCCTCCCAAGTGGACGCTCGAGCGAGGGCTGCCGATCCCACCCGTGCCCGACACGGAGCCGGTGACCGACACGTTCCCGGAGCCCTCGGGCCTGGATCCCGTCGAGATCCCGCCACGGGTCTCCCTGGGATTCGGATTCCAGTGCTCCCACTGCTCGTTCAGCGACAACCGTGGAGCGCCAGGCGAGTGGAGCTTCCCCGAGCCCCCCAACATCTTCGTCATGCCGGGGAGCGAGGCCTGGAGGGCGGGCCTCCGGTCGGGCGACGAGATCCTCGCCATCGGTGGCCTGCCCATCACGTCGGAAGAGGGCGGTCGGATGTTCGCCGCCATCAAGCCGGGCGATCGGGTGACGTGGACGGTCGAGCGTCTGGGCGACACCCTCAGGGCCACCACCACGGCCCGGCAGCAGCGTGAGGAGGTGGTCGTGAGGCCCGACGCCGGACCGCCGTCCTTCGGCGAGCCCCCCCTCCGCTTCTCGGGGACGGTGGGCAACACGTCGGTGGAAGTCCGCGGCGGGCGAGTCACCGTCACCGAGTCGGAGGACGGGCGAGTCATCGTCATCCGCACCCGGGACGCCGAGATCCGCCTGGTGGCCCCTCGGACGGGAGCTCGGAGGTAGCCGTGAGCGATCGTCCATGAGGTGATCCGGTGGGTTCACGGACGCCTGAGGCGATGCCCGGGATCGGTAGGACTCGACGCGAGGAGGGCAGGATGGCAACGGGACGCTGGAGCTTGCTGATTCTGGCTGCGTCAGTCGCCGGTTGCGGGACCGACGGACGAGGGGCGGAGGGGCTTCCCGAACTCGTCGTGACTCGATCCACCGAGTTCGGCGACCAGGAAGGCGAAGGAGCCCTCTCCAGCGTCTGGGGGGTGGCCGTGTCCGGAGACGGACACGTCTACCTCAGCGAGCCGCAGTTCGCGCGCGTCGTCGCGTTCGACCCGGATGGGTCGTTCTCCCGAGTCGTGGGGAGCCGCGGGGACGGGCCCGGCGAGTTTCGAATCCCGGGGCTTCTGTCATGGCGAGGGGATTCCCTGGCCGTGACGGACTTCCAGCGCGGCATCCACCTCTTCTCGTCCGCCGGCGAGTTCGGGACCCTCATCTCCTTCAACATCAACGACGGATCCTCGGCGTTCGGAGTGCGGCCCATCTTTCCGTTGGCCGATGGATTCGTCGCTGCCGTAGCTCCCGCTCCCAACAGCGCGATCACCGGCGGGAGCGTCACCCGGGAGACCTGGCTGAAGGCGTCGAGAGACGGTGTGGTGACGGACACGCTGGCCGTCCTGGATCTGGAGGGTCGCCTCTATTCCGTGCGCTATCGGGAGAGGGGTCGATCCGGCGCGCACCCGCTCGCCTGGGCGCCGCTGCTCAGCGCCCCGCCGACGGGCGCCTCGCTGATCGTCGTGGACCGGCAGCCCCACACCGGCGGTGACGCCGCGACCTATCGGGTGGCGCGCCTGGGTCTCGACGGCGACACCCTCCAAACCGCCACCTTGCCGTACGACCCGGTTCCCCTGACGGACGGACAGGTCGACTCCATCGCGCTGGCGATGGCCCAGGGCTGGGCAGAGAGCATGAATGCCACGGTGGCCTCTGTGGCGAGGGAGATCGAGGAACAGATCCGGTGGCCGGAGCACCAACCGCCGGTGACGTCGGTGTTGGCCGGCGATGACGGATCGGTCTGGCTGCGCCGAGAGATCGTGGGTGCTTCCTTCGCACGGTGGGACGTCCTGGATGGAGACCTCTCTCCCCTGGGTCGGGTCGACCTTCCCGTCGATCTCGAGCTGAAGGTAGTCGGCAAGGAGCGTATCTACGGAGTGGAGTTGGGAGAGCTCGACGTGCCCCGGATCGTTCGTCTCGACGTGGGCGAGCGTCGATAGCGCGACGGAGCGCTGAGAGCGGACCGCTCAGATCTGCCCGAAGAGGGACTTGCCCTCGCTGAGCAGATCGCTGCACGCCACGACGACACGCTCGGACATGCCCTGCTCCGCCGCCTTCAGGTAGCTCCGCGGGTCGTAGAGCTTCTTGTCACCGATCTCCCCGTCGATCTTCAGGACCGCGTCGTACCCCTTCATCATGTGATGCACGATGGGGCGGGTGAAGGCGTACTGCGTATCCGTGTCGACGTTCATCTTCACCACCCCGTACTCCAACGTCTCGCGGATCTCCTCCAGCAGGCTTCCGCTTCCGCCGTGGAACACCAGGTCCATCTCGGCGTCCGCCCCGTATTTCGCCGTCACAGCCGCCTGGCCCTCCTGGAGGATCTCGGGGCGCAGCTTGACCGCACCGGGCTTGTAGTGTCCGTGGACGTTGCCGAACGTGGCCGCGAAGGTGAATCGTCCGATCTCGTGGAGAGCTTCGTACACCGCGAGCATGTCCTCTGGGGTCGTGTACAGCTTCTCCTGCGGAGTGTCCGCGGAGCCGGCGGCGCCGTCCTCCTCGCCACCGACCACGCCCGCCTCGACCTCGAGGATGATCTCGTTCTGGGCGCACAGACGCAGGTATTCCCTGGAGATCGCAATGTTCTCCTCGAGGGGCAGCGCCGACGCGTCCAGCATGTGGTTCTGGAACAGGTTGCTCTCGCCTCGGGCCCGTCGGGCGGCGGTGGCCTCGATGAGGGGCTTCAGGAAGCCCTCGGCCTTCTCCGGCTGACAGTGATCCGTGTTCAGCGCGACGAGGACGTCGTATTGCTCCGCAAGCAGGTGGGCGGCCTCCGCCAGGACGATGCAGCCACCGGCGGCGTCCTTGTTGGCCAGCCCCGAAGCGAACTGTCCGGCGCCGGTGGAGAACTGGATGATCCCGTCCGAGCCCGACTCGGCGAACCCCTTCATGGCCGCGTTCAGCGTGATGATCGAGGTCACGTTGATGGCAGGATAGGCATACCCGCCCTCCTGGGCGGCGTCGAGCATCTGTCGGAACTGACTGGGCGTCGCGATGGGCATGGTTCCTCTGTGCCGTGGTGCCGGATGCGGAAGTACTAAGAATACCAGGATGGGCCGGTGGCGGGCGAGGCTGCCGGACTCCATGGCCTCGGGCCACCGCCGCCGTCACCTTAACTTGGCACCGGAGCCCGGCCCCGCACGTAGGAGGAGGTGGGCCGCCCTCCGAGCACGGGGGTCCTTTCTTCCGAGGGGCGACAGGCGCATCCTTCGGTAGTCTTCTCTCGAGGCACCACCGCCGGCAAGCAGAGCATGGCACACATCCCACCGTTCAAACCCGACCCGCGGCTCTTCCCCTTCGAATCCAGGTGGTTCGAGAGCGCCGTGGGCCCGGTGCATTATATCGACGAAGGCTCGGGTCCCCCGATCCTCTTCCTCCACGGAAACCCTACGTGGAGCTTCCTGTACAGGGGGATCGTGATCCGCCTGCGCAAGCGGTTCCGGTGCATTGCGGTGGATTACCCGGGCTTCGGGCTGTCGGTGCATCCCGAGGACTATTCGTACACGCCGCGCGAGCACGCCGAAGTGGTCGTGGCCCTGGTCCGCCACCTCGACCTCAGGGATCTCACCATCATGGGGCAGGACTGGGGTGGGCCCATCGGCATGAGCGTCGCCCTGGACGATCTCTCGCGCCTGAGAGCCCTGGTCATGGGCAACACGTGGTACTGGCCGCTGGACTCCTGGCACATGAAGGCCTTCTCGTACGTGATGAGCAGCGCGCCCATGCAAAGTCAGATCCTGCGGCGGAACTTCTTCGTCGAGAGGATCATGCCTTTCGCGGTGAAGCATCCGCTGGCCGATGAGGTGATGCACCATTACCGGGAGGCGCTGCCCACGCCGAAGAGCCGCATCGGCGTGGCGGAGCTCCCCCGACAGCTTCTCGAGGCGGGCCGCTGGCTGGGTGAGCTGAGCGACGAGGTCGGGGACCGTCTGGCCAATGTTCCCCTTCTCCTCACGTGGGGCATCCACGATATCGCCTTCCCTCGTGCCTTCATGGAGCGATTCCGGGAGGACTTCAATCTCGTCCACACGCACCGCCTCGACGCCAAGCACTACATCCAGGAGGACGCGCCCGCGGAGATCTCCGTGGCCATAGGGAACTTCCTGGCGGACGGGTCGGCCGCGTCGTCGTAAGGCCTCTCCTTCAACCCGAGGATCCGAGATGATCTCCGCACTTGTCATGATCCGCTGCGAGCGGGACCAAATTCCCGAGGCCGCTCGGACCATCGTCGAGTTCGAGGGCGTGGACGAAGTGTATTCCGTGACCGGTGAGTGGGACCTCGTGGCCCGCATCAAGGTCCCCCGCTGGGAGCTGGTAGCGGACGTGGTCACGGAGCGGATCGCGAAGGTGCGGGGGCTGGAGCGCACCGAGACGCTGATGGCCTTCCGTGTGCTTTCGAAGGAGGACATGAAGGCGACCTACGAAGGGTTCGAGTAGGCCGATCCGGCGACGGCTCGCTCGACGGGTGTTTAGCGGCCCGGCCGAGCAAGCCTCCTACCCGGAGCCCACTCGACCCTACGTCAGTCCACCTTCATGAAGTGTCCCGCCCGGCGGTGGTCTCCCGCCCCGGTGGCCGAGTCGGGCAGGATCGTGTGGACGCCCCCGAAGAAGAGGTTCTTGGCCTCCCAGACGACGATCTCCCCCAGGGTGCCGAGGGTCTCCACCGCCTCCGGTGGATATCCGGGCTCGACGTGGAACGTGCCCTGGGTCAGATGCAGCCGAGGGCGGTCCACCGCCTCTGCAACAGGAAGGCGGAAGTCCACCAAGTTGGTGATCACCTGCTGGAGCGCGGTGCGGATCCGCTTGGAGCCTCCGGTGCCGACGGCGGCGAGAACCCGACCGTCCTCCACCACCATCGACGGCGCCATCATGGACGAGATCCTCGAGCCCGGTTCGCCACCATGGAACCCGTCGGGATGGAGGTCGTCCTCTCCCATCATGTTGTTGAGCATGACGCCGGTGCCCGGCACGAAGTACCCGCAGCCCTCTCCGTTTGAGGCCGAGAATCCGGCCACGTTGCCTTCGCCGTCTGCGACGTTGATGTGGGTGGTCCCGCCCGTGGAGGTCCTCACGACCGCCGACGCCTCGTCATGGGCCGTGGAGCCCACGACCGGCAGGGGCCCGCCGAGGGCCCGGATCCTGTCGACCTCCGTCAGCACGGCCCCAAGCGTCCGGAGATGTCGGCGCGTCCCCCACCCGTCGGAGGGAAGCTCGACGGACTCCTGGAGGCTGAGAGCCAGGGCCATGAGGGGTCCGCCCAGCGAGGGGGCGGGGTTGGTGAGCATGCGCCTCCCCCGGTACCGCACCGTGAGGGGAGTCCGCTCGATGACGCGGTAGCGCTCCAGGTCCTCCCGGGTCAGGAGGCCGCCGCGCTCCCGCATGGCGTGAGCGACCTCGTGGGCCAGATCCCCCACGTAGAGGCTCTCCGGATCCCTCGGAAGCTCCTCCAGGAATCCCGCCAGCTCGGGATTCCGATACCGCCGGCCCGGTCCCGAGAGCCTGCCGTCGTCCTCCGTGTAGTAGCCGAGCGCCTCGGGAGAGCTCCGGATGATGGGCTCCAGCAGCTCGGACAGGTGGGCCTGGAACGGATTGACGACCACGCCTTCGCGGGCGAGACGGACCGCCGGCGCCAGCACGTCCGCCAGGGGCATGCGGCCGAGTCGACGATGGACGTGGAGGAGCCCTTTGAGGGTACCGGGCACCGCGGCGGACGCCATCCCCACGTGGAAGACCTGCTCGGCGCCGAGGAAGGTCACCACGATGGACGGGAAGTCGAGCCCGCCGGCGTCGACGGCTCCGCCCCCGAGTCCTGGGACGTCGGCGAAGAAGTCGAAGAGCACCTCCTCCCCCCGATCCGTACGGGCCAGGACGAAGCCACCCCCTCCCGGGCTGTTGAGCAGGGGCTCGGCAACCGTGCTGGCGAAGCCGGCGCCCACGACGGCATCGAAGGCGTTGCCCCCCTCCCGCAGGAGGAGGGCGGCAGCCTCCGATACCAGGGGATGGCCCGAAGAGACGAGTCCGTTCATGGCCCCCACACTAGCCTGCGCCGCCACGTCCCGGGAGGGTGGAGTTGGGGGGGGCGCGATCATCCAGTCGGTCCTAGATTCGCTCGCTCGCAGTTTCGTCGCCGCACCGGAGTCCGGAGAGCTGCTCGTTGATCACCGATCCCGTCGCCGTCCTGGTGGTCCTGGCCGGGGTCGTCTACGTGGCCGTCCTCCTGGAGGAGCGATACCACGCGGCCCGGTCGCTGGGCGCCGCCTTCCTGGGGATCATGGGGGGGATGGTGCTCTCCAATACCGGCGTCCTGCCGGGGGAGTCGGCGACCTACCGCTTCCTCGTCGGCCCGGGCGTGAGCGTCGGCATCGCCCTCATCCTGTTCAGCGTGGACGTGCGCACTGTGCTGAAGGCGGGGCCCCGGATGGCAGGTGCTTTCGGGATCGGCGCGGTGGGCACCGCGGTGGGCGCGGTCGTTGGCGGGCTGCTGTGGTCCGGGCTCGTCGGGCCGGAAACATGGAAGCTCTCCGGGCAGTTCGCCGGCACGTACACGGGCGGGGGCGTGAACTTCGCCGCCCTGGGTGAGGCCTTCGACACCAGCAGCGACCTCTTCACCGCCGGCATCGCTGCGGACGTCATCATCACCGCGGTATGGATGGCCGCGTGTCTGGTCGTGCCGGCGCTCCTCGGCCGGTGGAATCCGCAGGCCGAAGGCGCGGGCGGGTCGCTCGCCGGCGGCCCCGCGGCCTCCCCAGGCTCACGACGTCACGACCCGGCGAAGAGCCCCGCCGCCGGTGACGCCGATCACGAAGAGACGGACGCTCTGCACAGGACGCTCTACGCCAGCGCCCGGTCCATGAAGATCACCGACGTGGCGGCGCTCGTGGCGCTGGGCATTGGCACCGTGTGGGGGGCCGAGCGATTGGGAGCCCTGGTGGCTGGCCTCCCCGAGGTGCTGTGGCTCACGACGCTGGCGCTGCTCCTCGCCCAGCTTCCCGCGGTGAAGCGCCTGACCGGCGCGGCGGTGGTGGGCAACTACCTCGTGCTGCTCTTCCTGGCGAGCAACGGTGCCCGCTCGGTGATCGCCAACATCTTCGACGTGGGACCGGGTGTCTTCTACTTCGCGATGACCACGGTGGCGGTGCACGGGGTGGTGATCTTCACCGTGGGACGTCTCGTGGGCCTGGATTTCGGCACGCTCGCCGTGGCATCCCAGGCCAACGTGGGCGGGGCCGGCTCCGCCATCGCCATGGCCACGGCCCGGGGCTACCGGGACCGGCTTCTGCCCGGTGTCGCCGTGGGCCTCTTCGGCTATGCGCTGGGTAACTACTGGGGCTACCTCATCGGCCAGGCCGCCCGGAGCCTCCTGGGCGGGTGAGCGGCCCGTCCGTACTGGATCACCTCACGCCGCGAGCGCCCTCCTGGCCCGGCGCGCGATCTCGGAGCC
Source organism: Gemmatimonadota bacterium (assembly GCA_039589955.1). GTDB lineage: Bacteria > Gemmatimonadota > Gemmatimonadetes > Longimicrobiales > Gaopeijiaceae > SZUA-318. Next base: position 20,005 of record JBDHGI010000002.1, on the reverse strand, counting down.
GATGGCCAGGGAGGCCGTGGCTGCCGGGCTCGGAGCGTTGAGGACGTGGACGGCGCCTGATCTCTCGATCCAGTGGAAGTCTTGCACGAAATCGCCGCTGGGGAGCACGGCCTGAGCACGCACCCCGGCGCCGCCCGGCACCAGGTCGTCGGCCCGGAGCTCCGGAACCAGACGACGCAGCGCATCGATGAACCGCCCTCGGCGGAACGACCGGGTCAATTCCCGGGCGACCATGCGACGATGCCGAAGCGCGAAGCGCCACAGCCCCGGAAAGAGGAACGCCTCGGCAAGGTCCGGTGGGCTCACGTCCCCCTTCCCGTATCCTTCCCGCGCAAAGGCCAGGACGGCGTTCGGTCCGGCGTCGATGCCTCCGTCGACTCGGCGGGTGAGGTGGACCCCCAGGAAGGGAAAGCCCGGCTCGGGCAACGGATAGACCAGGTGACGGACCAGGTGCTCCCGCTCGTGGCGAAGGCGCTGATACTCACCCCGGAAAGGCAGGATGCGACCCTCGGGACGCTCTCCGGCCAGCCGGGCGATCCGGTCGGTGAACAGGCCCGCACAGTTGACCAGCACGCCGGCGCTGAAGTCTCCGGCTCCGGTGGCGATGCGCCAGCCCTTTCGACTGCGCACGATGCCGTGGACGCAGGTGCCGGTGCGGATCTCGACGCCCCCGGCCTCAGCGTCCCGGGCGAGCTGATCACAGACCGCCCGAAAGCTCACGATGCCTTCCTCGGGCACCTGGATGGCGGCCACGCAGCGCACGTGGGGCTCGACCTTGCGGGCCTCCTGCGGCCCCAGCCGCCGGAGCCCCTGCAGTCCGTTGGCTCTGCCCCGCTGGAGCATGGCGTCCAGCCGGGGGAGCTCGGAGTCCTCCACGGCCACCACCAGCTTCCCGCAAATCTCGTGGGGGAGGTCGTGGTGGCGGCAGTACTCGGTCATCCTGAGGATGCCTTCACGGGCCAGGCGGGCCTTGGTCGAGCCGGGAGAGTACTGGAGCCCCGCGTGGAGGACTCCGCTGTTGTTCGTGCTCTGGTGGAGCGCGATGGCCTGCTCCTTCTCGAGGACTCGGATCGAGGCAATGCCCTCCTCTTCCACGAGCGCCCGGGCCGTGGCGAGCCCCACGATGCCGCCGCCAATGATGGCGATGTCCGTGTGCATGGTTCTGAATCTCGCAGCGCCCGGAAGCCCGCGACAGCGGCATCGTGGTGCGCCAGAGCGGCCCGCCAGCGCCTTGCCCTCCCCACGGAGGGTTGCCTACCCTCCACCTGGCTCCCGGTCGGGGGCCTCTCGGCTGCGCTCCCGCCCGCCCGAGTCTGAACCGTCCACCAACCCGCGCCCGCCTTCCATGTCGCTTCGAGCCTCGATCCTGATCCTCGGCACCCTCGTATGCTCCGCGCCCCTCGCCGCCCAGGAGAGCGAGTCCAACGCGACCGTCCACCCGGACCTGCTCGAGGCCTTCGAGTACCGCTCGGTGGGGCCCTTCCGAGGCGGGCGGGTAACCGCCGTGGGCGGCTTCGCCGACGACCCCTTCGCCTACCTCATGGGCACCACGGGCGGGGGCGTCTGGCTCACCGAGGACGCGGGGGAGGCGTGGACCAACCTCACCGACGACTTCCTGCCCGTGGGCTCCGTCGGCGCGGTGGAGGTGGCCCCGGGCGATCCCAACGTCATCTGGGTGGGCACGGGCTCGGCGGGCATCCGGGGGAACGTGAGCATCGGCCGGGGCGTGTGGCGGTCCACGGACAGAGGCAAGACGTGGGCGTTCCGGGGCCTCCGGGACGCGGGCCTCATCGGGAAGATCGCCGTGGACCCCCGTGACCCCGACGTGGCTTTCGTTGCGGCCCTGGGCAACCCGTTCGGCAAGAACGAAGGGCGGGGCGTCTTCCGGACCATCGACGGTGGCACGAGTTGGGAGCGCGTGCTGTTCGTGGCGGACTCGGTGGGTGCGGTGGACCTGGCCATGAATCCCCGGAACCCGCGGATCATCTACGCGGGCATGTGGCGAGCGGAGCGGAAGCCCTGGACCCTCGTCGACGCCAGCGAGGACGGCGGTGTGTGGCGCAGCACGGACGGTGGCGACACCTGGGCGGAGCTCACTGCCCCGGGCACGGACAACGGCCTGCCGGAGGAGGGGCTCGTGGGACGCATCGGCCTGGCGGTATCGCCGGCGGACCCCGAGCGGGTGTGGGCCCTCGTCAACGCGCCGGACCCCCACGGAGGCATCTACCGCTCCGACGACGGAGGCGAGGAGTGGACCAAGATCAACCGGGACCGACGCTTCCGGCAGCGGCACTGGTACTACAGCCACCTCATCGCCGATCCCGTAGACCGCAACACCGTCTACGTCCTCAACACGGGGATGTACCGCTCCATCGACGCCGGCCGGACCTGGGAGCGCGTCAGCGTGCCTCACGGCGATGTGCACGCCTTGTGGATCCACCCGGACGACCCCGAAGCCATGGTCGTGGGCAACGACGGCGGCGCCCAGGTGAGCCTCACCGGTGGGCGCAGCTGGTCCACGATGCACAACCAACCCACCGCGGAGCTCTACCGGGCTGAGGTGGACAACCAGTGGCCTTACCGGCTGTACGGCGCCCAACAGGACAACTCGACCATCTCGGTGTCGTCCGCTGTCGACGGAGATCTCACGCCGGAGCAGGACTGGTTCAGCGTGGGCGGCGCCGAGTCGGGGCACATCTCGGTGCACCCCCATCCCGACTCGGCGCACATCGTGTGGGCAGGGAACTACATCGGTCAGATCGATCGCTCGGACCTCAGGTCGGGGCTGAGCCGGAACATGATCCTCTATCCGCAGATGGGGGACGGCGTGGCACCCCGGGACGCCAGGTACCGCTTCCAGTGGAACGCCCCCATCCTCGTATCCAGGCACGATCCGGAGGTCGTGTACCACGCCTCCCAGCACGTCCACCGCACCACCGACGGAGGGATGAGCTGGCAGACCATCTCGCCGGACCTCACCACCGACAACCCCGACCAACAGGGCCTCCCAGGCGGGCCGCTGCAGCACGACCATACGGGCGTGGAGGTCTACAACACCGTGTTCGTCCTGTCGGAGTCCGCCGAGGACGCCGACGAGCTGTGGGTGGGTACCGATGACGGTCGGGTGCACGTCACCCGCGACGGCGGGGGCTCCTGGACCGACATCACCCCGCGGGACATGCCGTCCCAGGGCACCGTCAACTCTATCGATCTCAGCCCGCGCCGGCCCGGCCGCGCTGTGATGGCCGTCTACCGCTACCGGGATGACGACTTCCGGCCCTACGTCTTCCTGACGAACGACTGGGGTGGCAGCTGGCGCCTCCTCACCGACGGCCGGAACGGCATCCCTGCGGACCACCCAGTGCGCGTCGTAAGGGAGGATCCGGGCCGCGAGGGACTCTTCTACGCTGGCACGGAGTTCGGGATGTTCGCCTCCTTCGACGACGGCGCGCACTGGCAGTCGCTGCAGCTGAACCTGCCCCGGACTCCCATCACCGACCTCAGGGTGCACCGTCAGGATCTCGTGGTGGCCACCCAGGGCCGGTCCTTCTGGATCCTGGACGATCTCACGCCCCTCCACGAGCTGACCGACGACGTCCGCGGCCGGGCGCTCCACGTCTTCAAGCCCCGTGAAGCGACCCTGGCGCAGCTTCGGGGCCATCGAGGCGACCGCGCGCCGGAGAACCCCCCGACGGGAGCGGTCGTGCACTTCTGGCTGGGCGAGGCGGCGCTCGGCACCGTGGAGATCGAGGTCCTGGACGACGAGGGAGCCGTGCTCCGGCGATTCGAGGGACGGCTCGGGGAAGACGCCGGCTCCGGCGAAGGGTCGGGCGGCCTGGAGGAGGTCGCGGTCGGAAGCGAGGCCCAGGGTGTGACCGAGGACGCGAACCTCGAGGAGGAGGATCTGGAGGTCGAGGCGGGGATGAACCGCCTCGTGTGGGACCTTCGCTACCCGGGACCCGACGTCATCGAGGACGCCCAGTTCTCCCTGGCCAATACCGGTGGCGCGGTGGCACCCCCGGGCGCCTATACGGTGCGCGTGCGCGCCGAGTCCGCCACCGAGGCCGTCACGCAGTCCGTGAGCTTGCAGTTGAGGACCGACCCTCGAGTGACCGACGTCACCGCTGAGGACCTCGAGGCCCAGTTCGCGCTGACCATGCAGGTGCGGGATCGACTCACCGAGGTCCACGACGCCGTCAGGACCATCCGATCGGTCCACGAGCAGACCGAAGCGCTGGTGAAGCGGGCGGAGGAGGCGGAGCACGACGCGGCCCTGGTCCGGGACCTCAGGGAGCGCACCCGGGCCATGGGCGAGCGGCTGACGGAGATCGAGGAGGCCCTGATCCAGACGAGGAGCGAGACGGGGCAGGATCCCATCAACTTCCCGCCCAAGCTGGACGACCAGCTCGCGTACCTGTACAGCCACGTCACCACTTCGTACGGCAGGCCCACGGAGGGCGCGCGCCAGCGCTTCGAGGACCTGGCGGCCGAGACCCAGCCCCTCTTGGACAGGCTGCAGATGGTGTTGAGCGAAGACGTGGCGGCCTTCAATGCGGCCCTCCAGGTCGCGGGGATCGGACCCGTGGTGACGAGGAGGAGACGATGACGAACGAGGTCCGACGCCGAACACGCTCGGGATACGACCGCCCTGCCCTCCAGGGGACCCTGTTCCTCATGGCGGCCGCGGCTGCGATGCTCCCCGGGGGAATCGGCGCCCAGGAGAGCGCTTCGGGGCCTGGCCCGACTCCCACCATCGCATCGGACCGGCCGGGCCTGGGAGACGGTGCTCACGTCCTGGCCGAGGGCGTGTGGCAGCTGGAGGCGGGAGTGGCCTACGACGGAGGAGGGCCGGCTACGCTCTTCAGCGCGGGGCAGGCGCTCGTGCGCGTGGGCCTCGCCGGCCTGGAGCTGCGCTTCTACCCCAACTCGGTGGTGTTCCAGAGGGGGGACGTGCCGCATGACGAAGGAATCCAGGACGTCGGGGCCGGGGTGAAGCTGGCCCTGTCGCCGGACGATGCGGACTTGAGGACAGCGGTGGTGGCTGGAGCGACCCTCCCGACAGGCGGCGACGCGTTCACGGCGAACGAGGTGACCGCCTGGGGCACGTTCGTCCTCGAGCGCGCGCTGTCGGAGGAGGTCGGTCTGGCGGTCAACGTAGGGTACGGCGCGCCCCTGAACGGTTTCGGGGAGGGCACGCTGACGGTCATCGTCACGCCCGGCTTCGCCGTGCCGGACGCGGAAGGGATGAGCGTCTACGCCGGCTACGCCGGCTTCTTCTCCGACGGAGGGGACAGCCACGTCGTCGAGGCCGGGCTGGCGTATCTCGCGGATGCCGACACCCAGCTGGACCTCAACACGGGGTGGGACCCGGACGCCGGCACGTGGTTCCTCGGCGTGGGCGTGGCACGGAGGTGGAGGTAAGGTGACGTCGATGAAGGTGTTGTCACGTGTTTGCCGGTCGGAGCTCTGGAGCCCTTGGCTCGTGGGCGGCCTCGTGGCTTGTCGCGACGCCGCTCGGGCTCATCGTGCGCTCACGGCGGTTCCACCTGCTGCTCGCCGGCTACGTCTCGTGATCCGGCTCACCTGGTCACTGGTGGTGCGTCGGCCCCTGGCGGCCTGAGCGATGGGGCCTCGGTCCTGACCGGCGCGGGGGATCGGTCCTGACGGGCGAGGGCCCTCGACGCTTCGGGCACGGTGTTTGCGCAATCAACGCTTCATGATGAAGCGCGTCGTGGTTCCCGCCGTCGTGACACCACTGGTGTTGCTGTCGACCGCCTGGGGAGCCTTCACCCTCAGCAAGTCCCGAGCGCACCAGCTGTTCGCCGAGCTGATCACACGGGCCGAGACCCCCGCCTCCGTGGTGGCCCTCACGTTCGACGACGGCCCCGTCCCGTTCTTCACCGACTCCGTTCTGGCCACCCTCGACGAGTTCGATGCGGAGGCCACGTTCTTCGTGGTCGGTGCCGGGGTCCAACGGAATCCCGACCTGGCCAGAGAGATCGTCGCCCGGGGCCACGATCTCGCGAATCACTCCTTCCGTCACGATCCACTCTTGCTCAAGTCGCCGTCATTCATCCGTCGAGAGATCGAGGCTACGGACGCCCTGATCCGCGCCGCGGGTCATGAGGGCGACATCTACCTACGTCCGCCGTACGGCAAGCGCCTGATCGGGCTTCCGCTGTATCTGCGGAGCCGTGACAGACCCGTCGTTCTGTGGGATCTCGAGCCTGACACCTACCACGCGCACGCGGACGGCATGACATGGCACGTTCTCGAGAACGTGAGGCCGGGGTCCATCATCCTCCTGCACGTCGAAATCCCCTCCCGGACGGAGGAGCGGTCGGCGTTGAGGGAGATCCTGTCCGCTCTCCGGGCGCGAGGGTACCGCTTCGTGACGCTGACCGAGCTGCTGCAGGACGGTGGCCGCCGTCCTATGACGTCCGCTCCGTCAGCAGAGCGGTGAGCTTGCCGACCGCGGTGGTCAGCCACCCCTCGATCTCCGCCAGCTCGGCCACGCTCTCCATCCACGAGCTGACGCGGATCCCGACCTTGCTGCCCCAGCGAGCGCCTCGAAAGGCCTTGATCTCCACGACCCCCTCGATCTCGTCCCAGCTCCACAGCGTCTCGTAGGCGGTGTGGCGCAGGACGGTCCCGGTGAGGGTCGTGCCGTCCTCGAAGACGAGACGCACGGGCTCGCCGACCTGCTTACCTGGCGCACCGGAACGGGTCAACCATCGCGCCAGTCCTCCCTCGGTGCGCTGGAGCTCCAGGATATCCTCCCGGTCGAACGGCGCGTCGCCCAGCACGACGATCTCTCTGCGTCTGCGGCGGAAGTACCGCTCGGCGAAGAACTTCAGGACGGCCAGCGCCATCATCCACCCCGAGAGCATGGCCTCGCACTCGTCGTCCCATTCGGGGCCTTCGCCGAAGCCCGACTGGACCAGGCGGAGGACCGAGTGGCCTCCCTCCTGCTCGATGGTCACCTCCAGGTACGACACGCCCCGGGGCAGATCCATGGCGGTGACCAGTCGATGCGGAGGCTCGGCCACCAGGACCCGCTGGGACATGCCGGGGTCCTCCCTGCTCCAATGCCAAGTGACGGTCTCCCCCTCCTCCATGCGTCCCTCCATCCGACCCACGAACCAGCCCGTCACCGTTCCGGGGTCGGACCAGGCCCGGTACACATCCTCCGGCGCCGCCGCGATCCGGATCTCGTCGCGGATCACCCGTCCGGTGTGCTCGAACTCCGCCTCTTCGCTCATTCTCGCCTCTCCTTAGCTTCGACTAGCCGTCTTCGGGGCCCGGCACGGGATAGCATCCTATTAGCAATCGGTAGGGCTGGCCGGTCCGAGGCCGGCCCTCCTCATCGCGCGCCGGAGCCGTGTATCGGGCGATGACTTCGGTCACCGCCCCTTGCAGGGCGTCCGCGAACATCGACCTCTGCCGAGCCGAGTCGAAGCGGACCTCGGCCTCGAGTGAAAGGGTCGGTACCCGTTCCGGGGCGTCCGCGTCGGGATCGAGCCAGGCCGAGAGCTCCTCCTGAAGCAATGCGCTGAGCCGCAGGAGATAGGCGGCGCTGAGTCGGTCCGCATCCCTCAGCCCCCGGGGGCTCATCTCCCCGAGGATCTGCGGGAGGAGCAGGTACGACCGGGCGCTCGCGCGGTACCGCTTCTCGATCAGATTGCGCTTGCGGCCCTCGCCCGCTGGCTGCAGGAAGCCCGCATCCGCCAGCGTGCGAACGTGGTAGTTCACCTTTTGCGGCGGGGCACCGACCCGCCTGGCGATCTCGGCGGCGGTGGACGCCTCACGGGCCTCCGAGAGGATCCTCTGACGGAGCGGATGGAGCAGCAGCCCGGCTCTGTCCGCCTCCTCGACCGGCTCCAGCGCCGGTAGGCTGGTAGATGATGGCATTAAGTTAAACTTTTACGTAAAAACATTCTTGTCAACCTTTGCGACCCCCCGGCTCCGTCCGTGGTGAGGGTTGCGGGCCGAGTCGGGTGCACGGACCATCAGGGTTTCGCTCCCTTGCCGGACGGACCCACGCCGTCGTTCCAGAGCACCCGGACATGCGCCTCCCACTCTTGCTGGTCTCGGCTGCCGCCCTCGTCGTCGTCCCCGGCTGCTCTCCGGCGGAGCGCGCCCCCGCCGACTCCATGCCGCCTCCGGACACTCTCCGGGTCATGGCCTACAACATCCACCATGGCGAAGGAATGGACTCGGTGGTGGACCTGGTGCGGATCGCGGACCTGATTCGACGCGCAGATCCGGACCTTGTAGCGCTTCAGGAGATCGACAGCGTGACGGAACGGACCGGCGGCGTGGACCAGGCCGCCGAGCTGGGGCGCCTGACCGGACTCACCTCCGTGTTCGGGAGCTTCATGCCCTATCAGGGCGGATCCTACGGGATGGCGGTCCTTTCTCGATGGCCCGTCGTCGAGTCGGAGAATCTCCGGCTGCCACCCGGGGCGGAGCCGCGGACCGCCCTGAGCGTCACGGTCCGCTCCCCGAGGACTCTCCGCACGCTGCGCTTCGTGGGAATCCACTTCTACGCCACGGAGGAGGAGCGTCTGGCTCAGGCCGAGCATCTGGAGGCGCACCTGACCGAGGAGCAGGGGCCGGTGATGCTCGTCGGGGATTTCAACTCCACGCCGGGCTCCGCGGTCATGGCTCGCCTCGAGGAGGGCTGGTGGATCCTGGACAAGGGCGACGACCACCTGACGTTCCCATCGTGGGCGCCGGCGCGGGAGATCGACTTCGCCCTTCTTCGTCCCGCCGATTCCTTCGAGGTATTGAACCACCGACTGCTGACCGATCCCGTGGCGTCGGACCACCGACCGCTGGTGGCGGACGTGGTTCTGGGGAGATGACCAGGATGGAGCAGCGCGGCCCGAAGCTCGACTCCGCCGTTCAGTCCTACTACGACCTGCAGCCCGAGGAGGATCGGCTTTCCCGTGGTCCGTCCAGGTTGGAGGCGGAGCGGACCCGAGCGTTGATCGAGCGATTCGCTCCGCCTCCCCCGGCGGTCGTTCTCGACGTGGGGGGGGCAGCCGGTGCCTACGCATTCTGGCTGGCCTCCCTCGGCCATGACGTCCACCTGCTGGACCCGGTGGAGCGACTCGTCGACCTGGCGCGGGAGCGCAGTGGATCGTCGAGCGCCCCGCTGGCCTCAGCCCGGGTCGGCGATGCGCGTGATCTTCCCTTCGCCGAGGCGTCCGCTGACCTCGTTCTCCTCATGGGACCGCTGTACCACCTGACGGTCTCTGAGGATCGGGCGCGGGCCCTCCAGGAGGCCGCACGGGTATTGAGGAGCGGAGGCATCCTGTTCGCCGTGTGCATCACCCGATGGGCCTCGCTCCTGGACGGGCTGACCCACGACTACCTGGCCGATCCCCGCTTTGCGGCGATCGTGGAGCAGGATCTTCGGACCGGTCAGCACAGGAACGACGAGGGGCACCCGGGCTACTTCACGACCGCCTATTTCCACAGGCCGGAGGAATTCGAGGAGGAGCTGCTTGAGTCCGGCCTCGAGGTCGAGGGCTTGTTCGGCCTGGAGGGTCCCGGCTTCCTATTGAGTGATTTCGACGAGCGGTGGGGCCATGACCGGACACGGGCCGATCTGCTTCGCGCAGCCGCCGCGGTCGAGGCCGAACCGTCGCTCCGGGGTCTGAGCCCGCACCTGCTCGGCGTCTGTCGCAAGGGCCGAGGCCCATGAGGTCGACCGGCCAGTGAGCCCTGGTCATTCCGAACCACCAACGAGAGGCAGAATGAGCCGAGGCTATTCCGAGTTCCGCCCGCATCCGTGGCACGGACTGAGCCCCGGGCCCAATCCCCCGGGTGAGCTCTACGCCTACATCGAGATCACCCCCTTCGATCTCGTGAAATACGAGGTCGACAAGTCGACCGGATACCTGAGGGTGGACCGGGCGCAGCGCACTTCATCCCTTCCTCCGGCCCTCTACGGATTCATCCCGCAAACGTACGCAGCCGAGGGCGTCGCGGAGCTTATGTCCGGAGTGGCCGGAGGAGATCTGGATCCGCTGGATATCTGCGTGCTGAGCGAGCGACCCATCGCTCGAGCCGAGGTCATCGTGTCGGCCCGCGTCGTGGGCGGGATTCCCATGGTGGATGGCGGGCTTGCCGACGACAAGATCATCGGCATACTGGACGACGACCCGGTGTTCGGACAAATCCGTGAGATCGAGGAGGTGCCGGACGTCCTTGTGGGAAGGCTCATCCACTACTTCTCGACCTACAAGCTGCGGCCTGAGTCCTCCGGTTCCGTGACCGTGCACGAGCCGTATGGCCGACGCCACGCCGAAGCCGTGGTGGCCGCCGCCCTCGAGGACTACCGGCAGGAGTTTCCGCGAACGGTCGAGCCATGATACGTCTCGCCGTGTTCGCCCTTGCCTCCATTCCCATCGTATGGGTATCCAGGCGGTCGCTTCTCCACCCAGCGTCCCACGGCTTTCCCCGCTTCTTCGCCTTCGAATCAACGCTGGCGCTCCTCGTGCTCAACATCCCCTACTGGTTCGTCGACCCGTTCGGGCTGCGACAGCTGGTCTCCTGGTCACTGCTGGTCGCTTCGGTGGTCTTCGTGGTATGGGGTCTCGTCCTGCTGCGTCGCCTGGGCGGGTCTAGGCCGGCGGATGAGGCGTCGGCCGACTTCGAGTGGGAGAGCACGGGAAGCCTCGTCACGAAGGGCATCTATCGGTACATCCGCCATCCCATGTACTCCTCCCTTCTCCTCCTCGCCTGGGGAGCCCTCCTCAAGCTCGTGACCCCCGGCGCGATCCTGGCGGCGATCGCCGCGACTGGTGCGCTGATCGCGACCGCCAGGGCCGAAGAGGCCGAGAACCTGGTGCGGTTCGGTGACGAGTACCGGGACTACATGCGGCAGACCAGACGCTTCGTCCCCTTCCTCCTTTGAGCGCTCATCGACGGTGGCTCTCGGACCGTCGGCCGCTCTTGCACCTCTCGACCGAAGGTGGGCATTGTGGTCGACTCAGCGCGACCGTCACCGGAGGCCAACCTGAGGGCACAGAGCGAAGACCCGCCCCGGGCGGAGCCCGAACGTGGCGCCAGGTGGCTTCGGCGCCCGGTGATCGTGATTCTGGGCGTGGTGGCGGTGGCCCTGTCCGCGAGATTGACCATCGCCATTCCCGGCGCGACGGTTCCCCAGAGCGCCCAGACCCTGGCGGTGCTGGTCATCGGAGCCCTCCTGGGAGCACGGGACGGCGGGCTCACCCTCGTGGCCTACCTGCTGGCGGGCGGAGCAGGTGTCCCGGTCTTCTCCGACGGCGCCTCGGGCTGGTCCCACCTGGTGGGGCCGACCGCCGGGTACCTGGCGGGTTTCGCGCTGGCCGCAACGACCGTCGGCCTGCTGGCCGACCGCGGCGTGCTGCGGCGCCTCGTCCCCTCGCTCGCGGTCATGATGTGCGGTCACGCGCTCATCCTGAGCCTCGGGTGGCTCAGGCTGGCGTGGACCCTCGGAGCCGAGGCGGCGTTCCGGCAGGGCGTCGCGCCCTTCGTCGCGGGCGGGGTCCTCAAGTCCATCGTCGCGGCAGTCGTGGTAGTGGCTGTCACCAGGGTCGGCCCAGGCGGAGTGGGCAGGTGAGGCGCGGAGGAGCCCGGCGGAGCGGGCGGGACAAGGGGCGGACCTGATGCGGGTGGTGGCGCTCTACGACGTGCACGGCAACCTACCGGCGCTGGAGGCCGTCCTCGACGAGCTGCGCGCCTTGAGTCCGGACCTGATCGTGGTGGGAGGGGATGTGGTCCCAGGACCCATGCCGAACGAGTGCCTGTCGATGCTGCTGGGCCTGTCGATTCCTGTCCGATTCATCCACGGCAACGGAGAGCGCGATGTGCTCGGGCTCTACCACGGCGAGGACCTGAGTCACGTCCCCAGGGCCTTCCACGAGGCCATGCGGTGGGTGGCGGATGCGCTGCATCCGGGTCACTTGGAGGAGATATCCCGGTGGCCCGCGACCTGTCGGGTGAACCACCCGACCCTCGGGGCCCTGCTCTTCTGCCACGCCACGCCTGGGGACGTTCGCCGAATCTTCACCCGGCTCACGCCGGAGGAGCTCCTCCGCCCCATCTTCCAGGATGTGGCGGCTTCGACGGTGGTCTGCGGCCACACGCATATGCAGTTCGACCGCACCGTCGGCGACGTGCGTGTGGTGAACGCGGGCAGCGTCGGCATGCCCTTCGGAGAACCGGGTGCCTGTTGGGTCCTCCTGGGCCCGACCGTGGAGCTCCGCCGCACCGCCTACGACCTGCCCGCCGCCGCGGAGCGCATCGGGGGAACGGGGTATCCGGCGACGGGCAGCTTCAATGTGCTGGACCCTCCGTCGGCGTCCGCGATGCTCGAGGTGTTCGAGGCCGCCGCTCTGAAATAGCCGGGCATCGACGTATGCTTCCCGACCACCCTCAACGGCAGAAGCCCATGGCCCTACCGACGCTCCGCACCGAACGCCTTCTGCTGCGCCCGTTCGCACCCTCCGACGCGCCCCGGGTCCAGGCCCTGGCGGGATCCCGCGAGGTGGCATTCACGACCCTGAACATCCCCCACCCCTACGAGGACGGCATGGCCGAGGCGTGGATCGACGCGCATCTTCCGGCCTGGGAGGCAGGCAAGCGACTGGCCGTCGCCGTGACCACGGAGGACGACGGGTTGATCGGCACGGTCAGCCTTCACCTTGCCCCCGTGCATCGGCGAGGAGAGGTGGGCTACTGGATCGGTGTCCCCTTCTGGAATCGGGGCTACGCCACCGAGGCCACCGGGGCGTTGATCGACTTCGGATTCGGGGAGCTGCATCTCCATCGCATCGTCGCGCGACACCTCACCCGGAACCCCGCTTCGGGTCGAGTGATGCAGAAGCTGGGCATGGTGCGGGAGGGCACCCTGCGGGAGCACCTGCTGAAGTGGGGACGCTTCGAGGACGTGGACGTCTACGCGATCCTCGAACCCGAGTGGCGAGCGCGGGCGGAGGTCATGGCGCAGACCACATAGGGCGACCGCGATCGATAGAGGACACCGCACTCGGTATCGGAGGACGCGAAGGCGTGGCCGTCTTCCAGGACCGTCACGATCACAGAACGCCGATCGTTGCTCGAGGGGGAGAACCTCGCACCGAGCCGCGGAGCGCACTCATGACACTCGAACGTCCCCGGGATCCCCGGTCCATCGCGGTCCTCTTGCTCATGCTCGCAGCCTGCGGCACGGGCGATCTCCTGGGGCCCGACGCCACACAGGGAATCGAGGGGACCGTCCTCCTGGGGCCCCAATGTCCCGTCCAGACCCAGGACGATCCGTGTCCGGACCTTCCCTATCAGGCGTGGATCGCAGTCCATCGGGCCGGGGGCGGCTTCGTCACCCGGATCCGCTCGGACCAGAGCGGGCGCTTCAGGGTGGGCCTCCGTCCGGGCGGATACGTTCTCCGACCCGAAGCGGGCGATCCGTTCCCCTGGGCTTCGGAGCAGGAAGTGACCGTCGTTCAGGACGTGTTCACCGACGTGGTCATCCTCTTCGACACCGGTATCAGGTAGCGCTCCGCGGCGGATGGGAAACGGCCAGGGTCCGACGGCCGAGGGAGCCGGAGGACATCGCCGCGGGGACCGGTGTTGCGGAGCTCCTGTCCGCCGCCGATGATCCGTGGCAACCTCCCACCTCACGGATCATGAGCAGCTACGCACCGGCCGCCGAGCACTACGACCTCCTGTATGCGGAGCACAAGGACTACGAGTCCGAGGCGGCCCGCCTCGTCGAGCTGATCAGGGAGCACCGCCCGGAGGCCCGCCGCGTCCTCGACGTCGGCTGCGGTACCGGACGTCACGCGGAGCTGGTGAGCAGGGCCGGCTTCGAGGTGGACGGACTCGATCTCGACCCGGAGTTCGTGCGCATCGCGCAGGCCCGCAATCCCTGGGGCCACTTCGCGCTGGGCGACATGACGACGTTCACGGTGAACGAGCCCTACGATGGTGTCCTCTGCCTCTTCGGCTCCATCGGATACGCCCGTGATCGGCACGGCCTGCAGACGACCGTGGATCGGCTGGCAGCGGCCACCCGCCCGGGAGGCGTCGTGATCGTGGAGCCCTGGCTTGAGCCCGCGGACGCGAAGGACGGCTACGTGATGATGCACTCGGCCCGAACCCCGGACCTCATCGTCTGCCGCGTGTCCCGTACCACCGTCCAGGACACCATATCCCGCCTGGACTTCGAGTACCTCGTGGCACGCGCTACCGGGATCGAGCGCATGTCCGAGACCCACGAGCTGGGCCTGTTTCCCCGCGACGTCATGATGTCCGCCTTCCGGAGCGCGGGCCTCCGCGTCACGAGGGACGAGGAGGGATTGATGGGACGGGGGATCTACATCGGCACCCGGAGCTGAGGTGGCGCGGCCTGCGCTTGCCATGATGGCGCACCTCGCTCTTCTGGTGGGAGGATGTGGCCCGAGCGGGCCCGCCGTGACCCGAACCGTCACGGATAGCGGGGAACCCGAAGTGGTCGTCCTCTCGGACGTTCCGCCCACGACGGACCCGTCCTTCGCGTGGTCGCTGGTGCTCCGGCGATCCGTGCGCACCGGCAGTCCCGACCCCGCGCTGGATCCCCTCCTGTTCGATCCGAGAAGCATGACCAGGCTCGACGACGGAACGTGGATCGTGGCCGACGCCGGCCGGCGGCCCCTGGCCATCGTCCCCTCGGACCGCGACACGGTGTCCCTCCTGTTCTCGAGGGTCGGTCAGGGACCGGGCGAGCTCTACGGTGGATACCCAGTCCTCTGGCCTGCAGGAAACGGCTCGTTCTGGGTGGCGGATCGGGGAAACTGGCGTGTCTTTCGCTTCGATACCACGGGAGCGCTACTCCGGGAGGTGCCCCTGCCCTCCGGCCCCGGCGCCACCAGTCTTTCCCTGATCCCGCGACAGATCACGAACCGCCTGTTCTCCCAACGTTACACCCTGCCGGAGGGGAGCGACGACGCGGCCGGGGCCCATAGCGTCGTTGCCGTGGACTTCGGCACGGGAAGCCAGGAGACCCTGGTCCGGCTCGAGCAGGGAGTGGACCCGCCGGGCATCATGGTTCTCTGGAATCACCGGGCCCTGTGGACCGTCGTCGAGGATGGCCATCTCGTCACCGGGCACGACGACGACATGACGTTCGCGATGCGGACGCTGACGGGAGAGCTCGTCAGGGAGGTGCGCGTCGACCTTCAACCCCGACCGGTTGATGAAGCGGATCGGCGTCGGATCCTGACGGAGCTCGGTCGGGCACCCTCCTCCGTCCGCCTCAGCGAGTTCTTCCCCTTCACGGACATCTACCTACCCTTCTCGGACAGCGTCTTCGCCTTTCGCCACACCTGGGTGTCCCACGCCAGGGGCGACGTCGTCCCGGAGGGGACTCTCGCGTGGCGTCTGATCTCGACGGGTGGGTACTACCTGGGTGCGATCACCTTCCCCTCCGACTTCGAGCCCAAGTGGGCGGACGGAGAAGTGCTCCTCGGTATCCTCCGCGACTCTCTGGGCGTGGCCACCATGCAGGAGTACGCGCTCATGCCCCCATCCGCGATCGCAGCCCGATGACCCTCGTCGGCAGAGGGCGGGGGGCTCACCTCGTGGTCGCGATGGCGGTCTGTTCGCTCCGCCCGGGCCTCGTGGCGGGTCAGAAGCCCTGCGCGAACGTCACGGTCGGATCTCACGCCCTGCATCACTGCGTGTACGGCGAGGGTCAACCGACCGTGGTCCTCGCCGCAGGAGCCGCGTCGAGCTCGCGGACATGGGACGATCTGGTGCCGGCTCTGGCCGAGATCACGCGGGTGGTGACCTTCGACCGCGCCGGCTTCGGTCGTAGCGAGCCCGGACCGACGGCCCGCACCCCCACCCGCATCGCGGTGGAGCTGGGCGCGCTGCTCCGCGCTGTGGATGCTTCCGGCCCCTTTCTCCTGGTGGGTCACTCGGCGGGTGGACTCCACATGCTTCGATTCGCCGAGCGCTCACCCGAGAGCGTGACGGCCGTGGTGCTCCTGGATACCCCACCGCCCGGCTTCGAGGCCCGTCGCATGGAGCTCCTCACCCCGCGGGAGCAGGCGGAGCGGCGTCGCGTGCTCGACCGTGGGCTGGAAGGGGCGCCCGAGGCCGTATCCCTCGAGCGGCATGGCATCCAGCTGGAGGCAAGCCTGGGGTTCGATGCCTACCCGAGAGCCGTCCCCCTGGTGGCCGTCGTGGCGAACGGACAGGACTTCGGAGACCTCGGCAGCCAGGACGCGCACCGGGAGCTCTGGACCGTCATGTCCAGCGCCTACCCCGCGCTGTCCGACACGGGCGAGCTCCTGATCGCCGAAGGCAGCGGCCACATGATCCACCACGAGCGCCCGGCGTTGGTGCTGGGGCTGATTCGGAGGCTCGTGGAGGATTGGCGCCGGTCAGCCCAGTCGCGGGACCACGCGGTTCTCCTCGGCCGTTCTCGCATCACGCCTCAGGCCTCTCCCTCGTCCTCCAGCTCCGGGACCCCCAGGGGGAATCCGGGATAGACCTGGCCCCCCAGAAGGTTCGGATCGACGAAGCTCAGGTTCTGCCGGTACATCGTCTCCAGCGACGGGCGCGGGTAGATCCGATCCACCTCTGCGCCTGTCATGGCTTGGCTCGCGGCCTCCACCCTCGGTCGATAGTCGACCACCGCGGCGTCATCGACGCATTCCACCACCTGCATCATCCCCATGTCCTCATGGAGAAGGATGTGGCAGTGATGCACCCAGGTCCCCACGAAGTCGTCGAACCGGGTGCGGAAGACCACCCGGCCCCCGTTCCGGGGAATGGGTACCGTATCCATCCACCGGGGCTCCGGCAGGACGTTATGCAGCTCCCCCCCCTCGTCCGACACGTCGATGCGCAGCACCCACATGGGATTGATGTGGATGTGGAAGGGGTGATCGCTGCCCTTGGCGGTGATCTGGAACTCCGGATCCCGCCAGAAGCGACGTTGGCCCTCGGCCCTGCCGACGGGATAGGACACGTAGTGTTGACGGTAGGAGCCGGGCTGGGGGAAGCGGTCCAGGTCGGTGTGGCTCCACAGGGCCATGGAGTTGTTGTAAAGCACCCACTCCTCGGCGGTGTCCACCAGGACGCGACTCCTCATGGGGTCGTCCGGTCGGAACTTCCGCGGCGCCCGTGGCTCCGGCTCGGCGGCCAGGTCGAAGTCGGTGTTGATGGCCATGGTCCGGGTCAGGTTCGCCAGCAGGATCCGCTGACCGTCCTGCGTGCCCCACAACAGGTGCTCGAGCTCGGGATGCCCCTCACAGAAGTCGTCGGGCGCCGCCACCGTCGGGAAGTCCGCGCCCCCCGTGCCGGAGTAGGAGATGACCCGGGTCCGGAGGCTCCCACGGGGGACCCCGCGGGCCTCCGCCTCGGAGCCGGTCACCCGCAGCTCATCCTCCTGCACCGGCTGGAAGAGCGGCGGAACCGGTGGCAGCACGTCGGTGAGGTCCGTGAGGTCGAGATCTCCGCCGTCCACCGGCTCGCCCCGGACGTGCACATAGCCGACCACCACGTCGAAGAGGGGTCGGCGCGCCCGAGGCTCGGGATTGGTGAACCCGGTCTGCAGCACCGACTGGTAGTTGTCGGTGTGGAGGTGGGCCTCCTTGGCGAAGATCGTGAACACCTTCCCCCGTGCGCCCCGGGGAGCCTGGAAGAAGACGTCGGCCCGATTGGCGTTGCCCAGGTACAGCTCGTTGGGCCGCACGTAGGCCCGGCGCAGCGAATCGCCGTCGCGATAGCACTCCTCGAAGGCGCGCAGCTGGGCTTCCAGCGGACTCTCCCCTGATTCCGGCTGCCGGGCCAGGGGATTGGCCGTTCCCGCGTTCTGGATGGAGAGGTCCTTCACCACGTGCCGGGCGACACCACCTTCCTCCGACACGAGGGTGATTCCGTCGAAGGAGAGCTGGTGCATCGTGAGCTTCGCGTCCTCGAGATCCTGCTCGGTCACCGCCTCCAGCCGACGCGTGCGGTCCTCGCCTTCGCCCTCCGCGACGACGCGCCAGATGCGGTTGCCCCGTTGGACGTACTGGCCCTCGAGCACCATGAAGCGCTTGGTCCCCGCGCCGTCGACGCTGCCGTTCAGGATCCGCCATCGTTCAACGGCACCGGGCCTCATGAACAGGACCGACGGCGGCATGACCCCGTTCACCGCCTCCAGGGGCGGAAAGCGCAGGGAGTTCCGTCGGGGCCCCGCGTCGAGGTCGAGAGGACCGACGAAGACCCGCTGGATGAAGATCAGCCGCTCCCGGTAGTCCCAGGGACCGGTCGCGACCTCGGGTTCCGGCCATGCCTCCCCGGCCAATGCCCGATTCACCGCCTCGTCCACGTCTCCCTCCACGATGAGGAAGCCGGCCATGCCACTGGCCACCTGGTCGTGGGTGGCACCGTGGGAGTGGGGATGGTACCAGTGGGTTCCCGGAGGATGAGGGTGGTCGTCCCCCGCGTCCGGAAGTGCCAGCTGGATCTGGTAGTCCAGCTCTCCGACATGCTCGTAGGGCGCGAGCTCCTGAAGGTCGGGATCACCGGATGCGAGGCGCGCGGACCGATCCGCCTGCGGGATGATCCTGAGGAGCACGTTGTCCGAGTGGGTCCCGTCGGGGTTTCGCACTGGTGCGACGTGGAGCCCGTGGGTGTGGAGGTTGGTGGTGTGGGTGGCGTGCTGCCCGTTCACGTGCCCTTTGAGGCTCCAGCCCGGCTGGACCTCGGGATCGATGACCTCGAGGAGTAGCTCCGGAAAGAGAAAGGGATTGCAGTCCCGGGGATTCTCGGGATCACCGTCGGGCAGCTGGGTCTCGACGAGCCGGCAGACCTCCCGGTCCGTGCCGAGTGGCATGTCCACCGGGTCCGGGCTCGGCCCCACGTGCGTCATCTGCTCGTTCAGCCCCAGCAGGTTCCGCACCTTGATCTTCACCACCCCGTCTCCACGAACCCGGATGGTGGGACCCGGGGACGTTCCGTTGTAGCTGAAGATGGCGGGAGCCGGGTTGCCGGGACTGGGAGAGGCCCCGGGGCTCTGATGCCGGGTGACGTTCAGGACCAGCTGGCCGTCGGGCCAATCCTCCGGACGCCACACCCAGGGTTCCTGCCAGGTCTCGGCGGGAACGCGCGAAGGCTCGACCAGATCACCGACCGGAGGAGCTCCGGCCCCGGCCTGGGTGCCGGCCGTGCCGCCGGCGGCGCTGCCTGCGGGAGGAGGGGACGTGTCTGCGGGGTCGGGAGGCCCCGGCGACGGCTGCATCGGCACGGCACATCCCGAAAGGGAGGCCGCGGCCCCCAGGGCACCGAGCTTCAGAAAATCGCGGCGTACGAGGGCCTCAGAGGAGGCTGGTGGCTTATCGGGCATGGGCAGATCCGGCGGAAGGGTCGCGACAGTATGTGCGCCGTTGGGGTCCCGCGCCAGGCGGTGACCACCCGTACCCGAGTCGCCCGTTCGCTTGCCGACGGAAGACCCGGGACCGCACTGTAGTCGCCGATCACGCCGCCGGTCGTCAGGGAGGGACGCCGAAGGATGACTGTGACAGCGATCCACCCGATCTCGCTGGGATTCGACACGTGCTACGTGCTCGTGAGCGACGGGGTGATCGTCATCGACGGGGGGCAGCCCGGGAAGGGTCGGACCTTCGTTCGGGGAATGGCGCGTGCCGGCATCCCGCCTCGGGAGGTGCGCCTCATCCTGCTCACCCATGCCCATTGGGACCACATGGGTTCGGCCTCCGCCCTCAAGGACATCACCGGCGCACCCCTGGCGGCCCATGAACGGGAGGCCTCCTGGGTAGAGACAGGCAACCCACCACTTCCTCCCGGGGTGACCGCCTGGGGCCGAGCCTTCATGGCCGTCCATCGCCTCGTGATGCCGCTCATCGACGTCCCACCCGCCACGGTGGACCGGCGCCTCGGAGACGGCGTGACTTCGCTCGACGAGTTCGGCGTCCCCGGCTTCGTCGTGCCCACCCCCGGGCATTCCCCCGGCTCCGTC
>JBDHGI010000001.1:0-84143 GCA_039589955.1 Gemmatimonadota bacterium | reverse complement strand
CCTGCCGGACACACTACGCCTCGATCCTCACGTGGAGGGGGCAGTGGCGGGAGGCGGAGCTGGAGCTTCGGAGCGCCATGTCCGACGCCGAGCTCTCTCGTCCAGCAATGGTCCGCTCGGGTCTCGCCCGCCTCGCCGAGCTGAAACGTCGCCAGGGCTTCCATGACGAGGCCGAGGCGTTGCTCGAGGAGGCCGGCGGGCACCCTCTCGGTCTTGTCAGTCGCGCCTACCTTGCGCTGGATCACGGCAAGGCCGAGCTGGCGGCGGACCTCGCCCGCCGGTACCTCCGGCGCATTCCCAGGGAGAACCGTGCCCGGCGCGTGGATGGGCTGGTGGCGCTGGCTCGCGCCTCGAGCACCCTGGGCGACAAGGCTGCGGTCGCCGCGGCGGCAACGGAGCTGCGGGAGATCGCCGACGCCGTGGGCACCGAGCCCCTTCGGGGAGGGGCGTCCCTGTCCGAGGGCCTGGTCTCGAGGCTTCGTGGCGACGAAGAAGGGGCGAGAGAGGCTTTCGAGGATGCGGTGGACCTCTACGAGTCGGGAGCGGTGCCCTTCGAGGCCGCCACGGCCCGGAAGCTCCTGGCCGAGAGCGCCCGGAGGCTGGGGCGGCGGGAGACCGCGCTCAGGGAGGCGCGACGCACCCTGGACGCGTTCCGCGCCCTCGGCGCGTCCTTCGAGGAGCGGCTCGCGGCGTCCCTGGTGGAGGAGCTGGAAGCCGTGCCGGAATCCGCACCGCAGGCGGGCACCGCCCGTGACGACCATCCCCTGTCTGGGCGGGAGCTGGAGGTCCTGAGGCTGGTGGCCCGGGGAAGGACCAACACCGAGATCGCCGAGGCCCTCTTTCTCAGCCCTCACACCGTCAAGCGGCACGTGGCCAATATCCTGACCAAGCTGGACGTCCCCACTCGCTCCGCTGCGGTCGGCTGGGCGGCCGGGAACGGAATCCTGACCGACCGGGACGCCTGACCCCCCCCCGACGGCCCACGTCGGGATCATGGCCCGAACGGGCCATCTTCGCCTGTGGCCCAAGAATGGCCCTTTGAGCGGAAGCGGTCGCCGGTCCTCCTCCTCATCTTCCCCAAGAAGGATGACGAACGAGCCCATTCGGATCCGCTTGGCGGGGGAGGACGATATGAGGATGACACTCGGCTCGACGGCCCACCTCTTCTTGTTGTGGGCGCTGGCCGCGGGCGGTGCGGCCGGACAGGAGCACGCGCACGGCACGAGTCACCACGGCAGCGAGCATGCCCGGGCCGCGGCGCAGGCCGTACCCCTCCTGGAGGGCATGGGAACCTGGCACCGGAAGATCGACACCGATAGCCGTGCAGCCCAGGCGTACTTCGACCAGGGCCTGTCCTTGGCATACGCCTTCAATCACGGCGAGGCCCTCCGGTCCTTCGAGGAGGCCGTGAAGCGCGATCCGGAGTGCGGGATGTGCTGGTGGGGCATCGCCTATGTGTTGGGGCCCAACATCAATTGGCCGATGGAGGACGTGGAGGAGCGGGCGCGGGAGAGCGCCCGTCTGGCCGCGGAGCTCACCACGAACGAGACGGAGACGGCCTTGGCCCGTGCCATGCGCATACGATACGGATCTACAGGGGACCGCAGGGCGGGCTTGGATTCCGCGTACGCTCGGGAGATGGGAATCCTGGCCGGTGCACGTCCCGGTGACGCAGACATCCAAACGCTGTACGCCGAGGCGCTGCTTCTTCTCCGACCCTGGGATCAGTGGACGCCCGAGGGCGACCCGCAGCCGGGCACCCTCGAGGTGGTCCGGACACTGGAGCCGGTCGTGCAGGCAGCACCCGAGCACGCGGGTGCGTGCCACTACTACATCCACACGGTCGAGGCATCCCTGGAGCCGGAACGGGCTCTCGAGTGTGCCGACCGGCTGCCCGACCTGATGCCCGGCGCCGGACATATCGTGCACATGCCGGCCCACGTCTACCTGCGGACCGGTCGGTATCACGATGCTGCGGAGCAGAACATCCGGGCGGTTGCCGCGGACCTCGAGTACCTGGGAGGCGAAGAGGCCAGGGGCGCGTACAAGGCTCTCTACCGCCCCCACAACTACCACTTCCTTTGGTCGGCCCGGCTCTTCGCCGGCGAGAGCGAGCTGGCCCTGCAGGCGGCTCGCGACCTCAACGAGGTGGTGACCGTGGCCTATGCACGGGAGATGCCGTTCACCGAAGCCTTCGTGCCGGTCGTGCACCAGACGTTGGCCCGATTCGGCCGGTGGGAAGAGCTTCTGGCCGAGCCCGGACCGCCGGAGGACCTGGTGTACGCTCGGGGCATCTGGCACTTCACGAGGGTTCTGGCCTACGCCGGACTGGGCCACATGGCGGAGGCCCGGGTCGAGGCGGACGCTCTGATCCGGTACGCAGAGGACGCGTCTCCCGACCACATCATCATCCTCAACGCGGCGCCTGATCTCCTCCGGCTCGCCTCGGAGCTGGCCGAAGGAGCTCTCGCTGTGGCTCATGGGGATGACGACCGCGCTGTGGAGCGCTTCCGGTCAGCGGTAGCTCTGCAGGACGAGCTCACGTACGACGAGCCGCCGCCGTGGTACCACTCGGCGCGGATCTTTCTGGGCGAAGCGCTGCTGTCCGCCGGGAGCGACGCCGAGGCGGAGGCGGTCTTCGCGAGGGACCTGAAGGACTTTCCCGCCAATGGATGGGCGCTGGCCGGTTTGGCCGAGGCTCTCAGTCGGCAGGGGAGGTCGGCGGAGGCCCTCGCCGCGGATGCGGCTCTGGCCGCAGCCTGGCGGTGGGCGGACGTGCCCGAGCCGGATTTCTCGCTTTCGGCGAGGACTGCCGGTCGCTAGGCTGATGCGGAAGGTGGATCACCGAGGCGGTGGGAGACGGGGCGCTCCCACCGCCCTTTCGGTGGTGTCAGCACACTCGAGGGAGGGAGATGATGGTCGGTCGGCTCCACGTTCCCGGACCCATCGAGTGGCGGGGCGAGAGGAGGGTCGTCGCGCGCCGGTACCAGCCCCGGGACGTCGCGGAGTGCCTGGCCGTATTCGACAGCAACGTGCCGCGCTTCTTCAGGCCCGAGGAGCGCGCGGAGCTCGCCTCGTTCCTACGGGAGCTTCCGGGCCCCTACTTCGTGCTCCGCATGGAGGACCGGGAGATCGTGGCGTGCGGAGGCTACGCGGTGCGCGAGGAAGCCGGGGCGGGCGACCTCTGTTGGGGGATGGTCCGACGCGACCTTCACGGTCAGGGGTTGGGTGCAGCCCTCGTGCGGCTGAGGATTAGCGCCCTGCGGGCGGATCCCCGCGTGGCTCGTATCGAGCTGAACACGAGCCATCACACGGTGGAGTTCTACGAGCAGATGGGGTTCAGCGTCGTGAGCGTCCAGCGAGACGGTTATGCACAGGGGCTGGACCGGTGCGAGATGCGCCTGGAGCTCACAGGGGCCGGATCCTGAGGAAGGAAGCGGTGGCAAGAGATTTGCACCATAGAATCACGGCCCTCCGGGGAAGCGCCCGAGTCGTCGCCCTCGGGCAGCATTCCCACTGGCATTCCGCGCGAGCGCAGGGGACGATATGGCCCTTCAACCAATCGACCACCTCTTCGAAGGGGCGCTGGAGGTCGTGAATCGGTCACTCGAAGCCAACCGGAGGGAAGGGGGGGGCGGCAACGCTCGAGAAGGGCACCAGACCAAGGTCCTCGTCTATGAAGACGACGCCTCGGTCCCCTCCACGGCGTTCGCGTTGGAGTACCGGGACGGCCGGCTCGAGCTCACCCAGCGGTGGCAGAGCGACGTGGACTCGGAGTGGAAGGTCTCGCGCGACTACTTGAGCGCGCTGGTGACGCACCCGGAGGAATACCTGAAGCACCCCTCCCGATTGGATCTCGATTGGCTCGCCCGCAGCGTCTGAATCGGCAACGGCTCAGCTCGCCGCCCTCCGCTCACGGACCGTCGCTCGCATGAGGGCATTGAAGAAGAGCTTGTAGGTGCCCCGGGGCTGGCCCCGGAACTGGGGTCGGAATCCGAAGAGCACCACGGAGCCCTGCCCGAGGCCCACCCGCACCATGCCGGCTCTCCCTGCCAGGTGCTCGTCTTCGCCCATGGCCCACCCGCTGAGCAGCAGGTCCCCCTCCGCGTAGCGCACCACCACGTCGACGTCGGGCGGGGGCGGCGGAGCGGTGTCCTCGAGACCGCCCTCGCCTCTTCGGGGCAGGGTGACCACCGAGAAGGCCCGGCTCTGCGAGAACGCGGTGGCCACCTCGTCCTGCATGCCCGCACCGAGGGGGTGATCCGTGTCCACGACGCCCCGAATGAGCGATCCCGGAATGAAGAACCGCTGAGGGTCCAGTCCTTCCACGGCGTTGCGCACCGGAAGGCCGAACTGGTCGACGGGCAAATCCGTGGCCTCGTCGAAGGCGATCAGGGTTCCGCCACCCTCCACGAACCGCTTGAGCGCGGCGGCGCCCTCCGCCCCGATCCCTCCCACGTAGGCTTCCGGCATGGTACCCGGGAGGTTGCCGAGGAGGATCTCCTGGCCGGTCTGATTGGGGAGAACGATGGCGTCGTATCGGCCCAGGTCTCCGGCGCGGATGTCGGCGTCGTGGAGCGTGTCCACGGCGAAGCCGTGCTCCTCCATGACCCAGAGCGTCCAACCCTGGTCGTCGACCCGGGAATGCCACGCCTTGTACAGGCCCACCCGGGGCCTCCCCAGGGGCGTCGCGAGGACCTGGGGACGTACGTCGAGCCCGATGAAGGTCAACCCCGTCTCCAGGGCGATGGTCGCCACCTGGTCGCCGGCTCCCGGAGCCGCCTCCACGAGGAACGTGCCCGCCGGCAGATCGTCGGCCACCGGCTCCTCGGCCACCGAAACGGCGTGTCCCGCGGCCAGGAGCCGGTTGACGGCCCGGAACGCCGCGTTGGACGTGGGAGACAGGGCGTACCCGGCGCGCCCCGACCCCGTCACCGCGCCTGCCTCGACGGCGGCCAGGTCGACGATCTCCTCGGTGGCCACGCTGAACGGTCGGTCCACGCGCTCGACGTGGACGCCCATCTGCAGCGGCAGAGTCCAGCCGGCCAGGTCGTACGGGGTCTCCGGCGGGCCGCCGGGGTACCGCTCTCGCTCAGGGTAGTACCGTCGCTCCATCAGGTTCACCACGTGGGGGCGGAAGGCCTGTGCGGCGTAGATGATGAACGAGCCGCGGGGGAGCGTCCTGCCGTCCACGGTGAGATCATCCAGGGCGCGGTGGACCTCGACCCCCGAATGCCGGAAGACGTTCACCAGGTTCACCGCCTCCCCGGGGTCCCACTGGTCCGGGGGCACGACGTACGCAAAGGGTGCCCCTGCTTCCCCGGCCTCGATGGCGTCCCGCCCCATGCGCCATTGGTTGAACAGGAACCGCTCACGGTAGCGCGCCGCGAGGTCGAGGGTGGCGATGGTGGCCTCGTGCATGTAGTCGAAGGCGTCGCGGATGTGGGATTCGGTGCCGAACCAGGGATCGGGGTAGGAGATGCTGGTGCTGTCGGTGCGGGAGGCCAGGCCACGGCGCACGGAGAGGGTCAGCGGGAAGTCGTCGGGATCGTAGACGCGCGGCGTCGGAGACCGGTGGGCGGTTTCGGTTAACAGGCCCACCATGTTGTGAAAGTAGGGCGTGAGGCGCATGCCCCCGTTCCACCACATGGAGTAGACGGACCGGGACACGTACCCCGGCATGCCCAGCTGCGCGAACCGGGCGGCCATGGCGGCGCCCACCATGTTCACTCCCGTGGTCACGCCCGGATGGATGTCCGGGTTCACGGGATCGGCGAAGGGCGGGATGAAGATTCGGGCGAACTCCGGGGCCGGCTGATGGTGGTTGTAAACGATCTGGGGGTACCACTCCCGGTACAGCACCTTCGAGACGGCCCGTGTCTCGGGCATGTTGTTCATGAACCAGTCCCGGTTGTTGTCCGTGCCTGCCCAGGGGTGGCCCAGGCGGGGCGGACGCGTGGTCTCCCACGGTGTGCCGCGCACCTCCCGGTACCAGGAGACGTCGTTGGCCACACCGTCGGGGTTGAGCACCGGGTTGAAGAGCAGGACCACCTGCGCCCGGATGTCCCGTATCTCCTGCTCCTCCGAGGTGGCCAGCCGGTACGCCAGCTCCGGGGTCATCTGGGCCGTCGCGTACTCCTGATCGTCCATGCCTCCGTCCACCCACACCACCGCTCGCCCCTCCCGGGCCAGGCGGCGGGCCTCGGGCTCGTCGATACGCCCTCGGGCGAGACGCTCGGAGATGGACCTCCAGTGGTCCAGACGCTCCAGGTTCTCGGGGCTGGAGATGTACAGCAGCACCAGAGGGAGGCCCTTGGCGCTCCGCCCGATCTCCTCCAGGCGGATCCGGTCGCTTGCGTCCGCCAGAGACCGGAAGTAGGTGAGCATCTGGTCATAGCCCGCCACCTGATAGTCGGCCCCTGGCGGGAAGCCGAAGGCGTACTCGGGCGAGGGCACCTGGGCGACCAGGGATGCCGGGGCCAACAGGGGCGCGAGGAGCGCCAGCGCGATGCAGAGAGCCGGGGAGGTGCTACGGCGGCGCATGGGGGCCTGCCTGCTCGAGGGACGGATCGTCTCCCGAGAATCTCAGCCGTCGAACGAGGCGGCAAGCAAGGTTCTCCCCACGGGGGCACCGCGGCACAAGCGCCGGGGGAGGCCGGGGCCGAGGCGCCGGGGGAAACCGGGGCCGAGGCGGTGTGGCAGCCCCCCGGGGGGAGAATACCATCGCACGATTCCAACTATTATTAGTGCGTGGTTCGTGAAGGGCGCATGAAGCCAGCATGAAGGCTTCTTCATGATTCTCTTCGAGGGGCCGGGGCACTATATAGTCAGCAGCTCCGATCCATCCGCTTGCAGGGGAAAGAACCATGCGGATCCTGGTCGTCGAGGACGACAAGAAGGTCGCCAGCTTCCTGGAGAAGGGCCTCCGGGAGGAGGGGTACTCGGTGGATGTGGCGCACGACGGCGAGGACGGCCTGGTGAAGGCCCATGTCCACGACTACGACCTCCTCCTGCTGGACGTCATGCTCCCCGGCAAGACCGGATTCGAGATCGTCCGGGAGCTGCGCTCACGGGAGAACGCCGTGCCCGTCCTGATGCTCACCGCACGGGACGCGCAGGACGACGTGGTCATGGGGCTGGACGCCGGCGCCGACGACTACCTTACCAAGCCCTTCGCGTTCGATGAGCTTCTCGCACGCGTCCGGGCTCTCCTTCGCAGGGGCGGGGCGTCGAGATTGGACCGGCTGCTGTACGACGACGTGGAGCTGGACAGGGTCAAGCACTTGGCGTTTCGGGCCGGAGAGCGTCTGGACCTCACTCCGAAGGAGTTCCAGCTCCTTGAGTACTTCTTGACGCATTCGGAGCGCGTCGTGCGCCGCACGGAGCTCCTGGAGAAGGTGTGGGATCTCCACTTCGACCCCATGAGCAACGTAGTGGATGTCCACGTAGGACATCTACGGCAGAAGCTGCGCAAGGCCGGCTCCGGGCCGCTCGTTCACACCGTGCGCGGCGTGGGCTACATGTTTCAGCGACACGAACCCGCGTGAACCGATCGTTCCGCTTTCAGCTGGCCCTCCGCGCCGCGGGCGCCATGGCCTTGGCCCTCGTCGGCGTCTCGGCCATCACCCTGGTCGCGCTGCGGGCGTCGCTGGACCGAGAGTTGGACGCGTCCATTCTCAACGTGGCCTCCATCCAGGCTGCGTCGCTGACGGATGCCCCCGATGGCGAGATGCATTTTCACGAATGGGACCTCACACCCGACGAGGCCGCATCGCTCCGGGACCTGATACGGTACGCCCAGGTCTGGCAGGCGGACGGGGTCAGCTTGCTCCGCAGCCAGTACATGACCTCAGACCTGCCTTTGGACCGGGAGCACCTTTCCAGAGCAGGAGCAGGCGAGCTCGTCTGGGTTGAGCTCGACTGGGAGGACCTGGCCATCCGGTCTCTCTACTACCCCTTGGAGCGGATGGGGGAGGCGCACCAGCGGCATGTGCTCCAGATCGCGGCGCCGATGCAGGCCCGAAACGAGCTCTTGAGCCGGGTGACCGCATTCCTCGCACTCCTCGTCGTGCTCCTCTCCGCAGGTGCGTTCGCCGGGGCATGGTGGTTGGCGGAACGCGCCGTTCGACCGGTCCACGAGGTGATCGGTCAAGCGGAGGAAATCGGCGCCGGCTCCCTCGACCGGCGCATTCAGGCGTATGCGGACACTCAGGAATACCGACGGCTGGTGGAGGTGCTCAACACCATGCTTTCCCGCATCCACAGGGCGTTCGAGGCCCAGCATCGCTTCACGGCGGACGCGAGCCACGAGCTGCGTTCACCGTTGACGGCCATGCGTGGAGAGTTGGAGATCGCGCTGCGCCGGGAGCGAGACGCGTCCGAATACCGGAGAGCACTGGAGAGCACCCTGGAGGAAGTGATTCGGCTGTCGAGCATCGCCGAGGATCTCCTGACCCTGGCGCGTTCCGACTCGGGGGCGATGCAACCCAAGTGGGAGGAGATCGACCTGGCGGAGATCGTCCAACGGGTGGGCAAGCGGCTCCGTCCCTTGTTCGCCGAAAAGGGCTCGGTCCTCGAGCTGCAGGTGGACGGGATTGAGAGAACCTGGGGGGACCCGGTCCTCGTCGGACAGGTGGCCTGGAACCTCATCGACAACGCCGTGAAGTTCACGCCGCCCGGAGGGCACGTGCATGTCTCGGTGCGGAGATCCGCCGGGGATGTCACCCTCACCGTGACGGACGACGGACCAGGTTTTCAGTCCGACCCCCGCCATGTCTTCGAGCGTTTCTATCGAGCGGATCGTGCGCGGACTCGACACGACAGTGTCGCGGGCACCGGCCTGGGCCTTTCCATTGTCAAGGCGGCAGCCGAAGCCCACGGCGGTGAGGTGTGGGCCGAGAACCTGCCCGGGCGTGGAGCATCGGTCTCAGTTCGTTTTCCCCACAGGCCCCCGGAGAAACCCGGAAGCGGGGAATGAGGACGGTGCCAGGACCCTGAAGGTTTCTTCATCTGCATCTCATCAGGGCTTCACGCAGGTGGTCTGAGCTTCCACGGGTTCAATGGTGGAACCTCCCGAGGAGACCAATTCGTGAGGCAATCGAATTCACGCAGTGGCCTGGCGGCGCTGTTGGCCGGCCTCGCCATGATGCCGGCTGCTCTCGCGGCTCAGGGAGCTCCAGCCGATGTGACGCTGGACGAAGTCCTCGCCGCGGTGCGCCAGCGGAATCCCCAACTCCGTGCCCTACGAGCCGCCGCCTCCGCGGCCGAGTTCCGGGAGCCGGAGGCGTCCGCGCTGCCTGACCCGATGCTGCAGCTGGGAATAATGAACTTCGGGCTTCCCGATTTCAATACGGACATGGCCATGTCGATGGCGCCTGCAGTGCAGCTCATGCAGATGCTTCCCTTTCCGGGGAAGCTCTCCCTCAGGGGGGACATCGCCGGATACGGGACCAGGATGGCCACCGCGAACGCGGAAGAGGCGTGGTGGAGTGTCCGGGGAGCCGCGTCTACCATGTTCTTCGAGCTCTATTCCCTCGACCGTCGTCTCGAAGTGATGCGTGAGACCCTGGCTCTGCTCCAGGACTTCCAGCAGGTCGCCAAGGCCATGTACGTGGCTGGGACTGGTCGGCAAGCGGACGTCCTCCGGGCCGACGTCGAGGTGGCGCGCATGGACGGTGAGATCCAGAAGATGGAGGCCATGCGGACGACGATGGCCGCTCGACTCAATGCATTACTGGACCTCCCCGCCGAGACACCCATCGGGTCTCCCGTCCTCGGAGATCTGCCCATGGAGGTGCCCGACCGCGAAGTGCTTCTCACCTGGGCGGAGGAGACCCGCCCGGTACTCGAGCGGGGCCGTCTGGCCGTGGCCCAGGCTGGAAAGCGGAGGGAGCTGGCCCACCGGCAGATCTGGCCCGACTTCACCGTCGGCATCTCGTACGGACAGAGAGACCGAGGGACCGGCACGGAACGAATGGGAAGCGCGATGGTGGGCTTCTCCCTTCCGATCCATGCAGGAAGCCGCCAATACGCGGCCAGAGACGAGGCCGCTGCCATGGAACAGCTCGCGGAGGCGGAGCTGGGCAGCCTCGAAGCTGGCGTGAACGCGCGTATCGGGGAGCTCTTGGCCGAGCTCAACCGGGCACGATCGCTCAGCGAGCTCTACCGGGATGAAGTCATTCCGGAAGCCCGTGCCAACGTCGAATCGTCCTTCTCCTCCTACCGCGTGGGAAGCGTGGACTTCATGACCTTGGTGGATGCGCAGATGACCGTCAACCGATACGAAGGCGAGCTCTTCCAGCTCCTGGGCGAGTACGGAAAAGCCGTCACGGCCCTCGAATCCACCATCGGGCGGCCATTGCCCAGAGTGGGCCACATGCTTGCGGAGGAACGATGAGCACCAGGATGCAGATCTCCATTTCCGCCGTCATCGTGCTGGCCGCCGTGGGCGGTGCGGCCCTCGGCCTCCGCTCGGCGGACGGGGTCCAGGGAGACCAGGAGGCAGGAGGCCACGACCACGCGGCCATGACCGCGGGCTCGGGTGAAATGAGCCCCGTGGTATTGGACGCCGAGGGCGCCAGGCGAATCGGCGTGTCGTACGCGACGGTCGAGCATCGCGAGTTGCTGGCCTTCGTGCGCACCGTGGGCATCGTGTCCTACGACGAGACCCGCCTCGCTACGGTGAACCCCAAGATCAGCGGGTGGGTCGAGCGACTCTTCGTGGACTTCACGGGAGCCCCGGTCCGGGCCGGACAGCCACTTCTCGAGATCTACAGCCCTGCCCTGGTGTCGGCTCAGGAGGAGTTGGTGCTCGCGGTACGGCTGGCCCGCGATGCACGTGAGGGTCGCGCCAGAACCAACGCCGTCGAGCTTCTGGAATCGGCTCGTCGCAGACTGGCCTACTGGGACATCCCAGAGGAGGAGATCCGGAGGATCGAGGAGACCGGGGAGACGACGAAAACCCTGACTCTGCGGGCTCCGGCGTCCGGGATCGTGGTGGAGAAGAACGTGGTGGAAGGCGACCGGATCATGCCCGGCATGACGGTCTACCGCATCGCGGACCTGTCCCGCGTCTGGATCGAGGTAGACGTCTTCGAGAAGGACCTCGGGCTGGTCCGGCACGGCCAGGGCGCGATCGTCACCTTCGAGGCGTTCCCCGGAGAGGCCTTCCCGGCTCGCGTGACCTACGTGTATCCCACCGTCTCACTTCAGTCGCGGACCGGGCGCATCCGACTCGAGCTGGCGAACCGCGGCCTGGACCTGAAGCCCGGGATGTACGCGCAGATCAGCCTGGAGCTACTTCCCTCCGCACCGACGTTGGTCGTACCCAGGAGCGCCGTGATTCAGACGGGACAACGGACGCTGGTCTTCGTGAGCACGGAGGACGGTAGGCTGCTCCCTCGCGAGGTTACTCCGGGGCGGACCTCAGGTCGGTTCATGGAGCTTCTCGACGGGGTCGTGATGGGCGAGCGCGTGGTCTCCTCGGCGGCGTTCCTCGTGGATGCAGAGTCCAACCTGGGCACCATGGCAGGCGATAGGTCGGACACTGAGGAGGGCACGGGTGAAACGGACCATTCCGAGCATGACATGGAGGCCATGGACATGCCGGCGGACACCGGCGGTGTCGACCACTCGAATCACGACTGACGGACAGGGATCATGCTGAAGCGAATCATCGAGTGGTCGGTCCAAAATACCTTCCTGGTCCTGGTGTGTTCGCTGTTCCTCGCGGTCGCCGGGATCGTTGCCATGCGGAGCACGCCGCTGGAGGCTCTCCCCGACCTTTCGGACGTCCAGGTCATCGTCAGAACAGATTACGCGGGCCAGGCACCGCAGATCGTCGAAGACCAGGTCACCTATCCCATTGCATCCGAGATGCTGAAGGTCCCGGGTGCCGAGGTTGTACGAGGTTACTCGTTCTTCGGGACGTCATTCGTCTACATCATCTTCGACGACGCGACGGACCTATACTGGGCGCGGAGTCGGGTGCTGGAGTACCTCTCCGCCATCCGAGGCCGGCTGCCCGACGCGGCACAGCCCTCCCTGGGGCCCGACGCCACCGGACTGGGGTGGGTCTACCAGTACGTGTTGGTCGATACGACGGGCACATGGTCCCTCGCTGACCTCCGGTCGTACCAGGACTGGTACCTCCGATACCAGCTCACGGCTGTCCCAGGCGTCAGCGAGGTCGCGTCGGTGGGCGGGTACGAGCAGGTCTACGAAGTCACGGTCGACCCCATCAAGCTCCGGGGCTTCCGCATCCCGGTCACGAGGGTTATGGACGCCATCCGGTCCTCCAACGAGGACGTGGGCGCCATGGTGCTCGAGCTCGCTGAGCGGGAGTACATGATTCGAGGCCTCGGGTACCTGCAGACCCTCGAGGACATAGAAAGCGTCGTCGTTTCTGCCACGGATCACGGCACCCCCGTACGCGTGGCGGACGTAGCTGACGTGCGCATGGCCCCGGACGTGCGCCGGGGTGTGGCGGACCTGAACGGGCGTGGGGACGTCGTGGGCGGAATCGTGGTCATGCGGTTCGGAGAAAACGCCCTCACGACGATCGAGCGTGTGAAGGAGAAGCTCGCAGCCATCGAGTCCGGTCTTCCCGAAGGCCTGGTCGTGCAGGCGGTATACGATCGTTCGGACCTCATCCATCGAGCCATCGATACGCTCAAGGAGAAGCTGCTCGAAGAGTCGTTGGTGGTGGCTCTGGTGACGATGGTCTTTCTGGTGCACGTGCGCAGCGCGCTCGTCGCGATTCTGACGTTGCCTCTGGGAATCCTGATGGCGTTCATCGCCATGCGCAGTCTGGGGCTCGGAGCCGACATCATGAGCCTGGGCGGTATCGCCATCGCCATCGGGGCCATGATCGACGCGGCGATCGTGATGATCGAGAACATGCACAAGCACCTCGAACGGGCCATCGACGAAAAACGAGAGCGCGCGAGAGAGATGGGCGTGTCCATCCCAGGGGATGAGGGCGGAGATCATCTCCACACGCGCATCCTCACCGCCAAGGAGCGCTGGGACGTTGTGGTTCAGTCGTCCAAAGAGGTGGGGCCTGCGCTCTTCTTCTCGCTGCTGATCATCACGGTGTCGTTCCTGCCGGTGTTCAGCCTCGAGGCGCAGGAGGGTCGGCTCTTCAAGCCCCTCGCGTGGACCAAGACATTGGCGATGGCCAGCGCGAGCCTGCTGTCGGTGACGTTGGTGCCGGTCACCATGGGTCTGTTCATTCGCGGCCGGATCCACCGTGAGCACAAGAACCCCGTCAACCGTGCCCTGGTTCGCGTGTACCGCCCGATCCTGGAGTTCGTGCTCAACTACCGTTGGCCCGTGGTAGCATCGGCTTTGGCAGTGCTCGTGCTCACCGTGCTCCCGATGCGGCGCATCGGCTCGGAGTTCATGCCCCCCCTCAACGAGGGCACGATCCTATACATGCCCACGACTCTGCCAGGCATCAGCGTCGCGAAGGTGAGTGAGACGCTCAGGGTGCAGGATTCCCTTCTAGCGGCGTTCCCCGAAGTAGAAAGCGTCTTCGGCAAGGCCGGTCGCGCGACCACGGCCACGGACCCTGCACCACTGTCCATGTTCGAGACGACCATCGTCCTCAAGCCCGAGGAGGAGTGGCGACCCGGAATGACCTACGAGGCCCTTGTGGAAGAGATGGACCAGGAGCTTCGCATGGCTGGCGTCACCAACTCGTGGACGATGCCCATCAAGGGCCGAATCGACATGCTGGCCACAGGCATCAGGACCCCCGTGGGCATCAAGATCTTCGGCCCCGACCTCGTGGAGCTCGAGCGACTCGCCACGCAGGTGGAGGCTGCCGTGCAGATGGTCCCAGGGACGCGGTCGGCGGTCGGCGAGCGTGTCGTGTCCGGCTCGTATCTCGACATCGACATCGATCGGGACGCGGCGGCCCGCTACGGCATCAGCGTGAAGCAGATCCAGATGGTCATCTCGTCCGCCATCGGCGGCATGAGCATCACGCGCACCGTGGAGGGCCGCGAGCGGTATCCCGTGCGCCTACGCTACCCGCAGGAGCTCCGGGATCAGCCGGAGAAACTGGCCGAGATCCTGATACCCGTGGGCAACCGCCAGGCGGTCATGTCTGGCATGGCGTCGCCGCCTACGATGGCAGGGATGGCGGGAAGCGCACCCGCTGTGGGGTCCATGGGTGAGATGGCCGGCGGGATGACCGGCATGTCCATGGGCGGGGGCGGCACGGACCAGATTCCCCTCGGCGCCGTGGCACGGATCCGCACGGTCGGCGGTCCCATGGCCGTCAAGACCGAGCAGGCTTTCCTGACGGCCT
Organism: Gemmatimonadota bacterium; assembly: GCA_039589955.1. Classification (GTDB taxonomy): domain Bacteria; phylum Gemmatimonadota; class Gemmatimonadetes; order Longimicrobiales; family Gaopeijiaceae; genus SZUA-318. Next base: position 69,829 of record JBDHGI010000001.1, on the reverse strand, counting down.
GGGTGTTCGTGGACGTCGAGCAGAGCGACCTCGGCTCGTATGTCGCCGCGGCGCAGGAGATGGTGCGGGAAATGGTTCCCATGCCTCCGGGCTACTCGATGGTCTGGTCCGGCCAGTACGAGTACATGCAGCGGGCCGCAGAGAAGCTGAAGCTCGTCGTGCCTGCTACGCTGGTCATCATCTTCCTCCTGCTGTTCATCAACTTCGGAACCCTCGGTGAGACACTGATCGTCATGCTGTCCCTTCCCTTCAGCCTCGTGGGGGGGATCCTCATCATGGCCTTGTTGGGCTTCAACTGGTCAGTGGCCACTGGTGTCGGATTCATTGCCCTGGCCGGTGTGGCAGCCGAGATCGGCGTGATCATGCTCCTCTATCTCGGGAACTCCTGGAAGAGCCGGCGCCGGCAAGAGGCGACTTCCGAAGCGTTGCGGGAGGCTGTCATCCACGGGGCCGCGCTACGGGTCCGGCCCATCATCATGACGGTGACAGCCATCGTCGGTGGGCTGCTGCCCATCTTCTGGGGCCACGGCGCGGGCGCGACGGTCATGCGTCGCATCGCCGCGCCCATGGTCGGCGGCATGATCTCCGCCACGGTTCTGACACTGCTGGTCATTCCGGCCATCTACTCGCTCTGGCAGGAGGCCCTGATCCGGATGGGCGCCAGGGAGTCGGCGGGGGACCTGCTGGCTGCGGACGCAGTGCCAGCAGGCGGAGACTAAGGGGAGGATTCACGTGAGCACTATGAACGATGTCAAGGCGATGGTGCGGACGGATTGCGTCTCCGACCTCATCAAAGCCCTGGAAAGGGCTGAGGTCACGCGATTCCACGGGCTTGCTCCCGAGCTTGAAGATCCTGCCCGAGTTGGGCGGCAGCTCTGCCGGGTCGATTCCTAGTGTCACGGAGCTGACCACCTCCGTCCCTCCTCCGCCCAGCGTGCGCAGATCTCGGCAGAGGGAGCCTGGTCGGGGTCGTGAGACGGGAGCACCCTGCCGGTCAGGATCGCGGCTGTGGGGCCATGGGCGTCCGGGCAGATCAGTGTCGCCGTCGAGGCAAGGCCCGGCGTTGCCAGGGACACGCTATCCTTGGTGCCAGCCATCAGGTCCAGCGCGAATACGGGGGAGGGGAGCCCAGGCGGTTGAACGCTGGATGGTGAACGGTCAGCGCGCGCCTACCCGCTCGGAGACCCGTGAGCGTGAAGCGGCCGTCGTCTCCCGTGGGAGCTGAGAAGCGCGAGCCAACAACCGAGACGCGAGCGCCGACCATCGGCTGGCCGGACAAGCTATCGAACACCAACCCGTGCAGGGTCGTCCCTCGCACCCCTGGTTTGGACTCCACCGGCCGGCCCTCCGAGTCCAGGGCCCGCCCGCCATGATCTATATACCCCCGCACGAGCGGCACGGCGGCCCGCCTCTCGCCTTCACCCCAACGGTACTCCACCTGCGGGACTCGTACCCACCAATCGGACACGATCCATGCGCCCGATGGCAGGTATGCGAAGGTCAGGTGCCCCCCAGCCCGCGTTCGGGGTAGGTCCGGTGGGGGATTCGCGTACGAGAAGTCGAAGGCGCGCAGCTCTCCGGACACGGTGTCGACCGTCAGGACACCGCGGGTAGCGAGACTCGCCGAATCCCCACCCGAGGGTCATGTGATCCCGAAGAAGCTGCGCCACTCCTCCACGCCGTCGGCCCCGAAGCCTCGGACGACGGCTCCCCACTCGGGGACATGGTTGACATTGCCGGAGCCTCGGCACAGTGGAATGCCGATGCCCATCCGCTCTCCCACGTACGCACGAGCCTCCGGAGTCGGCGCCGAGCCGCTCAGGTCCGTGAGCGGCAAATACGACGCGAGCTCGGAGCCGTCACGGTTCATACGCACCAGTGCGTGGTCAGCACCAAATGCGTTCACCACGACCTCGCCACTCATGGTGCACATGTGCAGTGCTTGGAACGGCATCGGGATCGCTCCCACATACTGATGCTCTTCACCTTCGATGCGCACGACGGTGAGTCTCGAAGCGATCGACATCCAGAACGACGTATTCGTCCTCGCCCAGCGCGGCTAGCTCGGTGGGTGTAGCGAACTCCCCCGGCCCGTCACCGCGGCCGCCGAAGACACCGATCAAGCCGCCATCTTCCCGGAGGTGCCAGACTTGAGCGCTGATCGCGTCGGCGACCAGCAACGAGCCATCCCCGCGTACCATGACATCGTTGATGGATCCGAACAGAGGACCAGTTCCGTCTTCGGTGCCGACAACGCGGATCGGCTCAGCAACTTCGAGCCTCGGGGCGAACGCCGTGGGTGCCTCGGGCTCCTGGCAGCCGCCTAGCCCCACCAGGAAACAACTGAGAAGCCCGCCCACCCGACCCGCCAATGAGTTCCCCCTTTCCATTGGAGCGGAGCGCGCTCCGTCGAGACGGGAATCATGCATCGGGTGTCATCACCTCACTGCGGAGCGTCCTCGGAGATCCAACGCATCCGGCACACTTCATCACCCTGGGCCAGCGTACCATCGCGCTCGTATCGTCCCCCCCAATACTCCGCCAGCGGATAGTCCAATGTGCACCACGTCCCCGCGCAGATATCCCCCGCCTCCTCACCGAGGAAGAACGCCGCAACGGGACAGCGGTGCACATCCAGATGGACAACTCCGGCGCGCTCCCAGACCTCCCACCGGTACGCCGGCTCCGAGAACGGAAACCGCAGGAACGCGCTGACCATCTGGTACATTCGACCTGTGGGGCTGCCACCCACCAGCCGACCCCAGGCTCTGGGGATAGAGGCCCACCTGCGATAGAGCCTCCACGCGATCTCCCTGGTTATCGGGACGGCCTCACTCTTCCCGTATCCAGCCACTTGGAGCGTTCGCACGAACTCGAGGGTGAGGCTCGCCAAGCCGACGTTCAAATGACCGCCCATGGTCGGTTGCCTGGGCAGCGCGTGAAACACGGCACGGTGTCGCGTCCATGCGTCGCGAAACAGGCCATCAGCCTCTCGGCGAGCCAAACGCGGCCCGTTCTCCCAGCTCCCGCAGACGTCGAGCACCGTCTTGCGGATCATCGGCTTCGCGCACCGCAAGAGGACTTCCGCGATCATCTTGTTGGGAACCCCTCAGATCCCGTGTCGTGTGAGAGTTTCTCGCTCGGTCCGGCGTTGCACTGGATCCAACCACTCGACGGCCCCTTCAGTGGCCCAGCGGGGACGTGCGCACCAGGATCGCCGTGATCAACAGGACGACCGTGGCGAGGACGAGTTCGAGCCCGGCGGCCCGTCGCATCGTGAGCTGCCCAGCCGAGGTGGGAAGCAAGGGTGTGAGCCGCCTCCAGTTCAGGGTTCCGATGCCCAGCACGACCAGGACCAGGGTCACCTTGAGGACGAGCAGTCGGCCGTATCCCGTCGTCCAGAGTGCGTCGATGGAAGGGACGTGCATCCAGGATGCGAGCATGCCCGTCACGATCAACGTACCCACGCTGACCATCGCAACCGGTGAGAAACGCGGGATCAGAGCGGGGAGAAGGCTCTCGGGCTCGTCGGGCGCCCGGGAGCGGCGCCATCGCAGCTCCAGGGAAAGAACCACGGCCAACCCCCCGATCCACGCTCCGACGGCCAGCACATGGAGGGTATCGGCCCCAAGCGTCAGCCACCTTGTAGCCCCCTCCACGCCGCCGGCGTGGCCTGTGAATCCCGGGAAGGTCGCCAGAACGAGCATCGCGGCGGATCCGAGCCACCAACCCCAGCGACGCCCGGTGACGGCGGCCAAGAAACCCGCCGGGGCCCCCACCGATGCGAAGGTGGCCCACAGCCAAGTAGTCCCCCAGAGCGTGCCCAGAAGGAGTCGCACGTCGTCGGCCAGTGGGGCGAAGGGATCGCGGAACTCCGCGACCTGGCGCACGAGGACGAGAATCATGGCCATCGGGAGTACGGTAGCTCCGGCGAGTCCCACCCGCGCAGCCCCGTTCCGAAACCAGATGGGGGACGGCCCGTCCACGTTCCCCACCCGGGGCAGCATCAGCCAACGAGCCGCGATGGCGCCGAGCGAGGCGACGAGTGCGCTGAAGAGAAGCCATCCCACCACCACACTGAACACGTGCTGCACGCCTCCGGTCCCTATGAGGCCTTGACCGTAAAGGAAAACTCGCCGCGCACGACGTGGCCGTCGTCACCCATGGCCCTCCAGGCCACGGTGTATTCACCTGGAGCGAGCGCGTGACGAAGGGACACGCTGAACACCCGCGCGTCCTCGGCGTCCTGGACGACGTCGGACGTGTGGATCGGCTCCCTCGCTGCATCGAGCAGGCGGATGGACGTGGTCCCTTCCTGTGGCACCTGGGTGAACCACAGCCTCACCTCCGAGGCCGAGGAGACCTCGGCGCCCTCCTCGGGTGCGGACTTGCTCAGCTCGAAATGGAAGACCGAGAGGCTCTCGGCTCGGGCCGCCGTGACGGTGCCGAGAGCCGCGAGCAAGAGTACGGCCAGCAATCCGGCTTTCTTCATGGTCGGAATCCTCGTGGTGGGTTCTTGTGCAACGGCCCCCGGCTTGGGGGCCACCTGCCAGGTCGGATAGCCTGCATGGTGGCCTCCGTCCTATGAACCCGCGATGAAGTGGACATGAAGAACTCTTCACGACGACTTCATGGACGGTTCACTCCGAGTGAGATACAGTGCTTCCTCCGCTTTGATGAGCTGGTGCGGCGCGCTCGGGCCAGAACGCACCGGCCAGTGCCGCATCGTTGGCCTCCGATCGGCCAGGGGAGCCATGGACCACACAGGACAGCAGCAGCAGCAGAAGGGACCTGCAGACGCGGCACCGACGCCCATCGGCGCAGGGCACCGCGACCACACCTCGGGCCACATGGGACATGGTGGCCACGAGGGCCATGACGCCCACGCCGCACACCGGGAGCACTCCGGCCACGACAAGCACGCTGGCCACAGCGTCGACATGTTTCGCGACCGCTTCCGGCTCAGCCTGATCCTCACCGTTCCCACGCTGGTGTGGAGCCCCACGCTCCAGGGGTGGCTCGGATACGCCGCCCCGGCCTTCCCGCTGTCCCGATTCGTGCCGGCGATCTTCGGCACAGCGGTCTTCCTGTACGGGGGAACCGTATTCCTCCAGGGCGGGCTTCGGGAGCTGAAGGCACGCCTGCCGGGGATGATGACCCTCATCTCGCTGGCCATCTCCGTGGCCTTCGGGTACAGCGTGGCGGTCCTCCTCGGCTGGGAGGGGGATCCTCTGTGGTGGGAGCTGGCCACGCTGGTCACCATCATGCTCCTGGGCCACTGGATCGAAATGCGATCCATCTCCCAGGCCCAGGGGGCGCTGAAGGAGCTGGCCAAGCTGCTCCCGGACACGGCCGTGCGCATCACCGATGACGGCACGGAGGAGGTGTCGGTCTCCGAGCTGAAGGAGGGCGATCTCCTTCTTGTGCGTCCGGGGGCCTCCATCCCGGCCGACGGCGTGGTCCAGGAGGGTCGAAGCGCCGTGAATGAGTCCCTCCTGACGGGAGAGTCCAAGCCGCAGCAGAAGGAGCCCGGGGAAGCCGTGACCGCCGGGACCGTCAACGGCTCCGGCTCCCTGCGGGTGCAGATCACCGGCACCGGGGACGACACCGCTCTGGCGGGTATCATGCGCCTCGTGGCTGAGGCCCAGACGTCCAGATCGCGGGCCCAGGCCCTGGCGGACCGGGCGGCGTTCTTCCTCACGCTGGTCGCCATCGTTGCCGGGGCTGTCACCGTGGCGACCTGGCTGGCCGTAAGTGACGATCCCGCCTTCGCCATCCAGCGCCTCGTCACCGTGCTGGTCATCGCCTGCCCCCACGCCCTGGGGCTGGCCATCCCCCTGGTCATCGCCATCTCCACCACTCTGGGTGCCCGGGCCGGCGTGCTGGTGCGGGACCGGAGGGGTCTGGAGGATGCCCGGCTTCTGGATACAGTGGTCTTCGACAAGACGGGCACTCTGACCCACGGCGAGTTCGGGGTGGTGGAGATCCACACCCGCGGAGGGCTCGGCGAGGACGACGCGCTTGCGCTCACGGCCGCGGTGGAGCGCGACTCGGAGCATACCATCGCCCGGAGCATCGTGGAGGAGGCCAGTAAGCGGGCCTTGGAGATCCCGTCGGCCGGTGATTTCGAGGCGATCCCCGGGCACGGCGTCGTCGCCCGGGTGGATGGCCGGGAGCTCCAGGTGGGTGGCCCCGCGCTCCTTCGCAAGCTCGAGGCCCGCATCGACGGGCCGATGGCCGACGCCGCGGAGAAGAGCGAGAGCCGGGGCCGGACCACCGTGTACCTGGTGGAGGGGGGAGAAGTCCTGGCGGTCCTCGGGCTGGCCGACAGGATTCGCGAAGAATCCCGCGCCGCGGTGCAGTCCCTCCACGGTCTGGGGGTGGAGGTGGTCATGCTCACCGGCGACACCAGGGAGGTGGCCGAGGCGGTGGCCGAGGAGTTGGGCATCGACACCGTGTACGCCGAGGTCCTTCCCGAGGAGAAGGCGGAGAAGATCAAGGAGCTCCGGGCCCAGGGAAAGAAGGTGGCGATGGTGGGCGACGGCGTGAACGACGCACCGGCGCTGGTGTCGGCGGACGTCGGGGTGGCTATCGGTGCAGGCACCGACGTGGCGGTGCAGGCCGGGGACGTGGTTCTGGTGCGGAACGATCCCCGGGACCTGCCCCGCATCATCACGCTGAGCAAGGCGACGTACCGCAAGATGGTCCAGAACCTGTGGTGGGCCGCGGGCTACAATATCGTCGCGATCCCCCTGGCCGCCGGCGTGATGGCCCGGTGGGGGGTGCTCCTTCATCCCGCCATTGGTGCAGTCCTCATGTCCCTGAGCACCGTGGTCGTCGCGCTCAACGCCCAGCTTCTCAGGCGCGCGAAGCTGGAAGGAGCCACCTGAAGGTTTTGCACGTGGGTGCACGGGGTCTGTCACGGCCTCCACGCGGGGCTGGCGCCGGCGGGGGGATCGTGGGTGGGGGCTGGCGTCCCGTCGGACCGGGACTCGGACTTCCGCCCCGGGGCTCCTCGTCCTGAGCGGCGGTCAACGAGTCCCTGTGAAGCGACTCATCGGGCGAACCTGCGGATCGGACGTCCGGGCCTGGTCGACATCCCACAACACGGGGAAGAGATCCCACCGCAGCTCATTCGGGAGAACGACCGCGTCGATACCGGCGGCGCCACCGCCGGCCTGCATTCCTCCGCCTTCGGGCAGATTGGTGGCCTGAAGATAGGCCAGCACCGCCTCGGCCTGGCCCCTGGTCATGTTCGCGCGCACTCGCATGTGCCCCACGATCACCCGCCACTGGGCGTCGGTCCGCTCCGTCGATGAACGGGCGTTGTGGCACCGAGTGCAGTTCGTCGAATAGATCACCGCGCCTTCACTCACGAGGGTCGGATCCTGCTGTTGGCCCGCCAACCCGGGGGCCACGAGGACACACAGGGCGAAGGTCCAGCTCGTCGCTTTCGAGATCATCGTCGGCTCCTTGGCGTCGGTCAGAATCCGAAGGCCCATTGGACCACGAGGCGGTCATCACCCTCCTCGTGGTATTCCCAGGCGAGCTTCAAGGGGATGGAGGATCCGAACCAGTAGTCCAAACCCAGTGCGAGCTGGCTGTGGGCCTCGCCGACAACGGTACCGTCCACCTTGGCGTCGCTCATTCGTCCGAAGCGCACCACCGGCTCCCAGGCACCGAAACGCCTGGACGCCTGGACGTAGAAGCCCGACCGGTCCAGTGTCGGATACACCCCGAGGTCCTCTTCGAATTCCTGCTGCAGCAGAACGCCTTCCGCCCGGATCTCGAAGGTCCGCTTCCGCCATTCCACGGAAAGCGCGGCACCCACGTAGTCCAAAAAATTGCCGGCATCGTACATGGCGTGGAAGCCGGAGACGTACGCTTCGAAGGAGGGGCCTCTCACCAGGCCCAACCTGCCGCCCAGCATCTTGTTCTTGTTGTTGTCGGCGAACGCCACCCCGAACCCTACTGCCGGCGCCGGCAGATCTGCCTGGGCTGCGGAGCCGCTCCCCTGGAGGAGGCCTCCGCCTTCGCCCATCACGGGCTGTGGAACGGCGACGGCGTGTGCGTGGCCGTCACCGGCTCCCTCCTCGACGAGACGTGGGCCCTGGGAAACCCAGCCGGAGAAGTCGAGAGCCCAGCCGGTACCGAAGGGTTGTGCCCACCGGAGCATCAAGCCGGCATCGGACAGAATGGGAAGGAGCGCGCCCTCGGCCACACCACCGTGGGCGTGGCCGAAGAGGATCGGAGAGCTGGGCAGCTTGTTCACCCATGAGGGGTGTAGTCGCTCTCCGAAGACCCCGAAGGGCAGGAGGAACTTACCGGCCACGATCTGAATGTTGTCGAGGCCCATGTAATCGATCTGGGCGTACTCCAAGGTCGTAGTGGTGAGCTCGCCACTGAGCCCGAACTCCAGCTCCGCTTCGAAGAGGAGGTCTCCCCCCATCGAGTAGAGCAGGACCGGGCTCACCGACGCGGAGAAATCGTTCGGGTAGTCTTCGTTCAGACTCCCTTCGTACGTAGCGGATCCGTATCCGGCGAGCACGACGGTGCTGCGGCTCTGAGCTCGTGTGGGCGAGACGTATACCGCGGCCAGGAGCGCAGTCAGGCCTGCACATGCGAGGGTGCGGGTCATGGTGTCGTCTCCTCAGTGCCCGTGGGCGACGTGGGTTGTGAAGGAAGCTTCTTCGCCGCTGCTCAGGTGCAGCGTGGCGGTGAAGTCCCCTGCCTCCACGTAGGTGTGACTGGCCGCGTAGATCCCGATCTCTACCTCGGCGGCCTCGTGTTCCTCGTTGGCTCCGGAGCTCTCGAGGCACTCGATGTGGGCGGAAAGGCCTCCGATGGGTGGCCGGACCCCTTCGGCGTTCGCGTCGGCTTCCATGACCCAGAACCTCATCTCGGCCACGTCCCCCTCGTGGATATGGCCAGGGAAGGTCTCGAACTCCACGCGGTATCCGGCGATCTCTGCGTGAGCGCGACCGACGTGGAGATGCTCGGCCATGGTGTGGACCACCTCGGGCTCCGTGGCGCCGTGGCGCATGACCGACACGCGCAGCTGGTATTCACCGCTCGAGGCGAAGGTATAGGGGGCTGACCAGGTCGTGCCGGTCAGGGCGAGGTCTGTGCTGCGCCACGTGTCGCCCCCCTCGGCCAGGCGGTCGACGGTGACGGCCTCCAGGTCCGTCACGGCTTCTCCGTGATGGTCGCGGACCACGACCGTGAAGCTGATCTCCGACAGCGTGTGGACGTGATCAGCGGATAGCGTGAGCTCCGCAGTGAGGGTCTCGTCGTGTTCCTCCACCGCGACGGGGTTGTCGGAGCAAGCGCCCGCGATCAAGCCCAAAGCGAGGATTCCCGACAGATGTCGACGAAGCATGCTTGATCTCCTTCCGGCATCAGGTGCCGGGTTGAACGTCGAGTCTTCCCACCATCCCCATCGCCTCGTGGGGAGTGCAGACGAACTGGTGGACGCCCGGCGCGAACCGGTCGTCGATGGTGACGTCGTAGACGTCCCCCTTCTGGAGGAGGAATGGCCCCATGAGGGCGCTGCCCAGGTCGGTCCCGTCCGGCGTCTCCTTGAACTGGACGTTGTGGGGCACGACGTCCGCCTGGACGAATCGGACCACGTCGCCGTGCTGAACGGCGATCTGGGCAGGCTCGAACCGCCATTGGCCACCACCCTTGTCCACCATCAGGACCTCCAAGACCCGGGGGCCGTACCCTTGGAGACCTCGGCCCGAATGTGGCTGTGCCGCGCCCAGCAGGGTGAGGACCGGCAGGGCAAGGAGGAACGTGAGGAGGGGCTTCGTTCGCACGGTTGTCTCCGTGTGGCTTCTCGGTTGGCGCGATTCATGGAACTATCTCACTCTGGGCAACGCTTGTGCCGATCTGGATCCAGGTCTGTAAGAGTTTCTCAAGTAATGACTTACGAAGTCCTGCCACTCTCGGTCGTTTGCGCTGTCCGGGGCATATCCCCCATAATAATGGGTGTGATCACGCAGTAGGTGGGTTTTTCAACCCACCGCTCCTTCCTGCGGAGCGAGTGCGATGGCGCCATGGACAGACCAGTGAGTCCCGACGAGAAGCTGACGGACTCCCAGTCTCGGGAAGGAGTGCTCCGCAGGCGATTGCTGGTGGCCTTCCTGGCGGTCTCTCTCGTGCCGCTGTTCGGGTCCAACGGGATCGGGTACGTCCGCTCCCGGGTGATCGTGGAGGGACTGGTGGGACGATACCTGGATGGCGTGGCGGAGCTTCAGGCGGTCCACCTGCAGGATCGCCTGGACCAGCGGCTCCTCTACCTCGAGGCGATCGCCACCGGGAATCGATTCCTACAGGCCGCGGCGGAGCGAGGGCGCCCTGGGGCCCCGACGGGGATGAGTGAAGCGGCCGTGCCGGAGGCCGTGACGGACTATCTACGCCGCAAGCTCGCTGAGTCCGGCCGCTTCGAAGCTCTGGCGCTGTTCAACCCCGATGGAACCCTGGTTGCTACGACGTCGGAGGAGAGCGTGGTGAGCGAGTGGCCCATCCAGCAGGCCCAGGAGGTGACGCTTCTTCGTCCGGATCGGAACCTGGCTCCCACCCTCCGGATGACCGTGCCCGTGCGGGACGATGCCGGCCGGAAAGCGGCAGTCCTGGCCGCGACCATTCCCTTAGGCCAAGCAGCCGAGTTCCTGGACATTCCGGAGCACGTTGCAGGGAGCATCGAGTCCTTCCTTCTGGATGAGCGGGGCCGCCCCCTCATCGTATCTCACCCCCACGGGCACCTGGAGTACCATCAGCCGTTGAACAGCCCTCTGATACGCCGCACGCCAGGAAGTCGGGCGCGGTACCGTGATCGCGACGGCGTGGACGTCATAGGCGCGTCGGCCCGGCTGCCTCGCTACTCATGGCTCTTCCTGACAGAGGTGCCCACAGCAGATGCCCTCGGGGAGCTCACCGCCTTGAGGCGGTTGTCACTGTACCTCGGCGGCGTTTTCGCGGCCCTGGTCGTGGTGGCAGGTTGGGTACTGGCCGGCGGGATCGTGGCACCGGTTCGCCGGCTCGTGACTGCCACCCGGCGCGTGGCCGCTGGCCATCTGGAGGCACGTGTCGCCGAGTCGGGCGGTGACGAGATTGGCGAGCTGACGGACGCCTTCAACGAGATGGCCGCCGAGCTGCAAGCCAAGGAGGAGCGGATCGAGCGGCTCCATCGACAGGAGATCGAGCGTGCCGAGCAGCTCGCCACGGTTGGGCAGCTGGCCAGCGGCCTGGCCCACGAGATCAAGAACCCGGTGGTGGGAATCTCGAACGGGCTGGACCTGGTACTGCGGCGCTCGGGCGGGGACCCTGAGCTCCGCCCAATCACATCGGAGATGAAGCATCAGCTGAGCCGCATCGAGGGCGCCGTTCGGGACCTTCTGGCATTCGCCCGGCCGCCTCGACCCTCCTTCTCCCCATGCGACGTCAACGACATTGTGACCCGAGCACTCACACTGGTGCATCCCGCCGCCGAGAAGCAGGGCGTCGTGCTGGACCTGGAGCTGGCCCGGGATCTGCCGTCGCTCGAGGCGGACGACGAGCTTCTGCGGCAGGCCATCGTGAACCTTGTGATGAATGCCGTGCAGTTCTCCCGGCCCGGGGACCAAGTTCGGATCGTCACTGCCCGGCGAGGATCGGCCATCACCATCGCGATCGTCGATCATGGTCCGGGTATGGACGACGAGGTGGTGGCCCAGCTCTTCAAGCCATTCTTCACGACGCGTCACAGTGGGACCGGGTTGGGACTCTCCATCACTCGCGGAATCGTGGAGGGACATGGGGGACGCATGGAGGTGGACACGGTGCCCGAGGCGGGAAGCACCTTTACCGTCGTGATTCCCCTCGGCGCGCACGAGGGAGAGGCGTCATGAGCCGGACTGCAGCTCGGATCGCCGTCTGTGACGACGAGATGCTCATTCGGGCCTGGCTCAAGGAGCACCTGCATGACGAGGGCTATGAGGTTTCCGCGTATGAGACCGGAGGAGCACTGTTGGCCGGCCTGGAAGGGACAGCCCATGACCTGGTGCTTCTCGACCTTCGGCTTCCCGATGGGTCGGGCATCGACTTCCTGAGGCAGATCAGGCAAACCGAAACGGACCCGCCGGTGATCATGATTACCGCCCACGGCGAGGTGGAGACCGCCGTGGAGGCGGTTCGGGCCGGAGCCCACCACTTCCTGGAGAAGCCGGTGGAGCTTTCCGAGCTTCTGCTCCTCATCGAGAGAGCGCTGGAAAGCCAGCGCTTGACCCGAGAGGTGGAGCGTTACCGGGACGGCCACCGTTGGGAGTTCTCCGACGTGACCCTGGTCGGAAGGTCATACGCCTTGAGGAAGATCGCCGATGTCGTGACACGGCTGGCCCTTCGGGGGAGTCCGGCGAACGTACTGATTCGTGGGGAGAGCGGAGCGGGCAAGGACGTGGTGGCGCGAGCCATCCACGCTCGTGGGCCTCGTCGCTCAGGTCCTTTCATCGCGGTCAACTGCACTGCCCTTCCCGAGTCCCTCATCGAGAGCGAGCTATTCGGCCACAGGGCCGGGGCGTTCACGGACGCCCGAGAGGACAAGCGAGGCCTGTTCGAGCTCGCTGAGGGTGGGACCATATTCCTCGATGAGGTGGGGGACATGCCGGCAGGTGCTCAGGCCAAGCTCCTGCAGGTCCTGGAGACGCGCACGGTGCGGCGCGTGGGTGGAGTTCGGGAGATCTCCGTGGACGTCCAGGTGATTTCGGCGACCAATCGCGATCTCGAGCAGGCAGTGGTGGAGGGCCGGTTCCGCGAGGACCTCTTCTACCGGCTGAACGTGGTCCCCATCGAGGTTCCCCCACTCCGAGAGCGTCCCGAAGATGTCGCTCCCCTGGCGCTTCACTTCCTGGACAGTCTGAGCAAGGAGTTGAGGATTCCACCGCGGCATCTCACGCCCGAAGCCTTGACGGCGCTCGAGACCCACGATTGGCCGGGAAACGTCCGTCAGCTCCGAAACGTGCTTGAGCGCATTCTCTTGTTGGAGGACGGTGAGACCATCGAGATTACCAGTCTTCCGGTGGAGATCAGTCGCCCTATGGCGGCAGGTGGCCCGCCCAATCCTACGCAGGGTTTCGTCCTTCCGATGGAGGGAGTGCAGCTGGAGGAGCTGGAGAAGACACTGTTGCGCGAGGCTCTGGAGCGCACGAGGGGGGACAAGACCCACGCGGCCCGGCTGCTGGGCATAAGCCGTGATGCCCTCCGGTATCGAGTTGACAAGCATGGATTAGAGGACACGGGCTCACCCTCGGAGCCATCACCTCCAGCCCTCTGCTGAGGGAGGGATCGCGGCGGCCTTCGAGGGGCAACGATGCCCCCGCCACCCCCGATATTGACAGGCGCCACCGAGGCACGTCGGTCTCAATCCAGCACCTCCAGGGTGCCCCGCTGGCCACCCAGACCGCTGAAGAAGGTGTACTCACCCGGATCGAGAGATGGAAGGTCGACGGCCACCGTCTCTCCTGCCGGCAGCTCGAAGGCCGCCCGCACGTATGGAAAGTCCAGGTAGTCCCAGCAGGGCTCCTCATCCAGGATGTTGGTGACGAGGAGCCTGATGGGTCGGCCCGTCTTCACCGCCACCCTAGACGGCCGGTAGGCCCGGTCGAGGAGGATCTTCACCTGTTGCGGGTCGGCATTGGCCGACCGCTCGCGGGCCTCCGTGCGATCTCCCATCCAGAAGTACGCGCCCATCCATGCCACGGGGATCAGGACACTGACGAAGACCTCGATCATGCCGGTGCTCATCGGACCTCCCTGGCTGAGGAAGAGCAACTGTCGGTAGGCCTCAGAGCGCCCTCCCGGGCCGCACAGATGACGCCGCACAACAGACGTGGGGAGCGATCTCGCCGCTCACAAGGGAAACTGGCGGGGCCGTGTGAAGCGACACTGAAGGCCGGGTGAAGGCTTCTTCACAAGGGAATGGTCGGTGAGGCTCTGTGCCAGCTCCAGCGGAGCCGAGTCCGTCACGGGTCACCGCCGGCCACGAGGTGAAGAAGTCTTCACGCCTCTTTCACCTCCGCTTCAGCGTTTCCCGGCGACGTTTCAACGAACGCTCACTCTTGTCCCTTGCCGGTTCGCCAGGTGTGCTTGCGTACCCCGCCGGCCAGGCGCGCTCACTCTCGACCTGGAGGAGAAGGATGCCACGCTCGCCCAAACGGCCTCGCCATCGCCGCCCGACGGCCAACGGACCCCGAGCCAGGAAGGCGGCTAGACGGAGAGTGAAGTACATGGCGGGCGTCGCAGCCCTGGCGATCATCGGGATCAGCCTGGCGGTCACGGCCACGTCCAGCGGAATGCCCCACCCGGAGCCTCGCCTGGACCTCGGGACATCGGCCATCCAGCCGGCCTCGCGATACAACGAGTACCCCAGGGTGGCGAGAGCCTACGCCATGGCCGCAGCGGTTCCCGGCATCCTGGACGGGCTCTATTGCCACTGCCACTGCGCCGAGCACTCCGCCCATTACTCGCTGCTGGAGTGCTTCCACACCGACCACGCTGCGCGCTGCGACATCTGCATGTCCGAGGCGAGAATCGCTTACGAGATGGCCCGGGATGGGGCATCATTGGAGGCAATCCGCGCCGAGGTGGATGCGACCTTCGGGACGTGACCATGGGTCGGATCCTGCAACGGCTCGCGGGCATGGCGGCCGGGAGCTCCAGGGGAGGCCGCAAGCACCGCGCGGTCCTCGTAGGTCTCCTCGTCGGGGCAGCGGGATGTGAGGTGAGTGCCATCCCCGAGCACGTGCGCGAGCCGGGTCGGCGACACCGTCTGGAAGCCCTCGGGGTGGAGACTTTCGATGAGACGGGTGAGAGCGAGCTCGCCGGTGTGAGCGCCACGAGACGAATCGCAGTCGAGAGGTTGAATCGGCGGTCTCTGAACGGTGATACCCTGTCCGCCGAGTTCCGTACGTTCCTGGCCCGGTGTGGCGCCTGCCACGACGTGCCCGATCCAGGAAGCAAGACGGCCGGCCAGTGGCGGTCGAGCCTGAGGCGAATGACCCACAACCAGGAGCAGGCGGGGCTCCTTCCCATGAGCCCCCAACAGGAGGGGGCGGTGCTGGAGTACCTTCAACGCCACGCGCGGGGGGAGCGCTGAAGCGGTTTGCCTCCGGCAGACCAAACCCTCTCTGTCCTTTTCCTTGGAGGTGAACTATGGTGTCAGCACGCGATCTGCTCCGTCGATGGGCTCTGATCGGCGTGTATGCCATCGTCGCGCCCGGCGTCGCGCTCGGCCAGACCCATGAGCGTCCGTCGGCAGGACCCCCACAAGAGGTGACCGACTCCGTGGCCGTCGCGGCAGTGGTCACGGCCTTTCACGACGCGCTCGCGTCGGGGGACACGGCTCAGGTGGCTCGACTGCTGGGCCACGAAGTCCGCGTCCTGGAGAGCGGAGGGCTGGAGACCAGGGAAGAGTACCTGTCCCACCACCTTCCAGGGGACATGGCGTTCGCCGCCGCCGTGGATCGGGAGCGGGGTCCCATGGAGGTGACGGTGATGGGTGACGTCGCCTGGGCGGTATCCGGCAGCCGGGCCACGGGCACCTTCCGGGAGAGGGACATCGATTCCCGGACCGTCGAGCTCATGGTGCTGGCTCGTGAGGACGGCGCCTGGACGATACGGGCGGTTCATTGGTCGTCCCGCCAGACGCGCCGGTGAGGCTCCTGGACGTCTGACTCCGTTGGGCGTTTCGCGAAACACGGTCAGCGGTTGTTGAAGCCAGAGTGAAACGCACAGGGCGGCTCCCTCCATCCCGACAAGGTCGTGTGGCTGCGCCACATCGCCCGGACGAGCTTCACCCTCGACGGTGGGCCGCATCCGGAGCTGTCACACGACGTCAAACCGGGCGTGGACCTGGAGTTCGTTCCCAACGGGATGATGCCCTACAACCCCTGAGCTGGCACACGTGCGCTTCGGGCGATCGGGCCGGCCCGACCCTCGGGCTGGCCCTCGCCCCACGCCTCATGTGGCCACCTCAGTCCGCCCGCAGCGAGTCCGTTGGCTGGACGCGGGCGGCGGCTCGGGCAGGGACGGCGCTCGCCAGAATCGAGACCGAGAGGAGCACCACCGCGGCCGCTGCGGCGACGGCGGGCTCGAGGGGCCCCACCTCGAACAGCACGGCGTCCAGGGCGCGGCCTACCGCCGCGGAGGCGGCCACGCCCACCATCAGGCCGATGACCACCGGAAGGAGGGCGTCTCGCATCATCAGTCGCGTCATTTGCGCCGGGGCCCCTCCGAGGGCCAGGCGCAAGCCCATCTCACCGCTCCGCTGCGCCGTCGCATGGGAGACGACGCTGGAGATTCCCACGGCTCCGAGAAGCAGGGCGAGGGTCGAGAAGAGGCCGAAGATCTGCCCCACCGATCGTTGTGCCCCGACCTCCCGATCCAGAATCGAGCGCAGGGTGCGGATGCGGTACAGGGCAGCGTCGGGAGCGACCTCGGACACCCGCTCCCGGATGCCCGGAACGAGGCTCCCCGGATCGACGCCGTCGGCGCGCACGGACAGATAGCACGTGAACCCCCACGCCGCCGACTGGGCCAGAGGAGTGTAGGCCTCGATGCGCGAGATGCTGGCGAGCTCGTAGTGCCGCACGTGCCGGGTCACCCCCACCACCGTCCGCCACACGTCCTCCCATGCTCCCTCGGCGGATCGGGTCTGCTCGAAGCTCACCCGTCGGCCGATGGGATCATCGCCGGGCCAACGGGAGCGGGCCAGGGTCTCGTCCACGACGGCCACAGGGTCGTCGCCCCAGGTGTCCGCCTCGGTGAAGCCACGCCCTCGGGCGATCTCGATGCCGTAGGCGTCGAAGTACTCGGGGCTGACCATGGTGAGGAGCACCGACTCGCCCCGGTCCCCGGGAGGCGTGCCCTCGTCCCGATACAGCATCTCCCAGGAGTTGCCGGAAAGGGGGAAGTGGTTCGACGCGGCGACGTCCCTCACACCGGGAACGCTTCGGAGGCTCTCTCGAAGATCCCCCAGGGTACGCGTCCACGACTCGCGGGTCGAGTCCGCGCTCCCGGGTAGCTGGACCCGCAGCGTCAGGACATCCGATCCGTCGAATCCTCTGTCGACGGTCTGGAGGTTCGCCAGGCTCTGAATCAGGAGGCCCGCACCGACGAGTAGCACCATCGAGAAGGCGACCTCGGCACCGACCAGGACGCTGCGGAGCCGTCGGCGTCCACCTACCGCTCGGGCGGCTTCCCGCAAGCTACCGGCCACCTGCGCGTCTCGAGCTCGTCCGAGCTGGAAGAGGCCGGCGAGAAGCGCGGTCCCCACGGCCATGGCACCCGAAAAGACGAGCACTCCAGCGTCGACGGTGATCCCGCCGAGGAGGGCGGTGGACAGATGATCTTCCACGGCTACCAGCAGGAGGCGGAGACCCTGTACCGCGATGAGCGTGCCCACCGCCCAGGCCAGAAGGCCGTAGAGGAGACTCTCCGTGAGGAGCTGGCACGCCACTCTGAGACGGCCTGCGCCCAGGGCCGCGCGCACCGCGAGCTCTCCATGACGGGCCTCCCCTCTCACCAGGAGCAGGGTCGCGACGTTGGCGCACGCGACGAGGAGCACCAGGCAGACCGCGGCCATGAGCAGCTTCGCGTGCCGCTCCGAATCGCCGAGGTACCAGCGCCTCAGAGGCGTGAGGTTGCCTGAGCCGACCTCCTCGCCCTGCTCTTCCGCGATGCGGGCGCTGACGGCGGTCAGCTCCGTCTGTGCGGTGGAAGCGTCCGCATCGGGCGCCAGGCGAGCGACGATCTCGGTGCCACTGCCCGTTCCGCGGTCATCCCATGGGACTTGGTCGGCGATGTACCCCATGGGAAGATAGGCCTGCACCTCGCCGTAGGGGACGAACTCCGGCGGCATGACTCCGACCACCGTCCACGGCTCGTCCGAAAGGCGGATCGACGTGCCCGCGATGTCGGGGTCGCCACCGAGCTCGTTGAGCCAGAGGCTGTACGAGAGCACGACGACGGGTTGTGCACCAGGCTCCGACTCCGGCGCGGAGAAGGTCCTTCCGATGAGGGCATCCACCTCGAGGGTCTCGAAGAAGCCTCCGTGGACCCACCCGACCTCGATGACGCGACTTCCGTCCGGCCTCGTCAGGCGGGCGGAGCCGGGCAGAATGGCGCTGAAGCGGTCGAAGCTCCGTGTCCCCGCCCTCCAATCCCGGTAGTTGGGGAGGCTCACCGAGGCGAGGAAGCCCTCGGGCGTGCGCTGGTTGATGAGCACGAGCCGGTCTGCCTCGCCGTAGGGGAGGGGTTCGAGGAGTAATCCGTTCACCACCGAGAAGACGGCCGTGGTGGACCCGATGCCCAGGGCCAGGGTCGTCACGACCAGCCCGGAGAATGCGGGGCGTCGTGCCAGACCCCGAAGGGCGAAGCGCAGGTCTTGGATGAGCTGGTCCGTCAACCCTCCCACCCCCCGGTCCCGCGTCCGCGGATCCCTCCGTCCCACGTAGCGGGCGACGATACCCGCGACCTCCCTGGTGAGCCAGATTCCCCGGCGGATGCCCCCCGGCCTGGCGGAATACCGCTCCTGCAGATCGCCGAGCAGCCCGGCCCGCGCCACGTCCCCACGGACGACGGCCTCGACGATCAGCACCGCCCACGGGGGCAGATGTGACCGGCTCATCCGTCGTAGGCCTCGTCCAGACCCCGCCACATGTTCATCAGCGCCTCACGGGACTGTCGGGCCTCGGCCATTCCCTCGGCGGTGATCTCCACGTACCGGCGCGGGCGTCCCCCCCGCCCCTCGGAGGAGTCGGCGAGGCGCGAGCGGATGAGGCCCTTTCTCTCCATGCGGTCGAGGGTGACCGAGAGAGCTCCGCTGCCGACCGCTCTGCGCGCGTGGGTCGCGATGTCGTCGATGATGGATACGCCGTACGCTCGCTCGCCCAATCGCAGGACGGCTGCCAGGACCATCTGCTCGAACTCCCCGAGGAACCGACTGGCGGGTGACAAAGGACTCCTCCGTCTCGCTACCCAACTTTGTAAGGATACAAACTTACTCTGTAGGGTTGTCCGGAGCAATACCCTCCTTCGGGGCATCGGCCTCAACCGGGATTCCGAGAGCCGGGCCGGTCCGGCCCGCGGCGGGTGCGGCGACGGCAGGCGCGAGGAGCCCCACCTCGAACAGTACGGCGTACCCTGGTTGATGAGCACGAGCCGGTCCTTGCGCGAGGATCCCGAGGTCGCTAAACATTGTTTATAAACTTTGTTTAAGGAGTTCCCATGGGTGGCCGTGAATACCTCGGCGAGTTCGAGCAGGTCGTCCTGCTCGCCCTGGCGAGAATGCAGGATCCCGCATACGGAGCCTCCATCCACCAGGAGATCCTGGACGCGACGGGGCGTGACGTGTCCATTCCCGCGGTCTACGTCACCCTGAAGCGGATGGAGAAGAAGGGTCTGGTGTCGTCCGAGGTGACGGAGCCGTCGACCGGTGGCCGGGCGACCCGCAACTACCGGCTCCTCCCCGAGGGCGAGCGGGCCCTGAGGCGGTCGCGTGAGCTCCTCGAGCGGCTGTGGGACGGCGCGGAGGTGCATGTGGCGGGGGAGTCTCCGTGAGGCCCCCGGCTCTGGCACGGTTCCTGGCGGCCCTCGTCGGGGGACGGGCCAACCGGGACTTCGTCCTCGGGGATCTCGACGAGCGATTCCAGCGGCTCCTGAGGGAGAAGGGGGCAGCAACCGCCCGGCGCTGGTACTGGTCCCAGGTCGTGCGGGGAATCGGATGGGCCGTCCGGCCGGACTCGGAGTTGATCCGGCGCAGGAGCTGGGAGGGCGTCGGGGGCGAGGTGCGGTCCGGGCTCCGGACCGTGAGGAAGCGGCCCGCCTACGCGCTGGGCGTCACGGGCACCCTGGCGCTCGGCCTCGGATCGGCGGCCCTCGTCTTCGCGGTGACCTGGAGGGTGTGGCTCGCCCCGATGCCATTCCCCGACCCGGACGGCGTCGTCAGGGTCTTCGAGACCGAGCCTGCGGAGATGACCAGCGCCGTGACGGGCGCCGAGGACCAGGGCACCCGCTGGCGGATCTCGCCTCCGCTCCTGGAGGATATGCGCGCCAACGACTGGTCGACGGTGGAGGCGGTCGCCGGGGTGTCGGACGCGATCCTCGACTGGGAGACGGACGGTGAGACGCGGCGGGTCTCGTCCCTCGCCGTCTCCCCCGAGCTCTTCGGCATCCTCGGCATCGTGCCGGTGTCCGGCCGTCTCCTCTCCGCCGACGAGGACTTCCCGGAGGTCCTCCTCACCGGGGAGCTCTGGGAGCGTGCCTTCGGAGGGGATCCCGCGGTGATCGGCTCGGCTTCCATGGTCCTGGACGGCGAGGCGCACGTCGTGGCCGGCGTGGTGCGGCTGCCGTCCGGCTACCCGGGATCCGCCGACGTGATCACCCGGCTCGCCTTTGTCGAGGAGCAGCTCGGCGAGGGCATGCGGGGCGCCCGTTACCTGGACGTGATCGCTCGCGTCCGGTCTGGACGCTCGATCTCCGACGCCCGCGCCGAGGTGGCCTCCTTCGTGTCGGCCCTGGGGGAGACGTACCAGAACCACGCCGGCTGGGGAGCCGATCTCGTCGTCCTGGGCGACGACCTGCTGGAGCCGTTTCGCGGCGTGCTCCTCCTCCTCCTGATCGCTGGCGGGGCATTCCTGCTTCTGGCCGTGGTGAACGTCGGAGGACTGGTGGCGGCACGGCGCTCGGAGGCGCGGCAGGACCGAGCAGTGCGCCTCGCCCTCGGTGCGTCCGAGGTCCGCCTCGTTCGTGGGTCGGTCGTCGAGAGCGCGCTCCTGGGAGGGCTCGCCGCCCTGGCGGGCTCGGCCGGCGCCCATTGGCTCCTGGGTCCGATTCGGGCTCTCGTTCCCGAGGACGTGCCGCGACTCTCCGACGTGAGCCTGACCCCGATGATGGTGGCGGTGATCCTCGCCGCCGGCGTCGGCCTCGGCGTGGTCGTGGGACTGGTGGGCTACGCCATGTCGCGGGGGAGGACGGCCGTCATGAGACCGGACCGGGAAGCGGCGCCGGGAATGAAGGGACGCCGCGTGCTCGTTGCGGGGCAGGTGGCCCTGACCACTCTGCTGGCGACCGGGGGGATCGCCGTGCTCCGATATGCCGCGGAGCTGCGCGGCATCGAGGTCGGATTCGAGCCCGAGGGGGTGCGGTCCGCGTGGATCAACCTGAGCGACCAGCGGTTCCCCGGCGAGGAGGATTGGCTGGTGGCGTGGCAGGAGCTGCTCGACGGCCTGCAGGGCCGTGGCATCGACGGGGCCGTCGCCACGAACCCGCCCATGTCGGGCTCCAACTGGCTGTTCGGCTTCCACCTCGATGAGGATTCCAGGGAGGGCTTCGCCCAGCATCACAGCGTGACGGCCGGGTACTTCGACGCCATGGGAATCGAGGTCGTCGAAGGTCGCGGGTTCAGCCCCGACGATCGTGCCACATCGGAGCCCGTGGTGGTGATCAACGAGGCCTTCGTCCGGGAGCACTTCGCCGGCGGCACCGCCATCGGACGTGAAGTCCGGGTGGTGGCCGACACGCGGACCGTCGTGGGGGTCGTCGGGTCGACTCGGCACTACGGACCGTCGGCCGACGTCCAACTCGAGATGTACGTTCCCCTCGTCCAGAATCCGTGGCCCAACGGGATGATCCTGATGCGAACGCAGCGGGGCGATGTCGACGCCGTCCTCGCGGAGGTGGCGCGTGCCATCGATCCGTCCCTTTCGGTCACGGAGAGCCTCCCGTACGAGGCCTATCTGAGGGAGTGGTACGCGCCCCTGAGGCTGCAGCTGGTCATGGTGGGCGTCATGGCCCTCCTCGGGCTCAGCCTGGCGTCGCTGGGGCTGTATGCCCTGGTGGCCCACCACGTGTCGACGCGCCGGCGGGAGATCGGGATCCGTATCGCCCTGGGGGCTCCCCTGGGCCGCGTCTTCCGGGGCGTGGTCGGCCAGGGAATCGCGCTGGCCTCCCTCGGCGGCATAGCAGGGTTGGCCGCCTGGTACGGCCTCGTGCCCGCCATCTCGGGCCTGGTGGAGGGAGTGGATCCCACCGATCCACTGGTGCCGGTCCTGGTCGCGATCGTCGTGGGAGGTGCGTGCCTGCTGGCCACGGCCGTCCCCGCGTGGCGGTCGACCTCGATCGATCCGGTGCTGACGCTGAACGCGGAGTGACCGCGTTCGCCTGGCTCTCCCCTACGACGCCCCGACTCGGCGTGGCAACGCGGGGACCATCGTCGCTCCCCGCCAGCCCTGGATCTGGAACAGCCGCGAACGGCTCGCGGTCTGGCCCGAATCCCGATCGGTCACCGTGACCGTCAGGCGGTATCTGCCTTCGGGGAGCGAAGCCTCGACCCGGCGAAGCTCGGCCAGGGCGCCGTCCGGTCCGGGGGCGGACTCTCCGGAGAAGCGCGTATGTACCGTGCTGCGGTCCTCTCGCGCTCTGCCGGACCGGTTGCCCAGGGGCTCAATGGAGACCTCCGTGACGTACCGGTTTCCGGAGGGGAGGTTGTACACCTCGTAGAAGACGTCGAAGGCTCCTTCGGGGAACTGGCTCGTGGGGAAGAGCGCGAGCGTGAGGCCTCCGCGCGTCCATCCGGCGGTGGCGTCCGGCCGACCGAGGGCCACGTCGCTGAGCATGAGGTGGGTGCCCCGATAGTCGGGAATCGGGAAAGGCGAGTCGTAAAGCTGCCCTACGCCGGGCGTGGTCGCGTCGGTCATCACGACGCGGTGAACGGTGGTCACCGAGGGCGGAGCCTGCACCTCGACCTGGGTGTGAAGCAGGTGGTCACCCTCCAGAGCGTAGGGCAGGCTGACGTAGACCGAGTCGTCGGCGCGGTACACGGCCTGCAGGACGGTATCGGACAGGACGAGCGTCACGTCGAAGCGGTAGCGGACCTGATCGTCCCAGTTCTCCTTCTGCAGCCTTCCCACAGGCACGGCGAAGGACGCCACGACGTCGGTGGCGCCGGCGTCCCCGCGAAACGTGTAGAGGTCGTAGAAGAAAGGCAGGGGTCGCACCGCCGCCTCCGGCTCCCCGACCGCCGACATCGCCGTCAGTGCGCATAAGAGAGATAGGAGACCTCGGAACATCGTCGCACCCTGGCGGAGGGGACCCTCGGAGATTGGGTATACCTACGCCGCGCTCGGGTTGTTTCGATAGTGGCTGCGGCGCAGGTGCGGTCAGCTCTTCTTTCCCGTCTTCACGAAGGCTCCGGTGAGCACTCGCTCCACCTCGCCGCTCTTGCAGACAGGGCACTTCGGGGCCTTCTTCTCGTGCTCCGAGATCCTTTCGACGACCTGGAAGTCGTGTCCACAGGCTGTGCAGTGGTAGTCGTAGACAGGCATGGCGAGCCACCTTGTCGAGCGGGTCAACGCATCGTGTCGAGGGATCGGCTCCACCCGCCCTGGAGCCGCCGAGCTTCTGGACTGAATACCCCGGGTTCCCCGGGACGCTCCACTGGCGGCGGCGGCCCGCGGCCGCCCCGGGTCCCCCGTTGCTCCCGGCCGCTCCGGCAGCGAGGATTGTCCATGAGCACGGAGCCGGCATTCCGGGGTATCGTCTTCCTGGACCACACGGCCGACGTGGGCCTGGCCGTGACGGCCCCGACCCTGCCCGAGCTGTTCATACGGACGGCCAGGGGTATGACCCTGCTGATTCACGGCACGGAGCGCGGCTCAGACGATGAGAGTCGGACGTGGCGGGCCCAGCCGGGCGCGAGGACGGCCAAGGGGGACGGGCGAGGGGATCGCCGGAACGAGGGACGTGATGACCGGAGGATGACCCTCCAGGCCGACGATCTTCCCGGCCTTCTCCGAGCCTGGCTGCGGGAGCTGCTCCATTGGCACCAGTCCGAGGGCGTCTCTTTCGACGGAGCCAGCTTTCGGACGCTCTCCGATGACCGCCTGGAGGCCACAGTGACCGTCACGTCCGACGAAGAGGAGCCCGTGCGGGAGATCAAGGGCGTGACGCTGCACGGGCTCGTCGCCGAGGCTCGGAGCGATGGGTGGGTGAGCCAGGTGATCTTCGACGTGTAGCTCGATCAAGGAGGACCGGGGAGGGAGCTGCCCGGGTGACACCCATGAGCAAGACCGAACCCCGCCTGGAAGTCCGCAGGCTGGATCCCTACCGCTGGCTCATCCCCCGCCAGGGCCGCATGAACGTCGACGGGCTCGTGTTCGCCGACGCCCGCCTCATGGAGGACATCCGCAGCGACCAGGCCTTGCAACAGGTGGCGAACGTGGCGATGCTGCCCGGCATCGTGGGGCGCTCCATCGGCATGCCCGACATCCATTGGGGGTATGGATTCGCCATCGGCGGGGTCGCGGCCTTCGACCCGCAGCGGGGCGGAGTCATCTCTCCGGGCGGGGTAGGGTACGACATCAACTGTGGCGTGCGCCTGCTCCGGTCCGATCTCGTGGTCGACGACGTCCGCGACCACGTACCAGAGCTCATGGACGAGCTGTTCGCGTCGATTCCCGCCGGCGTGGGGAGGGGGTACAAGAAGTTCGTGCTCCGCCCCGCCGACATCCGGAAGGTCCTGATCCGCGGCGCCCGCTGGGCGGTGGAGGAGGGATTCGGCCGCCGGGAGGACCTGGATCGCATCGAGAGCCGAGGCACGTACGACGGAGCCGATCCGGTGGCCGTCAGCGAGCGGGCCATCCAGCGGGGAAGGGATCAGGTGGGCACCGTGGGCAGCGGCAATCACTTCATCGAGGTGGGCTACGTCGACGAGACCTACGATGACGGTGACGCCCACGAGCTCGGTCTCGATCCGGGCACCGTGACGGTCTTCATCCACTCGGGCTCGCGGGGCCTGGGCTACCAGGTCTGCGACGACTACCTGGACGTGATGCTGAAGGCGGCGGCGCGGCACCGGATCGACCTTCCGGACCGTCAGCTGGCCTGCGCGCCCCTGGACTCCCCCGAGGCCAAGCGGTACCTGGGCGCCATGCGGTCGGCGGCCAACTACGCCTTCGCGAACCGCCAGATGATGGGGCACAGGGTACGGCTGGCCTTCGAGAAGGTGTTCGGACGGTCAGAGGGGGACCTGGGCCTGGACCTGGTCTACGACGTCTCCCACAACAACGCCAAGTTCGAGCGGCACACGGTGGACGGAAGGGAGCGGGAGCTGTGCGTGCACCGGAAGGGGGCGACCCGCGCCTTCCCGCCGGGTCATCCCGAGCTTGGCGAGCGCTTTCGACGCCTCGGGCAGCCGGTGCTCATCCCCGGTGACATGGGACGCTATTCGTACGTGCTCCTGGGAACCCAGCAGGCGTACGACGAGACCTTCGGATCCACGTGCCACGGTGCCGGGCGGCGGATGAGTCGCCGACAGGCCAAGCGGGAGACCCGGGGCCGGGACCTGAGGCGGGAGTTCCGGGAGCAGGGCATCGAGGTGCGGGCGTCCTCCGGCGCCACCGTGGCGGAAGAGGTGCCCGAGGCGTACAAGGACGTGGCCGATGTGGTCGGGGTGGTGCACAGCGCGGGCATCGGGCGGAAGGTGGCCCGCCTCAGGCCCCTGGGGGTGTTGAAGGGCTAGGGATCGGATCCCGGATCATGCCCCTTCCAGCACGGCGACGAGCCGCTCCGCTCGAGCGACGAGGAGGGAGTCGGTGGCTTCCGTGACGGTTGGCACCGTGGCCGCCTGCCTGAGGGCTTCCAGGGCCAGCCGCGGGCGATCGGTGTCCTTGTAGAGGACCCCGAGCTCCAGGGTGTGCCGGGGGTTCCAGGGCTCCAGGTCCCGGGCCCTGGAGAAGTGGTATTCCGCCTGGGCCCACGACGCACCCTCCAGCGCTTCCGCGCCCAGGAGCCGCGTGGCGATGAAGCGGACCAGGGAGCTGAGGCGCATGGCCGCCGCGTGGAGGCGTCCGAGAACGTGGTGGGCGCCGGCGTGGTCCGGATCCAGGGCCAGGGCGGTCTCCGCCTCCGATCGCGTGACCGCACCGAGGCGGATCTTCTCACGGGTGCCGGCGAGCTCGAGGATGTTGCCCAGAGCCACCGAGTAGAGGTAGTGGGCCTCCGGGTCGTCCTGAGCCGCCAACGCCAGCGCCCATGCCGTGTCGACGGCGATCCGGAAGGCGGCGAGGGAGTCCTCCCGGCTCGTGGCCAGGATGCCGGCGGCGACGGACCGGCGCACCAGGTCCGCTCTCCGCTGATGGACGACCGACGGATCCCCGACGGAGCCGTGAAGAGGATCGATCCTCGAGAGCACGATGGGCGGCGGAACCTCCCCGGTCTGCGCCGTCAGGTCCGACGGGCCCAGAGCGGGTAGGAGGAGCGCGATGACCATCCCCGTGGTGGCTACCTTCGGCGTCACGGCCGTCTTCCCAGCGGTCGCCTTCCTCGCCGGCGCGGCTTCACGCGCGGGCCTTGCTTCAGCCGGCTCCGACGCGTCCGTTCCACCAGGCCGCAGGGTGTGGGCCAGCAGGAACGCCCCGACCGTGGCGGGCAGGTACACCATGAAGAAACGGTATGCCAGCGTGAAGGGCCCCAGAAGGTGGGCTGGTACGAGGCTGGACATGAGGGCGGCGGTGCTCAGCTCTCCGATCCCGCTTCCACCGGGCGTGGGGGCTACGTAGAGGATGAAGTGGAGCAGCGCCTGCAGCGCCAGAGTGGTGAGGTACGACTCGTTGACGCCGAGCCCCAGCATGACGAGCCAGGCGATGGTGAACTTGTTGAGGTAGAGGATCAAGGTGAGGAACAGGCTGGCCACGGGGAGGAGGGGCCACTCGCGGATGCAGCGCACGCACGATTCCTTGTACCGCTCGGCGCTCTCCACCAGGACCTCTCCGGACCTCCCGACGACCCGTGCCCACCCCCCGCGATGGCCGTCCAGACGCCGCGTCACCGCGTTGATCGGCCGTGCCAGCAGGTCGGGTCGGGTCACGCTCACGGCGATGAAGGCCAATCCGCTCACGAAAGCCACGAAGGCCCATTGGATCAGGCTCTGGATCGCAGCGTTGGAGATCTGGCCCTGGAGGTACCACGCCGCGCTGCCGCCGACGACGAGGAAGAAGACCAGCGTGGCAACGAAGTTCACCATCAGGACCGACAGGACGTCCGGGACCTTCACTCCGCCCCTGTACAGCATGAAGACCTGGCCTGGACCGCCTCCCGTCTGGGACGGTGTGACCGCGCCGGTGAAGCGACCCACCAGGTCCGCCTTGAAGGGGACCGAGTAGGGTGTGCCCGGCTCGATGTGCCTCAAGAAGATGTGGTAGCGCAGGGCGCCGATGGCCCAGTCCACCAGAGTGGCGAGCCCCGCGAGCAGCAGGAAGCCGATGCTCAGGTTCTCCCAGAGGGCCCCGACGTCGCGGGATTGGATGTCCGCGCGCACGGTGACCATGTAGAGGGCGCCGAGGCCCGCTGCGGTGAACAGGCAGAACCCGATCAGGCCGCGCTTCATGCCGCTGCGGCTGATGCCGGGAGGCGCCTGGGTCACGTCACGGTCGCGTCCCATGATCCTTGATCTCCGGGTTCCGGCGCGCGGTCTCGCTTCCTGGAGGCGTGCGCCGCCCGGGGCCGGGGGGGACGCGAGGGGAGCATCGGAAGAGGCCGGACGCGCCGGCGCACGGGCTCGGGGACCAGATCCCGCTCGATGCCCTCGCCGGTCACGATCTTCTCCCTGAAGCGCTTCAGGAAGTAGTGGATGGTCTCGATGCGGATCTTGATGGAGCCCGACGGCTTGTTCTCGTCCAGGTCCTTGAAGCAGAAGAACGGCGTGCCGGACGCCTCGACGATGCCCTCGGTGACCGAGAAGATCGGAGAGTCGTGACCGCATCGGAAGCTGTTGACCTCCAGCGCGATGAGGTTGCGGTGGCGTGCCGCGAACTTGGCCGCCCACAGCTTCCAGTTGGAATTCTCGCTGTAAGCGTTCTTCCACACGTCGCGCACGTCCAGTGGGTCGGCGATGACCCCGGCCCGCACCTCGTCGCCGAAGAGCGGCTCGAGGATGTCGTCGTCGATGGGCAGGCTCGCCGGAGTGAAGATGGGGTACCCGAGCTTCTGGAACTCGCCCAGGATGTCGTGGTTGATGCCCTGGTCGGCATGGTAGGGGCGCCCCAGAAGCACGATGCCGATGCGGTCCTCACGCTCGAGGCGCTTCAGCTCCTCCCGGGCGATGGCCCGCTGCTGGTCGCTGCACGCCGTCTGGGCGTCGAGGCCCGCCTGGATCGCCCGCCTGTTCTCGGCGGCGGACACTCCGAGGACGTCCTTGAACTCCTCATACATCTGCCGCTCGAAGAGCTCGGGCTGCCCGATGTTGACGAAGGTGTTCATGAAGCGGATGCCCTTCTGGGCGAAGACGTCCGTCTCCTTCATGAACGCGGCCCTCGTGGCCTCGGGAGTGGCCGTGATGGTGGGGCAGATACGATGGCCCAGCGCCGAGGCCATCTCCGACGGCACATCGTCGACCATGGGGAAGAAGATGATGTCCAGGGGCTTCTTCGCGTGTTTGACGTGGATGAGGTTGTGCACGTGCGGGATGCCGAGCTTGCTCGGGTAGCACGGGTCGATGGCGCCCCGCTTCGCCCCCTCCTTGTACAGCGCCTGGGACGTGGTGTCGGAGAAGACGATGTTCCTCGTCTGGACTCCGAGGCTCTCGAAGTAGGCCCGGAACAGGGGCGCCACGGTGTACATCGCCAGCACCTTGGGCATGCCGATGCGGAGGTCCTTCCGGGCCTCGACGAGGTGCGCCCGCTGCCGGCGGGCCGTGGTGAGGGCCCACCGGTCCGGGGGATCGGCCACGCTGGGGGGCGAGTAGCTACGGAACGCGTGCCGGGCCGCCACGTCCACCAGGTTGGGCGTGTCCCTGGTGGTGGCGTCCAGCTGTGCCTTGATGACGCGCATGTCCTCGACCTTCTCCACGAGGCCCTTCTCGCAGGAGTTCCCTACGATGAGCCGTCGCGCGTCTGCGGCCAGGGGGACGGCCGAATCCGACGCCTCGTCTGCGACGTCCGGTCTGCCGTTCGTGGGAGGGGCTCCGCTCCCGTTCGACGACGCCACTCGAACGTCGATGAACGTCCGCAGGCACTCGTTCTTGCAGAAGTGACAGCGGGTGCGCTCGTCGGTGGTCGTGGTGTACGTCGTCGCGGCGGTCTGGTCGAGCCCGATGAAGTCGGTTCCATCCCGGTCCGCCTGGACACGCATGGCCTCGATGGCCGCACCGATGGCCCCGCTCTCGCCGCAGTGCTGGTGGACGATGATGTCCGGCTCCACGCCCTTGCCCCTGAAGCGGGTGCGGATGAAGTCCACCTGCGCCTTCACGGCGGCGAGGTTGTGCTGGGTCCCGCCCTGCAGGACGAAGCGGGTGCCCAGCCTGGCCAGATTGGGGATCTGGGCCACGTACAGCCAGATGTTCTTGGGTAGCACCGCCGCGAGGCCCGCCATGATCTGCTCCGGCGTCCACCCCTGGCGCTGGAAGTTGACGATGTCGGACTGGAGGAATACGGCGCACCCGTAGCCGAACAGCGGCATGGACTCGGCTCGGAACGCCACGTCGGCGTAGTCCTCCACGGTGACGCCCAGGCTCTGGGCCGTGCTCTGCAGGAAGTACCCGTTCCCGGCGGAGCACTGCGTGTTGAGCTTGAAGTCCTTCACCTGGCCGTCTTTCAGGATCATGATCTTGATGTCCTGACCGCCGACGTCGCAGATGACGTCCACCTCGTCGTAGAAGTGGAGGGCCGAGGACGTGTGGGCCACGGTCTCCACGATGGCCACGTCGGCGCCGAACACGTCCTTGAGCACGTCCTTGGCGTAGCCGGTCACCCCGAAGCCCACGACCTCCAGGGACGCCCCCTGGCGCTCCACGGAATCGCGGAGCCTCGCGATGATCTCCTTCGTGTCCTCGATGGGATTGCCCCTGGAGAGCCGATAGGCCTTGCTCAGGACGCGGGAATCGTCGGCCAGGAGCACTCCCTTGGTGGACGTCGACCCACCGTCGAGCCCGAGATAGGCGCGCACCCGCTCGCCGCGGCGGAAGGTGGCCGGAACGAAGGGGATGGACCGGTAGCGCTCCTTGAAATCCTCCAGCTCCGCAGGATCGCGGCTCAGGCCTTCCGCTGCGGTCGCCCTGGCTTCGCCGCCGCCTCGCTCGACCTCGCGCTCGAGTCCCGCGAGCCCGGCGTAGCGGCCGACCTCGGCGTCCTCCGTCTTGCCGTACTCCACGGCCCCGATGGCCGCGAAGAACTGGGCATTGTCCGGAACGTAGATGAGGGACGCGGGGTCCACGCTCTCGGGCAGCTCTACGCCCCTCTCCTCCCAGATGGGGGGAATGTTGGCCTTCCACGCCTGGGCCATGCCCCGGATGAACGTGTTGGGCCCACCCAGGAGCAGGACGTGGGGACGAAGGGTGTGCCCGCGCGTCAGGACCGACAGATTCTGCCCCACGATGGCGTCGAACAGGCTCGCCATGAGCTGGTCCCTGGGAATGCCCACCAGCTGCAGGCTGTTGATGTCGGTCTCAGCGAAGACACCGCATTTGCCTGCCACGTGGTGCAGCTTCAGGCCGTCGTACCCCTGCTGGGCCAGCTCGGCGGGAGGGATGCCCAGCTTGGCGCCGATCTTGTCCAGGACCGCTCCCGTCCCGCCGGCGCACTTGTCGTTCATGGTGGGGATCTTCTTCTTGCCCCCCGCGGTGGGATCGTCCTTGAAGATGATGATCTTGGCGTCCTGTCCCCCCAGCTCCACCACGGAGCCCACCTCCGGGTGCAGCCGCTCCACGGCCAGGGCCACCGCGTTCACCTCCTGGACGAACTTGGCGCCGATGCACTCTTCCAGGGCCGCCGCGCCGCTCCCCGTGACAAAGGCCCGGGTCCCGTTTCCTGAGACCTCCGGGTACTCCTCCTCGATGGAGCGCAACAGCTCCAGCACCTTGGCCAGCTGCTTCCCCTCGTGGCGCTCGTAGTCGCTCCTCAGGATCTCGTCGGTGGCGGGATCCATGAGGACGGTCTTCACCGTGGTGGATCCCACGTCGATCCCGATGGACAGGGGCCTGACCGTCATGTCAGCCTCCTCGGCCGGTGGAGACGACGGGGGGTCGGGCGTCGAGCAGCGAGCCCACGTGCAGGGCGAAGTTCGCGGCCCGCCCCACCACTCCGGGGTGGTGTGGGACCTTGTGGCTGGCGCGCTTGATGTCGGGGTGGTCGTCGGCGTAGGCCTTCATGTCTTCCAGGGTCCACCGGCTCGCCGCGAGCACGTCCGCCATTTCCTTCCGCGCCTTGTTCCGAGCGCCCCCGAGGGCCATCTGGACGCGGCTGTGGGCGATGACCTCGCCATCCCCCGAGGTCTCGATGGGCAGGAAGATGGTGCCCGGGTAGTCCTCGACCACGCGGGCCTGCACGCCGTCCGACTGCGTGCTGGGCATGCACGTGAAGGGCTTCACGCTGAGCACCATGTGGCACAGGTGGTGCGTGTGGTAGTAGATGTTCTCGGCGATCTCCATGTGGCTCTCGCCGGAGGTGGTGCGCCAATTCCAGTAGGGACGAGCCAGGCGCTCCAGCTCCGCGTGCGGCACCATCTCGTGCAGGGTGCCCCCCATGGCCTCCAGGAGCCGGTTGTTCTCCCGACGGAGAATCCACTCGGCCAGGGACAGGATTCCCAGCTTCTTGTAGTAGCCGGTGTAGTGCTCCCACCGGGTCTTGCCGCCCAGGAGCCCCTTCCGATCACGGGCCTGCGACTTGTGCTGGTGCAGGAGCCAGGAGAGCCGCGTGAAGAGGGTGCGGTCCACGTAGACCTCGGCTCCCTCCCGTTCCAGGAACCGATGGATGTGGAAGTTGCCGGCACCCTCGGTGGTCTGGGCCCAGAACTCTCCGATGACCTTGACGATGGGGCGGACCCGGAAGGGATCGAGCTCGATCTCGTCGTAGGCCTGCCGCGCCGCGTCCACGGCCCGGGTCACCTGCTCCGAGGTCATGAGGTGCCCGATCTTGCCCAGGTACCGCGCGACGGTCTCGAGCCGGGTACCCGTGAAGATCCGGGTCCAGTGGTCCTGGAGCTCGAAGATCTCCCGCTCCTTGATGACTCCGTGGAGGTCGTCGACCACCCTCGTCGTCACGGCATCCACCGCGCCCGGCTCCACCTCGTACGCGCGTATCTGGTAGGTGAACTGGTTGAGGACGTCGGCCACGTTGAAGGCCGTGATGAGCCCCAGGAAGAAGTCCAGGTTCATGTCCAGCCCGGGATTCTCGCCCGTGGACTGGTCGATGCCGTCGTCCGTGCCGAACAGGAGGACGCGGAACCCGTCGAAGCCGGCATTGGCCGTGGCCAGACGGTACTCCGCCTCGTACATGCCGAATCTGCAGGTACCGCACGAGCCCGCGGTGACGAAGACGTGGGTGTCGACGATCTCCTGACGACTCATGCCGCCGGCCTCGAGATCCTGGAGATACTTCACCAGGTTCCCCACCGTGAAGTAGCTCGGGTTGCACAGCCCGTTGTTTCCGTACTCCTTGCCCGTGGCATAGCTCTCGAGGGTGGTGTTGGGCAGCGCCTTGCACTTGTAGCCGAGGGACTGCACCGCCGCCTCCACGAGCTTGTCGTGCCGGGGCGAGAGCCCTCCCAGCAGTATCGTGGTGTTCTCCCGCTGGGAGGCCGTGAAGGGATGCTCGGTGGGGCGAAGGAAATGCTGGATGCGGCTGGCCGATCCCGTCTGCGCCCCACCCGGGGGATGCCGGTCCTTGTCGATCTGGATCAGCGGAGTCGTCGGGAGGGGATCGCCCCGTCCGTTGGAGCTCGGTGGCGTCCGTTCCTCCATGCGCTTCTTCCCGTTGACGGTGGGCAGGTTCTCAGCGGTCATGACCAGGCCTCCTGATGCCACGCGAGGTGTGCGGAGGGGCACGAGACCGTTCGCGTGCCCGCCACGGGCGGCCCTCCAACACGCTGGAGTATGCAGCCCGGCACGGGGGGCTTCGCATACGTGTGCTTACGTATTCAGTGCAGGAGACTACGTAGATCGGGAGGCCGGGAGCGGTCGCAGCGGGGCTCTCAGACCGCACCCTACCCTGCGGCGCCGACACCACCGCGGCGCCGAGAAGGGCTCCCTCCAGACGAACAAGCACAACGATCACGACGGTCCAGAGGGCTGAATGGGCTCAGCGGGACAGACGCCGTCGATCGTCCGTGTTTCCGAAAAGGACAGCGCCGTTCGGCCGCAATCGGTCGGTCCGCACGACGCCGAGCCCCGAGGCGAGGATTTCCCGGGACCATCCCATCTTGGCCCGGGGTGGCGCATCACGCAACACCCGGTCGGACGGCCGACACCTGCCCCTCGGGGGCGGCGCCATCCCCGCGTCTGGTCCAGGACGGGTGGCACGGCCCCCTGGCACATGGCGCTGGCGCACGCTCCCAGCCGTGGGCCTTGACCCTTACGCTACGTGAGGTTGTATCCTCCTCTACGGCCTTTCACGACGACCAGCCGACCACGACGGGGGAAGAGCGATGAGCGGGGACGACCACGGACGATACCAGGCGGAGGTCAGGGAGCGGTGGGGCGACACGGCGGCCTATCGGGAGTCCTCGCGCCGCACCCGCGCGTACACCCGGGAGGACTGGGCCGAGATCAACGAGGAGCTGGAGGGCATCGAGTCCGGCCTCGCGGCGGCCATGTCCGAGGGCGAAGCTCCGGATGGTGCGCGCGCCGTGGAGCTGGCCGAAGCCGCCCGCCGCCACATCGATCGCTGGTACTACCCATGCAGCCGCGCCATGCACGCCCAGCTCGCCGAGATGTACACGGCCGACCCGCGCTTCGAGGCCCCCTACGAGGACAGGGCCGAGGGACTGGCCGCATTCGTGGCGGCAGCCCTTAGGGCGAACGCGGCTCGCGGCTGAGACGGGCGCTCTGTCCGGCACGAGAAAGGCCCCCTGGGGCCGGAGCATCCAGGGACCCGGAAGCCCCTATCTGGGAGGACGTCCAGAGCCCCAGGGGGGAGAAGGCTTGGATCGGGCGGTCAGATTTTCATTGCACTTTCTTCGGCCCGAAGTCATGGTGGCCAATCTGCGGAGTAGGCGCTTGCTGACCGTGATCTCGCGCCTCCGACCTTGGATAACGGCGAGGTAACGGTCCTGCCTTCAGCTTTCTTGCCGCGCTCCACTGGGAGGACACCTCGTGATTCGACTCCACCTGCTCGGGTCGATCGAGTTACGGCACGGAGATGGGACGGCGGCCAGATCCGTGCTGGCTCAGCCGAAGCGGGTCGCGCTCCTCGCGTATCTCGCGCTGGCCCGGCCCTTGGGGTACAGGCGACGCGATGAGCTCTTGGCTCTGTTCTGGCCGGAAAAGGACGACCAGCGGGCCCGCAGCGCCCTCAGGCAGTCGGTGCATTTCCTCAGGAAGTTCCTGGGTGACGGGGTCATCACTTCCAGGGGTGATGGCGAGATCGGTCTGAACGGGGAGGAGATCTGGGTCGACGTCTTCGAGTTCGATCGCCTCGCGGCTGGAGGTCAGAGATCGGAGGCGCTGGCATTATACCGTGGCGGCCTCATGGACAGCTTCCACGTGTCCGGGGCCGCAGAGTTCGATCGATGGCTCGACGAGGAGCGTAGACGCCTCAGGCACCTGGCGTGGCGCCTCGCCATGGACGAGTCGTCGTCCCATGCCGAGGGAGGAAGCCTGGCCGAGGCGGTGGCCCTTGCGGGAAGGGCAGTGCAGATCAGGCCTCTGAACGAGGCCGGGGCCCGGGCCTACATGACGCTGCTCTTCCGAGCCGGCGACCGATCGGGCGCGCTCATGGCCTACGAGCAGCTGAAAGTCAGGCTGGCCGATCGTCTCAACACCGAACCCGAGGCGGAGACGCGGGTGCTCGCGGACTCGATGCGGCAAGGAGACGGGGTGGCGGGGGGGCATCCCTCCGTCCTGGTCGAGGACTCCGAGACACTCCCCTCCGACCAGCTTTCCGTCCGGCGGAGGCCCTCCCGGATTCTCTCGTGGGGTGCCGCAGCCGCAGCCGGGGCCATGGTCACGTACGTGGTCTTCCCCCAGGTGGTTTCCGATCGGTTCGAGCGCTACTCGGCCGCGGTCGGCGAATCGGACAACCTGCCGAGGCACGTGCTCTGGGTGGACGACGAGCCCGTCAACAACGCCGAGGAAGTCCGTTTCCTGAGGGATCAGGGCGTGCGGGTAACGACGGCGACGAGCACGTCCGACGCGCTCCGGATCTATGACCCTTCGAGGCACGACATCGTGCTTTCGGACATGGGTCGGTGGGAGGGGGAGGAGTTCATCGAAAGGGCCGGCATCGCCCTTCTGCAGGGGCTGCGGCAGGCGGACGACGACCTTCGACTCGTCTTCTTCACCAGCCCCGGAGCGATCGCCGGTGCCGGAGAACAGGCCCTCGCTGCTGGCGCCGCCGGTATCACGTCGAGCACCGGGGAGCTCGTGCAGCTCCTGCGTTCGCTCTCGGAGGCGAAGGTCGGCAGGGTCGTGATGGCAGAGTTCGAATCCACCCCCGGTGAAGAGCAAACGGCCCGGGCCCTCGCGTTGGCAGTGAGGGGGGACCTCGAACAATCCACCCATATGGTGGTCGTTCCCCGGCAACATGTGGATCGCACGCTCCGGCGCATGGAGCGGGACACCGACCAGCCGGTCTCGCTGGTCACTGCCTCCGAGGTGGCCCGACGAGAAGGCTATGGAGCCGTGGTCGGTGGTCGGGTGGCCCGCACCGAGGGCGGTTGGGTTCTCACCGTCTCCCTCCACCTACCCGATGGTACGCTCCTCCACTCCGACACGAAGACGGTCGCGGACGCCGAGAGCCTCCTCCCAGCTTTCGACTCGCTTTCCCGGAGCGTCCGTGCAAGCCTCGGGGAGAACGCTGCCAGCCTCTCGAGCCGGGCGCCATTGCCCGAGGTGACGACGTCGTCGTACGAAGCCCTGCTCGCCTTCGCCGAAGGCGTGGAGCGCATGAGCGTTTCCGATTACGCGGCGGCGCAGGGGCTCTTCGAGCAGGCTCTGCAACTCGATTCCTCCTTCGCCGCGGCCTGGGCCAGGCTGGGAGGGAGCCACAGGAATCGATCCCAATGGCCCCAGGCCGTCGATGCGTTGGAGCGGGCGCACGCCCTTCGGGACCGCCTCTCCCCGCTGGAGAAGCTGTCTCTCGACTTCCAGTATGCAGAGATCGTGACCGGAGACACCCAGGCAGCCCGTGCCGCCTCTACAGCCCTGCTGGAACTTCGACCAGACTTGCGGGACGTGTGGCTGAGCCAGCAGGTCCTCATGGCGTTCCATCAGGGGGAGTGGGAAGAAGGTGCGCGACGGGCCACCGAGCTCAAGGATCTCATGGATGGCCTACCCGCCACGTCCTGGTGGAATCTGGTGGCGCTCCAGCTCATCAACGGCAGGGACGCCGCCGCAGATTCCTCCCTGGATCGTTGGGAGATGGACCTCGGTCCGCAGTCCCAGGTCCTGGGCGCCCGCTTCCGGGTCGCCTTCCAGCGACAGGAATGGGAGCTCGCCGAGGGAATCCTCGACGGCTTCCTGAGGCGAGACCCCGACGCTCGCCACGGCCTGGAGTACTGGTACTCGTTGACCGCCCTCGGAGCCGGGAAGCTCTCCCGGGCGGATCGGCGGTTCGATCTGTGGATTGCGGAGGAGGCAGATCTGGGCCGGTACCCGGGCGTGGTCGAGCAGATCATGTGGGCAGCGCTGGCTGACCTCGAGATCCGTCACGATACGGCTCGGGCCCGGTCCCGCATGCAGGATGTGCGGCCATACCTGGAGGAAGCCACGGCGAGTGGGAAGCTCATGGCCGCGTGGGTGAGCGCCGCCGCGGGCGATCCGCGAGAGGCCAGACGGATCCTGGACGTGTACGAAGACATGTCCAGCCGCTTCGACCTGGAGCGACGCCCCCGGGAGTTCTGGGCAGCTGAAGGCTCCGTGAGCCTCGCGGAAGGAGATCCTGACACAGCGGCTCGGATCTTCAGACGGGGCCACGAGGCCCACATGGGCCGCCCGTTCGAATGTCAGTTCTGCCCCACGATGCTGCTGGGCCGGGCCCACGACATGCTCGGAGACACGGTCGAGGCGATCGAGTTGTACCGGGAGCTCGTGAATGCACGTTGGATCTTCGGGCCGGATCGTCAGCAAGACGCCGCTTTCCTGGTTCCCGTGAGAGAGCGACTGGCCGAGCTACACGAGGCTCGGGCCGAGCGGTCGGCCGCGGCGGTCCAGTACCGTGAGATCCTGCGGCAGTGGACCGATGCCGACGCCGTGCTCCAGCCGAGGGTTCAGGCTGCCCGCGACGGTCTCGACCGTACGGGAGGGTCCTGAAGTCCATCGGCCCAGCGGATCACCGGGGAGAGGGCCAGAGAACCCTTGGCGCCCCTCACCGCCATGAGGTATCCTTCGAGTTTGCCGGCGTGCCTCGCGGGCGTCGGCACCGCCCTCCCGGGTGGCCTGTAGCGGCTCCCGGGAGACCGACCCTCCCAAGGAGTATCCACATGCGGTTACTGCCCCCCGCGTTCCTGGGCGTCGTTGCCCTGTCAGTCCTCTCCCCCGGCGCTGGGGCCCAGATCCGGGCCAGCGAGCCGGCCAGCTTCTCCCAGACCATCGACGGGACCACGATGCGCATCGACTACTACCGTCCGCGAACCCGGGGCCGCAGCCCCCTGTTCGGGCACGGCTCGGTGGTGTGGGAGCACATCTGGACCCCCGGAGCCAACTGGGCTACGAAGCTTACGTTCCAGAAGCCCATCGAGATCGACGGAGTCAAGGTCGAGCCGGGCACGTACTCCCTCTGGATCGAGATGGACGAGAAGGACTTCATGCCCCACGAGTTCTTCCTCGAGCCCGACACCCTGATCTACCACACCATGGGCCCGCCCCGTGCCGACGATCAGATCCGCTTCCCCCTCACTCTGGAGAGTGACGCGCCGTTCAGGGAGGTCCTGACCTGGGACTTCGAGGACATCCGCAGCGACGGCGGCACCTTGGCGCTCCGGTGGGGAACGCACCGCATCGCCTTCGACGTCAAGGTCGAGCCGAGCATGCGCAGCACCACCACGCAGGAAGAGGCGGCCCCGGCGCTGGGTGAGTTCGAGGGGAGCTTCATGAACCCGGAGAACGGGGAGGCCGGGCCCTCGTTCGGCGTCAGGATCTACCACGAGGGCGACATTCTCCACGCCGACTGGCACGACGTGGAGCCGATGCCCCAGGACACCCACGAGTTCTTCAATGCCCTGGACATGTGGCTCCTTCCCGGGGGCGCCGACGGTTGGTTCATCCCTGGCGAGTCGTACGAGCCCGGCGTGCTGCGGGAGACCTGG
Source organism: Gemmatimonadota bacterium (assembly GCA_039589955.1). Taxonomy (GTDB): domain Bacteria; phylum Gemmatimonadota; class Gemmatimonadetes; order Longimicrobiales; family Gaopeijiaceae; genus SZUA-318. Next base: position 31,561 of record JBDHGI010000001.1, on the reverse strand, counting down.
GCCGGGTACTTCATGGAGTTCGAGATCGTCGACGGCGTGGGGCAGTCGTTCCTCATGCGGGACGACCTCGATCAGATCATCATGAGGGGCAAGCGGGTGAACTAGATCCGCGTGACAGGTCGCTACGACGACGAGGAGATTCCATGATCGGACGATTCGCTCTCACGCTCTGTCTTCTCGGCGCCTTTGTGGCTCCGCCGACCCCGGGGGTGGCACAGGCCTCCCCCGGGTCGGCTCCCCCTCGGGCCGTCCGACGGGACGTTCCCATCACCGACGCCATCCGCCGGGCTCTTGAGGCGGGCACCCGGGATTCCACCGGCCTTCCGGGGCCGGCGTACTGGCAGCTCCGCACCGACTACACCATCCGTGCGCGCCTGGACCCGGCGGCCGGGACCATCGCCGGGGACGAGACCGTGGTGATCCACAACAGCAGCCCCTCGGACCTGACCGAGATCCTGCTGCGCCTGGACCACAACATCTTCCGGCCCACGACGCCGCTGGGCTCTTCCGTTCCCGCGGAGGTGACCGACGGGATGGTCATCACCGCCCTCCGCGTCGACGGCGAGGAGGTGGATCTCGACTCGACCCCCGCACGGCGTCGGCGCCCCGATGACCCTCCCGAGCTGGGCGTGACGGGTCTCGATCAGACCCTGGCCAGAGTCTCCCTGGAAGAGCCGGTCGAGCCCGGATCGACGACCACCCTCGAGATCCGATGGAGCACGAAGCTCCCCGGAGGGCCGGGAGGCCGCGGCCACCGCATGACACAGCGGTGGGCCGATACGCTGTTCCAGCCGACCCAGTGGTTCCCCCGGGTGGCGAAGTACGACGACCTCCGCGGATGGGACACGAACGTCTACCTGGGTCCGGCGGAGTTCTACAACAACTTCGGTCGATTCGACGTGCGCATCGACGTCCCGGCGGGGTGGATCGTGAGCGGCACGGGCGTTCTCCAGAATCCCGAGGAGGTTCTCACGGCCAGGGCGAGGGAACGACTGGCTCGGGTCCTGGACTCGGACGAGACCGTGACCATCGTGGGGCCCGACGAGATCGGGCCGGGCCGGGCCACGGCCGCAGGGGACCGACTCGTCTGGCACTTCGTCGCCGACACGGTCAACGACTTCGCCTGGGCCACGGCGAAGAAGTTCGTGTGGCAAGCCACGCGGGCCACCATCCCGGGGAAGGGGCCCGTGCCCATTCACATGGTCTACCTGCCCGGACGGGCGGACCGGTACGCCCGCGCCGCCGAGATCACCCGCCACGCCCTCGAGTTCTATTCCGAGCTGTGGGCGCCTTATCCCTTCCCGCAGCTCACACTCCAGGACGGGCCAAGCGCGGGCATGGAATACCCCATGGTCCTCAACTCCAACCAGGGGGCGGCGGACCACGAGGCTGCGCACCAGTGGTGGCCCATGATGGTGGGCACCAACGAGACCTGGTACGGGTGGATGGACGAGGGCTTCAACCAGTACATGAATGTCCTGTCCCGGGCCGACGCACGGGGGGAGGAAGCCAGCTTCGACGGGGCCGGGCAGAGCTACGGCCGCATCACCGGCAACGAGTGGGAGGCACCCATGATGTGGAACGCCAACTTCGCGGGCCCCATGTACGGCTTCCAGACGTACTCGAAGACGCCTCTGATGCTGTCCATGCTGGGAGGGATCGTGGGGGACAGCGCGGTGCAGCGGGCCATGAGCGAGTACACCCACGCGTGGCGCTTCAAGCACCCGTCGCCCTGGGACTACATCTTCTTCATGAACCGTGCCCTCGGGCGGAATCTGGACTGGTTCTGGTATGCCTGGCTGTGGACCGCCGAATCGGTGGACGGCCGCATCGACGGCGTGTCCAGGGACGGCCCGAAGACCGTCGTCACGGTGCGGCAGGACGGTCAGATGCCGTCGCCGGTGGTCCTGAGGGTCGACTTCGCTCCCGGCCAAGATCCCATTCGGCCCATGGCCAACTCCCGGCTGGTCGGAGACCGGTCGGCGATCGTGACCTGGCCGGTGGACGTGTGGTTCTCGGGGAGCCGTACTTTCCGGGCGGAGCTGGACTTCGGTGCCCGCCCCATCGAGAGCATCACCCTGGACCCGTCGGGTCGCTTTCCCGACAGGGATCCGGAGGACAACGTCTGGCGCGCAGGACGACGCTGACCGAGGGTCGGGATCGGCGGGCTCCGCCGCCGCGAAGGCCGATTGTGTGGGGGATCCCGTAACGACAGATTCCCTGGGGTGCGGATCGGTGGAGAGTCGGCGGGGGCGGCGTGGGTGATCCGTACCGGGCTCGATCCATCGACCAACTGGAGGATCGCCGTGAACACCCGTCTTGCCGGATCCCTCGTCGCACTCCTCCTCCTCCAACCCACTCTGGGGCTCGGGCAGACGCTGAAGCCCGCGGATCGTGGGCCCTGGGAGATCACGGGCTTCGCCGGTGGCTTCGACGACGACCCCGAGTTCAACCCGGACGGAAGCGCCTTCTTCGTGAATCCCGACAAGAACCCGCTCTTCGGGATCGGTCTGAGCTACCACTCTTCCGTCGGCTTCTCATTCGGTGTCGATGGTCGGTACGCGCCCCTCGTCCTGGAGCCCCTGGCGGGTGGCTCCACCGACATGGATGCGTTCTTCTACAGCGGCCTTCTGGCCTTCACGATACCCCTCCACGAGCGCTTCGACATCTTCGCCGTGGGCGGCGTGGCCGCGGCCCAGTGGAGCCCCGACCGCCACGACTCGGAGCTCGACGTGGGGTTCACGTACGGCGGCGGGGCGAGGCTCTATCTCACGGAGACCTTCGCGCTGACCGGTCACTACCGCATGACCCAAATTCCCAAGGCCCTGGAGGACGTGAGCCGGAGCGTGGCGAACCTCCCGGCGGACGAGACCTTCTGGGGCCATTCGTTCTCCGGGGGCATCTCGATCTTCCTGGGGAAGAGGGACGCCGACGGCGATGGCGTGAAGGATCGGGAGGACCAGTGCCCCGCCACTCCCGCCGGGGTCCGGGTCGACGCCCGGGGGTGCCCCGTGGACTCGGACCGTGATGGTGTGCCGGACCACGTAGATATGTGCGCGGAGACCCCGGACGGTGCCCGGGTCAACCCCCAGGGCTGCCCCGTGGACTCCGACGGAGACGGGGTCTTCGACGGGCTGGACCGGTGCGCGAACACGCCCACCGGGGCGCGGGTGGACGGGAGCGGCTGCCCCGTGGACTCCGACGGAGACGGGGTCTTCGACGGGCTGGACCGGTGCCCCGGGACACCAGCGGGGACCGAGGTGGACCGTGGGGGCTGCCCCCTGCCCGAGCCGGAGCCGGAGCCCGAGCCGGAGGTGTTCACCTTCGAGGGCGACGTGAGCTTTGGCTTCGACTCCGCCGTGCTCACCGCTGCGGGCCAGGCCCGTCTCCGGGAGATCGGGGACCTGCTCGTGACCCACGAGGACCTGGTGGTGGTGGTGGCCGGACACACCGACTCCCGCGGGGACGCCGACTACAACATGCGGCTCAGCCGCGCCCGGGCGGAGGCGGTGCGTGACTTCCTGGTGTCGAGCTACGAGCAGCTCACCGGGGGACAGTTCATCGTGGAGGCCTTCGGGGAGACCCGTCCGGTCGCCGACAACGACTCCGAGGCGGGACGGGCGCAGAACCGGCGGGTGGAGATCATCGTCGGCTGATGCGACCGGCCCTCGGCGGCACGGAGCCCCGTGCGGCCCCTCCGGGACCGCACGGGGTCTCTGGTGTACAGGACGCATGACTGCCCCGATTCGTCGCTCTCTCGGGCCGGCTCCGGCCCTTCTCGTCCTCCTCGCCCTGGTGGCTCTACCGGTCGAGGCGCGCGCCCAGACGGTGCAGGACCTTCTGCAGGTCATGCAGCAGGGTGGAGGGTGGATCGGCATTCCCATCGAGGAGGGGCGTGGCACGCTTTCCACGGTCGTCGTGCCCACGGCCGGATTGACCGTCACCGGGTGCCTGCAGGTGTATGCCGGGCACTCGGGACGGTGGTGGATCCGGGCCCGCGACACCTTGGGGGAGGGCCGTCTCGACGCCTCCGTGACGGCGGGGGAGCCTGTGCGGTTCACCTACGCGGCGGGCCTCCGTACGCAGCTCGAGGTCGACGCCCGCTGGAGCGAGGCCCGGGACACGGTGCTCCTCGTTTGGGTGGGGCTGGAGACGCCTCTGCATCCCGGGCGGGACGCGTGCGAGCCCGTCTACGGGAGAGGCTCCCCGTAGACGGCCGACGCCGCGCCCACCTCAGAGGCTCATGAGGAACCGAAGGAGCGCGGCTTGCTCCCCGGCGTCGAGCCCCTGGAAGGCGCTCCGGGATGCCTCCGACTCGCCCCCGTGGAGCTCGATGGACCGCTCCAGGGTCGTGGCGGCCCCGTCGTGCATGTAGTTGGCCTTGAATCTCAATCCCCAGAGCAGGGCCGTACGGTACTCCCACGGCGCGGCGTAGGGACCGCACATCCCGGCGTTCTCGGGACCCAGATCGTGGAGCAGGAGGTCCGAGTAGAGGTTCACGGGCCTGTTCGCCATGGCCGGTACGTCGCTGGGGCCCGTCGTCATGCTGGGCGTGTGACAGTCGGCGCATCCCACGTCGTCGAACAGCTGTCGCCCGCGCTCGACGGAGTCCCGGACCGCCTCCGACGTGACGACCTCGGGCTCGGGAGGGGCGAGGAAGCGGGCGAAGTCGTACAGGAGGTCGAGCCCCTCCTCGTCCATCTCCGGATCCGGAGCGGGATCCGCCTCGGGCGGAACCGGCCTGCCGTTCAAGGTCTGCTCCAGAGGCGTGCGAGGCGTCGTCAGCCCCAGCTCGGTCCTGAGCGCCGCGTCGATGAAGTCGCGGAGCCGGGCCCACTCCGACTTGCGGGTGAACCGCCCGAGCTGTCCCTCCATGCCCGGATGCCCCGAGATGTCCCGGCCGGCGCGCCCCGAGATCCTGTCTCCGTCGGCATCCGCCGGATCCTCCCGGGAGAGGATGTCGGCTTCCGGGATCAGCTCCACGAGCCCTATCCCGAAGATGGCGAGCGCCGGCTCGTCGATGCGCACGCTGGCGCTGGGCGGGGTCTGCTCCGGCGGAACGTAGCCCGTGGCCAGAAGCAAGGGGGTGGCTTCCTTCTGGATGAGGTCGCCGCCCTCCGCTTCGAGGAGATCGCACCGTCCGTTCTCCCAGCGCCTCGCCTTCCCGAGTGTCCTCTCGGTGGTTCCCGAGCCACCCACGTCGGGCAGCGTGTGACAGTCGCTGCACCGGGCCTGGTTGAACGTCGGCCCCAGGCCCTCCTCCGGGGTCGTCAGACGACTGAACAGGGCCTTCCCCGTCAGAAAGCGTCCCAACTCTTCCTCACTCAGCCCGGGCAGGGGCTCTCCGGCCTCGAGGGCCATGTCCTCTGCCAGCGGTCGGTCGCAGGCACCCACCGCCAGGACGGCAGCGAGCACGGGAAACAGCCGTGACGAGTTCCGCATCGTCGACCTCGTGTCGTGGGGAGGGCTGACTCACGCTACACCGAGCGGGACGCTCCCGCCAGTCGCCGGAGGGCAACTCATCCACCCAGGTGGACGACGCACTTCCGCCGCGATCCGCGGCTGCGGTGCTCCCACACGTAGATCCCTTGCCAGGTGCCCAGTGCCAGGCGCCCACGGACGACGGGCACCGAGAGCGTGGTGGCGGTGAGGGCGGCCTTGATGTGGGACGGCATGTCGTCCGGACCCTCGTGGGTGTGGGTGAAGTGCGGATCGTCGTCGGCCACGAGGCGGTCCAGCCAGCCCTCCAGGTCGTGGGCGGCCGAGGGGTCGGCGTTCTCCTGAATGGTCAGGCTGGCCGAGGTGTGCTGGATCATCACCGTGCACAGACCCTCGACGAGGCCGCTGTCGCGCACGACCTCCTGGACCCGATCGGTGATCTCGTGAAGTCCCTTGCCCCGGGTTCGGACCTCGACCTGGTCGATCATGGGGATCCTCCGTCTGTGTGCCCTCCAGCCCAAGATGCACAGCGGAGGCACGGGCAGGTAGATGCCCTCCGGTCGGCGGGTCGTCGCCGGCATGGTCGCGCTGCGCACACGCGCCCGCCTCAGCGTGCGCGTCCAGGCGCGCATGCCTATTGTGCCGCACACGGACCCGTGCGACGACACTCTTCTCCGCCGGAGGTTCTCATGGGCATGCGCGTCCTCCCCCGGGGCATCATCACGCTCCTGGTGCTTCTGATCGGCGTCTCCGTCGAGGCGTGGGGCCAACAGGCCGAGCGCCCCCTCAGCGTGGACGACTACCTCGACTGGGAGTTCGTCCGGAATCCGCAGCTGTCTCCTGACGGAACCCAGGTCATCTACACGCGTGAGTGGATCGACAAGATCAACGACCGCCACGCCTCCGAGGTCTGGATCATGAACGTCGACGGAAGCCGCAATCGGTTCCTCCTGGACGGCTCGTCGCCGATGTGGTCACCGGACGGGACCCGGATCGCGTTCGTGAAACAGGGCGACCCCCAGGGACCGCAGGTCTTCGTTCGGTGGATGGACGCCGAGGGCGCGGTGTCGCAGATTACCCGCCTCACTGGCAGCCCGTCCGGTATCCAGTGGTCGCCGGACGGGGAGTGGATCGCCTTCAACTTGCTGGACGAGGCTCCCCAGGATCCGGCGTGGCGCATCGACATGCCCGAGCGTCCCGAAGGCGCGACCTGGACGGCACCCCCCAGGATCGTGGAGCGGTTGAACTACCGCAGGGACGGCTCCGGGTGGTCCCCCGCCGGATTCCGTCACATCTACGTGGTGGCCTCGAGCGGGGGCACCGCGCGGCGCGTAACCTCTGGCGATTACGATCACGGCGCGCCACAGTGGATGCCCGACGGAGGCAGCATCGTGTTCTCGGGCCTGCGCGTGGAGGACGCCGAGTACCAGTACCGCGAGTCCGCCCTCTACTCCGTCGACGTCGCGTCCGGGCGGATCACCCAGCTGACGGAGCGGCGAGGAAGCGAGAGCAACCCGGTGCCCTCCCCCGATGGTCGCTGGATCGCCTATCAGGGGAACGAGTTCACCACCGACACCTACCGGGAGCGCGAGCTGTACGTCATGCGGGCCGACGGGTCCCGGTCCAGGGTGATCGCCCGGGAGCTCGGGGCCGGGATGGGCAACGTCACCTGGGCGAACGACGGAAGCGGAGTGTACTTCGACGCGGCGATGAAGGGCACGTCCAACCTGTGGTTCGCTCCGCCGGACGGAGAGCCACGGCACGTGACCGAGGGCAACCACATGCTCTCCACCACCGACATCGGGGACGACGGAACGGCCGTGGGCATCAGGACCTCGTATCACGAGCCGGGCAGCCTGGTCACCTTCAACGTCCGGAGCCCCCACGACATACAGGTGCTGAAGGGCACCAACGAGGCGATTCTCGCCCAGGTCGAGCTCGGTGACGTGGAGGAGATCTGGTACGAGTCCGTGGACGGACTGCCCATCCAGGGGTGGATCAACAAGCCCCCGGGATTCGATCCCTCGAGGAAGTACCCGCTCATCCTGAGGATCCACGGCGGTCCCCACTCCATGTACAACTCGGGCTTCGACTTCAAGAACCAGGACCACGCGGCCAACGGGTACGTCGTCCTGTACACCAATCCTCGGGGGAGCTCGGGGTACGGCTCGGAGTTCGGCAACGCCATCAACTACGCCTATCCCTCGATGGACTACGACGACCTGATGGTGGGCGTCGACTCCCTCCTGGCCCGAGGCTACATCGACGAGCGGAACCTCTTCGTCTACGGCGGCTCGGGAGGAGGCGTGCTCACGGCCTGGATCGTGGGCCACACGGACCGCTTCACGGCGGCGGTGTCCAAGGCGCCGGTGACCAACTGGATCAGCTTCGTGGGGACGACAGACGGCTCGAGCTGGTACTTCGATTTCGAGAAGCACTTCTGGGACGATCCGTCGGAACACCTCCGACGCTCCCCCATCATGTATGTCGGGAATGTGTCCACGCCGACCATGGTCATGACCGGGGAGCGGGACCTGCGGACCCCCATGGAGCAGACCGAGCAGCTGTATCGGGCGCTCAAGCTGCGCAAGGTCCCGACGGCCATGGTGAGGCTCACCGACGGGTGGCACAGCCGGAGCCGTCCGCCGACGAACTTCATCCGGGTCCAGCTCCTGCTGAGGAATTGGTTCGACCGGTACAAGGTGGGAGGCGAGCCCGTCACCGACAGGGGCTCGTGACGTTGTGTCGAGCACGCAGTCAGGTCGTGAACCAGGAACGGGGATGAAGAGCATGGAGCACAGGACATCGAGGGGCGCGAACGAGGCTCGGACCGTGGCGACATTTCCGACGGTGGCGCTCTTGGCGGCGCTGCTGCCCCTGGGGCCGGTGGGGGCCCAGTCACCCCCCCTCGCCGAGGTGCATGCCGCGCACGACATGCAGGTCGCCGTCGAGGAGGCCCGGGCGCTCATCCGCGAGATCATGGAGGCGCAGGGCGTCCCCGGCGCGTCGGTGGCCGTGGGCATCGGAGGAGAGATCGTGTGGTCCGAAGGCTTCGGATGGGCCGACGTGGAGCAGAAGGTGCCCGTCACCACCCTGACGAAGTTCAGGGTCGGGAGCGTGTCCAAGACCCTGACGGCCACGGGCCTCGGCCTGCTGCTGGAGCGCGGCCGGCTGGACCTGGACCTGCCGATCCAGGAGTACCTGCCCGACTATCCCCTGAAGCGCTGGCCCGTGACCACGCGGCAGCTCGGCGGCCACACCGCCGGGGTACGGCACTACCGTGGGCAGGAGATGCTGTCTGCCCGACGCTATCCGACGGTGGAGTCCGGCCTGGCGATCTTCGCGGAGGACACGCTCCTCTTCGAGCCCGGCACCGACTACTCCTACTCCAGCTACGGATGGAATCTCCTCAGCGCGGTGATGGAGGAGGCCTCGGGAACGGACTTCCTGAACTTCATGCGGGAGGAGGTCATCGACCCGCTGGGGCTTCGCCACACCGTAGCCGACCACACCGACTCCGTCATCCCGCATCGTACACGCTTCTATGAGCGCGGTCAGGACGGCGCGATCGTCAACGCCCCCTACGTGGACAACAGCTACAAGTGGGCGGGAGGTGGATACCTTTCCACGCCCGAGGATCTCGTCCGGTTCGGCCAGGCGCACCTCCGGCCCGGCTTCCTGCGAGGCGAGACCCTTCAGGCATTGATGACGTCCCAGACGCTCCGGAACGGCGAATCCACCAACTACGGGATCGGATGGCGGACCGGAACGCAGGACGACGGAGATCACACCGTGGGGCACTCCGGGGGCTCCGTGGGCGGAACCACGCTCCTTCTCATGGTGCCGAGCCACGACCTGGTGGTGGCGGGGGTCGTCAACATCTCCGGCGCGGCGGGCGCCATCGTGACCGGCGTTGCGCAGGCGTTCGAGGACCACCTCGAGGGAGGAAGCTGACGCGACCCGGGCACCCCCGAGGAGCGCGCCGTCTGCGATGGCTGTATCTTCGGGGCGAGAAATCCGTTGACGAAGAGACGGACCGCCCGCGGCGATGGCGGGTCTCCCGGCGGTGCCGATCACGGTTCGGCGTGGAAGCGACCGAACCGGGACGGGGCTATGTCCGATATCTGCTCATCCACCCTCCCGGGAGCCGGTCTGGCCGACGCGCTGGCCGGCCTCGGCTTCCAGCCTGCGACCGCTCCCTTCCGGCTGGACGAGGTGGTTCCCGTCGGGCGCGGGAGCTTCGGAATCTCGGGGTCGGCGGCGGCCATGCGCACCCGTGTGGCCATCACCCTCGTGCATCCCTCCCGTCACCGGGCGGAGGAGGCCGTGGGACGCGCCTTCGAGGAGATGGGCAGGGTGGTTGCCCTTCTGAATCGGCATGATGGCGCGTCGGCGATCTCGGCGCTCAACGAGAAGGGCGTCCTTCCAGGCGCCCCGGCGGCCCTCACCGAGGTCCTGACGGAGGCGGAGCGGATCCACCGCATCAGCAACGGGGCCTTCGACGTCACCGTGCAGCCGCTGGTGGACCTCCTGAGGAGGATGGGCGTGGAGGGCGCCGACAGCGCGGCCGCGGAAGTGGAAGAAGCCCGCGCTCTGGCGGACATGTCGGCCCTGCACGTGGGTGAAGGCACCGTGCGCCTCGCCAAAGCCGGCATGGGACTGACCCTTGACGGGATCGCCAAGGGATACGTGGTGGACCGCATGGCCGCCGTTCTTCGCGCTCACGATGCCCGGGACTGGCTCATCGACGCCGGTGGCGACATCCGGACGTCCGGAACCAACGAGGCGCGCCGACCCTGGCGAATCGGCGTGCAGGATCCGCGCAAGCTCGGTGGCTACCCCGAGGTGACCGAGCTTGGGGACGGCGCCATAGCGACCTCGGGTGGCTACGAAGCCCCGTTCACCCCGGACGGGACGGCGCACCACATCGTGGATACGGCCACCGGGCGGTCACCCACCCGGACCCTGAGCGCGTCGGTCACGGCTCCCACGGCCATGATGGCCGACGCTCTGGCGACGGCGGCGCTAGTCCTCCCGCCAGGGGACGCCGTTGTCCTCGTCGAGACCCTCCCACGTTGCACCTGTTTGCTGCTGGATTCCGACGGCCGCGGTTGGCGCTCCCGCCGATGGCGGACCGTGACATAGTCGAACCAATGATGGTGGGAGACCCATGAAACGAGCACCGAGCCTCGCCTCCGCCCCACTCGGAGGATTCCAGCTCATTGCCCTCGTGGTCCTGAGGATGCTGGTGGGCTGGCATTTCCTCTACGAAGGTCTGGCCAAGCTGACCAACCCCGGGTGGACGTCCGCCGGGTATCTGCAGGAAGCCCAGGGATGGTTCTCCGGCTTCTTCCGAGATCTGGCGTTGGATCCCGGAAGCCTGGCGCTCGTGGACCAGCTGAACCAGTGGGGGCTCGTGGCCATCGGGCTGGCGTTGCTGGTGGGATGCTGCGTGCGCTCGGCGTCCGTGGCGGGCCTCGCGTTGCTGACGCTCTACTACGTGGCCGCGCCGCCCTTCCCGGGCCTGGATTACGCCATCCCCACGGAGGGGAGCTACCTGTTCGTGAACAAGGTGCTCGTGGAGATGGGAGCCCTGTTGGTGATCCTGGGGATTCCCACCAGCCACCGGGTCGGCCTAGACCGGCTCCTCCGGCTGAAGCGAGGCGCCACAGCCACCCCTGAGCTGGCTACGGAGGAAGCACGATGAGCGACGACAGGATGGACCCCGCGGCGCAAGAGCCCGGCACCGAGGGAATCGGTCGGCGGGATCTTCTCAAGGCGCTGGCCTCCGTTCCGGTGCTCGGCGTGTTCTTCGCGGGATGGTACCAAGAGAAGCTCGCGGACGACGCCAAGCGCGCTGCCATCATCGACCAGCTGGGTATCTCGGACGGGCCGCCGGCCGTCATCCTGAACGCCGTTTCGTCGCCTCCGGGGGACCGGCTCCGGGTGGGGATCGTGGGCTTCGGTGGGGAAGGGGAGTCCCTGGGACGATGCCTGGGCTTCGCTCACCCGGATTGGATCGAGAACGAGCGGAAGAACACCCTCGACAACCCGGCGAACAAGGCCCTCGAGACCTTTACGAGCCAGGAGGATCTCAACGTCTCCATCGCGGCCGTATGCGACGTCTTCGACGCCCGGGCGGAGCGCGCTCAGGCGGCGGCCGCCAGCACCGACAACCCCGGGCGCTCCGGAGCCGGACAGGCCGCCCGGTACCGCCGCTACACGGAGCTCCTCGACAGCGACGTGGACGCGGTGGTGGTGGCCACGCCGGACCACTGGCATTCGCGTATGGTCCTGGACGCAGTGGCCGCCGGGAAGCACGTCTATTGCGAGAAGTGCATGACGCGCACGGAGGAAGAGGCCCTGGCCGTTTACGACGCCGTGTCGGCCTCGGACATCGTCTTTCAGCTGGGCCATCAGAACCGGCAGTCCGAGAGCCACATCAAGGCCCGGGAGGTGGTGGAGGCGGGCGTTCTCGGACACATCTCCCTGGTGGAGGTCACCACCAACCGCAACGCCCCTTGGGGCGCCTGGGTGTACGGACTCGACGAGCGGGGAACCGCCGAGACCATCGACTGGGAGCACTTCCAGGAACCCTCGGAGAACAAGGTGCCCTTCAGTCCGGAGCGGTTCTTCCGGTGGCGGTGCTGGTGGGACTACGGCACCGGGCTCTCCGGAGACCTCCTGTCCCACGAGTTCGACGCCGTGAACCAGATCCTGAAGCTGGGGATTCCCCACTCCGTGGTCTCGTCGGGAGGCATCTACTACTTCAAGGACGGACGGGAGGTGCCGGACGTCTGGCAGGCCGTCTGCGAGTACCCTGATCGGGACCTCACCATGATGTACAGCTCGACGCTGGCCAACAGCCTGTACCGGGGTCAGGTCTTCATGGGGCACGACGCGACCATGCAGGTGAGCGAGACCGTCCAGGTCACCGCGGACCAGTACTCCACCCGATACGGCGATCAGATCGCCGCCGACCTGGTCGATCCCAGCCGGCCCATGTTCACGTACAACCCCAAGTCCGGGGGCGTGGACGCGGTGACCTCCGCCACGGCTGCCTACTTCGCCCAGCGAGGTCTGCTCTACACGTACCGCGACGGCAAGATGGTGAATTCCTACCACCTGCACATCAAGGAGTGGATCGACGCCATCCGCGGGAACGCCACCATCAGCTGCGGCATCGAGGAGGGCTTCCAGGAGGCCATCACGTGCCACATGGCCACCCGCGCGTACCGGGAGGACCGCAAGGTCCACTGGGATCCGGTGGCCCGGAGGATCGTCTAGTGGAGTGTATCCGGTGGAGATCAGTCGTCCTCTCCTGGTGCCCGATTGGGATGAGCGCCTGGCCGCCGTAGCAGCGGAATACTGGAGTGGCCGGGGCTTCGATGTGTCCGTTACGGAAGGTCCCGGCCTCACAGGCACGCGCGGCTCCGGGGTCGGCACGTTCTTCCCCTACTTCTTCGGTCGGGAGGGGGCGGGCTTCCTCGATATCGATTGGAGGAAGATGGGGGCCCATCTTTCGATGACACCTGCCGATCCGGATCACGTGCGCGTCGAGATGAGCGTCTTCACATTCCTCGACTTCAATCTTCGAAAGACACAGTGGGGGCCGGCCTTCCTTCGCCTCGAGGTCGCCGAGCTGCACCACGTCCTGCGCGGTGGCGGAACCCTCGAGGCCGTATGGAAGCGGTTCACCGCAGCGGAACGCCGAGCCTCCGCCGCCTGGATGTGGACGAAGGGGATGGCTGGTCGCCGCCTCTCCGAAGAGTGGGATGACGAGATCGCAGATCTCGAAGCCAGATACCTGATCGATCGTTCCACATAGGAGGGGCGCGCCTCACCGACTCGGGCGACGAGCGTCTCCTGGATGAGCTCACCGACGCTCCGGTAGCCGGTGCGATCGTACGCAGCGCCTGGTCAGGGGTCCGGATCGGGCAGCACGCCCACGAGCAAGGCGCCCGAGACCACCCGGTAGGCGGGCCGGTAGCGGGTGACGAAGCCGTCTGAGTGATGGACGGCGGGATAGCCGGCGACCCGCTGGGCGTCGAAGTAGGCTTCCAAGGTGTCGGGGCCCATGGAGAGCAGCCCCTCCTCCGCCAGCTTCACCGCGGCATCCAGGACGCAGCGGAGCCGCGAGGTGGGAGCAGGCGCTTGGTTGGCTGTAGTGACGAACGCCGACAGGAGCCTCTCGGGATCCCCCCCGGCGGCCACGAAGGAACGCAGGTGGACGCGGACGTGGGCGCCAGCCGGGGCGATGGTGTCCACCATGGGCTCCGGAGGCCCTTCGCCCAGGTCGGCCAGCTCCCGCTGCAGCCATCGGCGAGCGGCGTCGTGGCTCTCCACGGCGTGCTCGGACCCCGTCGCTCCCTGGTGCAGGAGCTTGTACAGGTCCTCCGGTCCCGAGTCGGGATAGCGGGCGGTGTGAGCCTCGATGACCGCACGCCAGACGGCTTCGCCGGGGCAGGGGTCCTGACCGCAAGCGCCGAGGAAGGTGATGAGCGCCATGAGGAACAGAATGCGCATGCCGGAGCATCGGACAGGTACGGCGGGATTGCAACTCCCGGCGGATGCCGCCTGTCCAACGCGTTGCGGCAGGTGGGCTCGGCGAAGTGGTCCGTGTCAGGCTCGGCGCCTCCAGGGCAGGCGCGGTGACGGAGTCTGTGACGGATTCGAGGGGTGGGCATCGAGGAGGAGGCATGGAGGGCATGTGGAAGGAGCTTCGGGTGGCCGCCCGTTCTCTGGCCGGCAGTCCGGGATTGGCTGTCCTGGCCATCGCAACGCTGGCCCTGGGCATCGGGGCCAACACCGCCATCTTCAGCGTCATCAACGGCTCGCTCTTCGCGCCGCTACCCTACGCCGACCCCGACCGTCTGGTTTGGCTGTCCGACGGACATGACAACTTCGGAGGGGCAGGGGTCGATCAGTCCCTTCCGAACCTGGAGGACCTCCGTGCCGGGTCTTCCCTCCTGGACCGGGCGGCGATCTACAATCGGGAGAACAGCAATCTCGCCACCGCGGAACGCCCGGAGCGGGTCCGTGTCCTGAGGGTCACGTCGGAGATGCTCGGGGTGCTCGGGGTGCTCCCACGTCTGGGGCGGGACTTCCTGGCCGAGGAGGATCTGGCGGGCTCGGCCCCGGTCACGATCCTCACTGACGGGATCTGGCGCACCCGATTCGGTGCCGACCCGGGAATCGTAGGACGCACCACGACGGTGGACGCGTCGCCCGTCGAGGTGGTGGGGGTCCTGCCTCCGGACTTCTACTTCCCCGGAGCTCCCGACATCCTCATGCCCCTGCAGCACGTGGGTGCCGAGATCCCTCGGGGGACGAGGAACTACAACGCCGTCGGACGCCTGGCTCCGGGCGCCGGCCTCCAGGGCCTCCGCCAGGAGCTCCAGGGACTCTTCGACCGACTTGTCGAGGAATACCCGGATCAGAACGAAGGATGGTTCACCTGGGCCGATCCCATGAGGGATTTCGTCTCGGGGCGGAGCCAGCGGTCTCTGTATCTCCTCGCTGGCGGTGTGGCCCTCGTGCTCCTCATCGCATGCGTGAACGTGGCGAATCTCCTCGTGGTCAGGGCCGAGCGACGCCATCGGGAGTTCGCCGTCCGGTACGCCCTGGGCGCGAGCAGGCGGAGCCTCCTGCCCCATTTCCTCGGCGAGGGCGTCATGCTCTCGTTGGCGGGGGGCGCCCTCGGTGCGTTGACCGCCTATTGGGGCGTCGATCTGCTCGTGGCCCTGTACGGCGACGCTCTTCGACGGCCCGACCAGATCTCGCTGAGCGGAACCGTCCTGGCCTTCACGCTGCTGACTTCACTGGCGGTGGGTGCCCTGGTGGGCTTGATCCCCATGGCTCGCGCACGTCCCCTGGATCTTCGGGACTCCCTCAAGGAGGGAGCCCGGGGAGCATCGGGACGGGGGAGCCGAGTGGGACGGGCGTTGGTGATGGCCGAAGTCTCGCTGGCCGTGCTGCTCGTCGTAGGCGCTGGCCTCCTGACCAACAGCCTCTGGCGTCTGCAGCGCGTCGAGCTCGGGGTGGCGGAGCCCGACCGGGTGCTCACGTTCCGGGTGGCTCTTCCGGCCGCGAAGTACGAGGCTCCGGAGGAGATGACCGCGTTCTTCGATGCCCTCGTCGACGAAGTGGGGCGCTTGCCCGGTGTGCAGGCGGCGGGCCTGGTGAACCGCCTGCCCCTTCTGGGTGGATACAACACGACGAATTTCCCGGCGGTGGGCGAGCCGGACCGGGTCGCCCACTTCGTGTCCATCCGGAGCGTCACTCCGGGCTACTTCGACGCCGTCGGTCTGCCCCTGGTTGCCGGTCGGTGGCTCGACGCCACCGAGTTCGCGGACGAGGACGTCGTCTCGATCCTCATCAACGAGACGCTGGCGAGGCAGCTCTTCGGGACTGAGGATCCGCTGGGGCGGATGGTTGGGCCCGGTTGGGTGGAGGGCGGGCTGAGGGTAGTGGGAGTGGTGGGTGATCTCGCAGGTGGAGATCCCACTCGACCGCCACCGCCGGCGTTCTACTTTCCCCGGGTGGCGAATCCGAATCGCAATATGAGCGCCCTCGTGAGGTCGGCGGGTGACCCGTACTCCCTGCTGACGGCCATCCGGCGGACCGTGGCCACGCTGGATCCCGAGATCCCCGTGTTCGGGGAGGCGACCCTCGAGGAGATCGCTCGGGATCGCCTGGGCACGCGCCGGTTCGCCATGTCCCTCTTCGGGGTGTTCGCGGCCCTCGCCCTCGTGCTGGGTGCCGTCGGGATCTACGGCGTCATGTCGGTGTCGGTCTCACAGCGGAACCGGGAGCTCGGTGTGCGCCTGGCCCTCGGCGCCACCCGGGGATCCGTCCTGCGCCTCGTGTTGGGCCAGGGTCTGCGCGTCACCTTCCCTGGAGTCCTCCTCGGGCTCGGGCTGTCGCTCTTCGCAGCGCGGGTGCTGGGTAGCCTCCTGTATGAGGTCAGCCCCCTGGACCCGCTGACCTACGGCGTGGTGGCCATGACGCTCACCCTGGTCGCCGTGGCGGCCACGGGCCTGCCGGCCTATCGAGCGACCCGTGTGGACCCCAACGTGAGCATGCGCAGCGAATAGAATCGGGGAGTTGCCGCGGCGGAGGGCCTTTGCCTATCGTGAACTGACACCATTCCCCAGACCCTCCGGAAGGCAGGCCATGTCGGACATCAAGGCGGTGGACACGCTCTTCCCCCTCCTCCTCCGGGAGTGGAAGGACAGCTGGGTGCAGGCGACGAACGCGCCGGGGGAGCTCAAGTGCAAGGTGGAGCTCGCCTGGGGCGACGGCTACGAGGACGGCGACGCCCTCATCGCCGCCATGGACGCGGCGAACGTGGAGACGGTCCTGGCCACGGACCTGCTGGCGTGGTCGTATCCCCGACAGACGCGCTTCGCCCTGGACATGACGGAGACCATCGCCGAGCTGACCCGGCGCTACCCGGGCCGCATCCACGGCCTGGCCGACTACGATCCCTTCGACATCCAAGGGAGCCTGCGGAAGGTCGAGGAGGACGTGGCCGAGCGGGGCTACAAGGGCGTCTACATCCACATCTACGGGTACGACATCCCGCTGGATCACCGGAAGATGTACCCCCTGTACGCCCTCTGCGAGCGCCTGGGGATCGCGGTCTCCATGCAGGTCGGGCACGTGCTCGAGGCCATGCCCAGCATTCACGGGCGACCCATCCAGATGGATCGCATCGCCTGCGACTTCCCCGGACTTACCCTCGTGGGGACTCACACGGGCTACCCTTGGGTCGACGAGCTCATCGCCGTCACCACCAAGTGGCCCAACGTGTATCTGTCGGTCAGCGCGTGGCTGCCCAAGTACTTCAGCCCCTCCCTGGTCGGTTTTCTCAACTCCCGCGTCGGCGCCCAGAAGGTGCTCTTCGGCTCCAACGGGCTCAGCTGGGACCGGTACTGGAAGGGCCTCGGGGAGATGGGGCTGCGGGAGGACACCCTTCGCGCGGTGATGTACGAGAACCCGAGGCGGGTGTTCGGGCTCTGACATTGAGGTCGCGCAACCAGCCGGACCCGGGGGGCATCTGACCAAGTGACCGTTCTCCCAGGCCCTCCCCTGTGCCGGAGCCGCCGATGAAGACCTTCCAGGTCCACGCCCGACACGCGGCCGAGCCCCTTGTCCCTCTCGTCTCCGTCGTGATCCTGGGGGCCTGTGCCGGGGAGGCGCCTCCCGAGAGCCCACCCTTCGAGGTGCGCGACAGCGCGGGCATCGCGGTGGTCACGTCCCATCGCCCTCTCTGGGAGGCGGACGACGGTTGGTCGGTCGGTCCGGAGCCGATTCTGCAGATCGGTCAGATGGAAGGTGATCCCGCCTACGAGTTCTCCCGCGTGCGCGGAGCCGTTCGCCTGTCCAACGGCACGGTGGCGGTAGCCGAGTACCTGGGCGAGATCCGGTTCTTCGATGCAACGGGCACGCACCTGCACACCGCCGGACGGGCGGGAGAGGGCCCGGGTGAGTTCTCGTCCCTGTTTGGGATCTCCGCCCGGGGCGATACGGTCTTGGCCCACGACTTCCGTCAGTCGCGCGTGACGCTCTTCGGCGCCCGGGGGCAGTACCTGTCCGATCTCACCCTGGAACGGGGGACGAGCCTCCCTCTGGAGGTCTTCCCGGTCAACGAAGGGTTCGTAGGTGTGCTCCAGGGCTTCCCCGAGGATCTACCGGAGGAGTACACGTACGCGCGACGCCCCCTGACGTACCAGGCCTACGACAGCCGCGGACGCCTGGGCCGGATCATCGACGAGCTGCCGGGCCAGGAGATCCTCTTGAAGGGCTCGGTGGACGGACAGGTGATCTATACGACGACGACGACACCTCTCGTCTCCCACTCCGCGTACCAGACAGTGGTGGACGGCAGACTCGTCGCCGGCCTGACGGACCGTTTCGAGGTGCGGGTGTACGGCGGGGACGGCGCGCTCCGCCGGCTGATTCGGGCGCCCTGGCGGGACGGGCCCGTGACGCGGGAGGAGTGGGACCGGATTCTGAGCGAGGAGATGGAGGACGCCGAGGATGCGGAGCACAGGAGACTGGTCCTCGAGGTCGCTGAGCTGAAGCCTGCGCCGGAGGTCCGTCCGGCCTACGGGAGGTTCGTGGCCGACAGCGAAGGGTACGTGTGGCTGGCACCCTATCGACCTCCGCCGGGACCCGCACCGTGGACCGTCGTGGAGCTGGATGGGACAGTGCTGGGCCAGGTGGACCTTCCCGAGGGCTTCCGCCCATCCCAAATCGGACCTGCGCATGTCCTGGGCACGGTGAGGGATGAGCTCGGCGTCCCCTACGTGCACCTGTACGAGCTCATCCGGTAGCGGTCGGTTCGGGGGCGGCGCGCACGCCTCGCGTCGGGCTCAGACCGGCCACGCCTGCATCTCGTCGGGGACGGGGCCGGCCACCGCGGTGTACGTCCTGCCGTAGCGGTCCGTCGCCGCCACGCGGATCTCCCGCGCTTCGGGGGATGCCGGGGCGTAGTAGAGCCAGCGGGGAAAGGGATCGACCCACGTCCGCCGCGGTGGCAGCTCGTCACCCGGGTGGATCCGCAGGCTGACCGGATCGAAGCCGATCCGGCGGGCCATACGGCCCCTGCGCTCGCCGTCCTCGTACCAGAGGACCGTCCACTCCTCGTCGGCGTCCCATACGTTGGCCACGAGCTCCTGGGGGGCCCGAGGGTCCGCGCCGGGAAGATAGGCCCGCATCTGATGGTCTGCCCCGTGGCCCGTGGCCTTGTATCTCCATCGGACCTCGGTTCCGTCCACCTCGTAGACGCTGTATCCGTGGGGGGTGCCATCGGCGCAGATGGGGCCGCTCCACCAGGCGCCGCACACGGTGCCGCTCACGTGCTCGTGGACGCCGTTCCGGTAGTTGTGGTCGTTCTCGTGGGTGTGGCCGCAGAGGACGTGGACGTCGAAGGGCTCGAGGAGCCGGTACAGGGCATCCCGGTTGGTCACGGACACGTTGGCTCCGGGGCTGCGCTCGCCCCGTCGGGTGTGGCCGGTGCCCAGGACCGGTATGTGCACGGCCACGATCACGGTCCGGCCGGCCTCGACACCCGCCAAGTCTTCCTCCAGCCAGCGAAGCTGGTCGGCCTGGACGTACCCGACGTATCCGGCTCCGTGGTAGAACACGTCGTCCATGACGACGTAGTGCACCGCTCCCCGGTCGAAGGAGTAGTAGCGAGGCCCGAAGTGCCGGGAGAAGGTCCGCGTGGACTCCTCGTCCACCCCGGCGTCGAAGTCGAGATCGTGGTTGCCGACGACCTGGAAGAAGGGGACTCCGATGCCCCTCACTCCACGCTCGTACTCGGGGTAGAGGGACAGGTCGTCATACATGATGTCGCCGCAGGCGATGCCGAACGCGTGGCCGTCGCCCAGGGAGGCTACCGTGGCGTGAGCGTCTGGGACGGTCAGGGCGTGGAACCGTTCCATCTCCCACGCGTTCTCGGTCTGGACGTCGGGAAGGAGGAGCGCGGTGTGGCGCTCGTCGCCGCCCGGCAGCGGCTCGAGCTCGAAGCGGGCTGCCATCTCGCCTCGCCCGTCGGGGTGGATGGCGTGGTAGAAACGGGCCGTGCCCGTGGAATTCGGCGGGATGGCGTAGCCGGAAGGGAGGCAGCAGGAGACGAAGTCGCGGTCCGTGGACGTCACCAGCTCGAAGGTGCCGTCGGCGGCTGTGCGGACCACGCGGCGCCCGTCGGTCACCCCGACCCGGGCCAGGCCCCGTCCACCTGCCCGCACCACACCGCGGATCCGCACCGGGTCGGGCATGCGGGGCGGAAAGGGAAGCGGAGCGTAGGGGTCGGCGAGGATCCGCTCCGGGTCCACGAAGGCCGCGGCGGCCAGGCCGGCGGCGGCGCCCAGGAAGGAGCGACGGTCCAGGATCGACGGACGGCTTCCACGCACGGTGCACCTCCTGAAGGAACGATGGGGTGACAGTGGCACCCGACGGTCCCTGGCGCGAGGGGTGGCACATGCCGGGGCCATCGAGCCATCATTGGGCGTCCGCCCACCAGGAGGAGTCCCGACCATGACCGATTCCGCAGCCGCCCTCGGCGGATGCCTCGTCTGCCAGCGTCCGTCGGCGGAGGTTCCCTTGATCGCCTTCCGCTTCAGGGACGCAGACCTGTGGATCTGCCCGCAGCACCTGCCCGTGCTCATCCACGACCCGGGCCGGCTGGTGGGCATCCTGCCCGGCGCGGAAGGCCTGGAGCCTGCCGATCATCACGACTGATGCGGCGGTGGAGGGAGCCTGAAGAGGACGTCCCCGGGGGCCGTAGACAGGGCGTGGCGGGGGCGTGGCGGTTACACGACGAAAATCCGGAGACGCGCCGATGAGAGACCGGCTGGCGACCCTGCTCGTGGATCGATACACCGTCGAGGAAGAGATCGGGCGGGGTGGGTGGGCCGTGGTCTACCGGGCCCGCGACCTCCGGCACGACCGGCCGGTGGCGCTCAAGGTGCTCCGCGACGACCTGACGGCGCTCATCGGCGCCGAGCGCTTCCTTGCCGAGATCCGCATCACCGCCCGGCTGAACCACCCCCACGTCCTACCGCTCTTGGATTCGGGCGAGGCCGACGGGTTGCTCTACTATGCCATGCCCTTCATTCCCGGTGGATCGCTTCGTGATCTGCTGGAGCGGGAGGGACGGTGCTCTCTGGATGCCACCGCGCGGCTCGTGGAGCAGGTTGCCTCCGCCCTGGAGCACGCCCACCGGGAGTCCATCGTCCACCGTGACGTGAAGCCCGAGAACATCCTCCTCTCCGAGGGCCTGGCCACGGTCTCGGATTTCGGTGTCGCCCGGGCCATCAGCGCCCTGGACCGGCGGCAGCTCACGAGCACGGGGCTCCACGTGGGCACCCTTGGCTACATGAGCCCGGAGCAGGCCGCCGGAGCCACGGACCTGGACGGGGCGACGGACGAGTTCGCGCTTGCCGCCGTGGCCTACGAGATGCTCGTGGGGGAGACGCCCCGTCGGTGGATGACCGACGAGGCGGTGCGCATGGGCAGGTTCTTCGAGGCGGAGCCGGTGCACAGGGAGGCCCTCGACGCGCTGCCTGGACGGGTGGAGCAGGTCCTGGTCCGGGGCATGGCCCTGAACCCCCGTGATCGGCTCGGGGGGCCCGGCGCCTTCGCCGACGCCCTGGCCGACGCCGCGAAAGGCGGCCGCGAGGTGCCGGACGACGAGGCACGGGAGATCGTCCGACGGGCGACGGAGCTGGAGCTCGCCGGCGCGGCCGAGACTCACGCCCTGACCATGGGAGGGGTGGAGCAGGTGGCGGCACAGGTGGGCCTCCCGCCGGAGCAGGTCCGGCGGGCCGCCAACGAGGTTGCCGCTGGCCGGGAGCTGACCGTATCCAACGCGTCGGCCCGGCGCCGGGGGGAGCGGGTGCAGGTGGACCGCGTGGCCGCCTGCGAGGCGGACTCCGCGGTCCACCCGAGCCTCGTCGACGCCATCCAGTCCAGCCTGGGCATCGTGGGCCACGTATCCAGCGTGGGCCGGACGCTGACGTGGAGCCCGGCAGCCACCGGGGTCGACGACCGGAAGATCGTCGTGACGCTCACGCCCAAAGACGGAGTGACGCGGGTCCACGTGGAGGAGCGCTTCGAGCTGGCGGGCGTGCGCATGATGCTACCTGCCGGCGGGGCCTTCCTCGCCATGGTGTTCGTGATGCTCGTGGCCACCTTCCTGGGCCTGGCCAGCTCCACCTGGGCGACGCTGCCCCTCGTGCTGGGGGGAGTGGCCGGCGCGTTCCTGACGGTGAACGGCTACTTGACCGCCCGGAAGCGCCGGTCGGAGCCGGAGCTCGGGATGCTGGCCGATCGCCTCACCGCGCTGATCGAGGGAACGACGTCGCCGTAGCGCCGGGCCGGGCCGAGCCCGGTTGCGCCCCCGCGCGGGATTCGCTCAGCGCCTGCCCATCCACTCCCCGTAGTCCAGATCCAGCGGCGGAAGCGGATCGCTCCGGTGGTCACCGGGACGGAGGTAGTACTCGAACCAGCGCAGCGTCCTGAGCAGGTAGTCGTAGCGATACACGTTCGTCCGGTTGCCGTGTCCCTCGCCGGGATACTGGACGTAGCGCACCGGCGTGTCCGTCGTCTCCTTGATGGCCCGGTAGAGCATGAAGGGCTGGCTGGGATGCACCCGGGGGTCGTTGGTGCCGCCGGCCAGGAGCAGGGGCGTGCGGCTCTGAGGCGCGTACGTGAGGGGGCTGCGCTCCTCCATGTAATCCCACTGCTCGAAGGGCCACTTCTCCTCGTAGTGGACGAAGTAGTACTCCCAGGGGATGTCGGTGGTCAGGTACTTGGTGGCCACGTGGGTGATGGGCACCATGGCCACGGCGGCGGCGTAGTGCTCCGTGTGCTTGGTGGCGGCCCACGCGCCCGCGTATCCGCCGTAGGACGCGCCGCCCAGGCCCACGCGGTCGCGGTCCACCCAGCCTCGCTCCACGAAGTAGGCGATGGCGTCCACCTGGTCGTCGAACTCCGTTCCGGCGAGGTCCCCGTGGTCGTCCTTGGCGAAGTCCACCCCCCTCCCGGTGCTGGAGCGGTAGTTGGGGAGCCACACGAAGAAGCCCCTGCGGCTCAGGAGCTGTCCCCAGGTGCCGTAGCCCGTCATCCAGGCGTTGTTGTAGTGGCTCTCGGGGCCGCCGTGGACGGCGATGACCAGCGGGTAGCGCGTGCCCTCGCGGAAGTCCAGCGGGTAGAGGAGGATGCCTTCGATCTCCTCGCCGTCCCGCGCCGTGAACGAATGGATCTCCTGACGGCTCAGACGGACGTTGGCCAGACCGGGGTTGGAGGTGGTGCGCCGCACCCACGAGGAGCCGTCGAGGACGTGGAGCTCCGTGGGATGCGTGGGTCCCGACCCCGTGGCCACCACCAGGTCTCCGGCGGTGTGGACGGAGGAGAAGGCGAAGGGAGCCGCGGGCAGGTCGTCGAAGGTCCGATCGCGAAGGTCGAGGTCGGAGACCCGGCTCTCCGCCCCTCGGCTGATCACGAGTCGCAGGGTCTCCGCATCCAACCACTCGAAGGAGTGGACCATGCCCTCGAGCCCGGGGGTCAGGGAGACCACCTCGCCGGAGGTCACGTCGGCCATGAAGAGCATCCCGTTGTGTGGATCACGGGCGTCCACCGCGCTCAAGTACGCCACGGACCGGGAGTCCGGCGACCAGCCGATCTGGCCGAGCTTGCCCGGGTTGTCCACGAGCTTGCGCACCGCGCCGGAGGCCACGTCGATGACCTGGATCCTCTTGAACATGTACGAATCGT
Organism: Gemmatimonadota bacterium; assembly: GCA_039589955.1. Taxonomy (GTDB): domain Bacteria; phylum Gemmatimonadota; class Gemmatimonadetes; order Longimicrobiales; family Gaopeijiaceae; genus SZUA-318. The sequence continues at coordinate 7,834 of JBDHGI010000001.1, read as the reverse complement.
CGGTAAGGGTCCGGGGCGCGACGCTCGCGAGCAGCCGGGAGCCGTCGGGCGACCACTCGAGATCGTAGACGCTGCCGGGGACCTCGATCTGCCGCACTCGGTCCTGTTCGGCCTCCCAGAGGAAGAGGCCCAGGGGGTTCCAGTCCTCGTCGTAGACGATCTGCCGGAATCCCGCTGCCCGGGCTCGGGCTCTGGCCTCGGGAGCGGGAACGCCGGCCGTGAAGGCCACGGCGCCTCCGTCGGGTCGCCACCGGTAGCTCGAGATGCCGTGCTCGGCGACGAAGACGCGGCGGGCCTCGCCGCCCACGAGGGGCAGCGCGTAGAGCTGCCTTCCCGGATCGCCCTCGCGGGCCTCCAGGAAGGTCACCGCGCGACCGTCGGGCCTCCAGGCGACCCCGCCCAGACTCCTCCTGCCGTCCACGAGGGGGCGCTCCCCGGCCTCGGTGAGCATGTGCAGCGTGGAGTATCCACCTCCCACTCCCTCCTCGGGCCCCCGGGGCACCGAGCGGGTAAACGCGACGCGAGTGCCGTCGGGGCTCGGGTAGGCACCGGTGACGCTCTCGAGCATCAGGACGTCGAGGGGCGTGAGGTCCTCCTGCGCACGCAGGGGGAAGGGCAGGAGCAGGACGAGGGCGAGAGTCCCGACGAGCCGGGCACCGGGGCGGGGATCGACGGTGGAGGAAGGGCGGGGCCGCAGCCTCATGGTTTCAGCCTCCTGGGTTCGCCGCGAGGGGACTGGCCCAAACGGCGCGGGATGGTCAAAATGGGCGTGCACCGGCGGGAGGCTTCCGGAAAGATACCCGCCGCGGGCGGCGCGAGGAAACCGACCACGGCATCTGGTCCCGTTGACCGGCCCGCCCTACGTTGCATGAACGTCCCACCGACCGCAGGCCGGACCCCCGGTCCGGGCTCTGCCTCCTGAGGCCGGTTTGTCTTTGTCTGCCCAGGAGCGCTCCCCATGTCCCCATCGAACGTCGATGACCACGGCGAGAGGCGAGGCGTCTCGCGTCGGGGGTTCCTGTCATCCATGGGTGTCGGGGCCGTGTCCGTGGCTCTGCCCTCCCAGCTCGCCGGAACGGCACCCACGGGCCCCGATCTCGTGGAGGCGGGTGATCTCACCCAGATCGCCCTGAACATCAACCAGCGAGTCCAAAGGGTCCTCGTCGAGCCCCGCTGGTCGCTCCTGCATGTCTTGCGGGAGGAGCTCGGATTGACGGCCGCGAAGGAGGGGTGCGGACGAGGCGAGTGCGGCGCGTGTACGGTGCTCATGGACGGCGTGCCGCGATACTCGTGCCTGACGCTGGCCGTGGAGGCGGAAGGAGCCATGGTGACCACCCTCGAGGGGCTCATGGAGGGAGAGGAGCTGGGGCCGACGCAACAGGCGTTCGCCGAGGAGGACGCGTTCCAGTGCGGTTACTGCACGCCGGGTCAGATCATGTCGGCGGAGGGTCTCCTGCGCGCGGGCTCCGACCCGACCGCCGAGGAGATCCGGGCGGGCATGAGCGGGAACCTGTGCCGGTGCGGAACCTACCCGCACATCTTCCGGGCGGTGCGACGCGCCGCGGAAGCGCGGGGCGGTGAAGGAGGTGGGTCATGAGCGCCGACAAGGAGGTCCGGTACTGGCTGGACGGGACGGAGCTTCTCGAGACGCCGCAGCCCGAGCAGGACATGCAGCCGTGGGCGGAGACCCGGGTCGTGGGTCAGCGACGCCCGAGGGTGGACGCGTACGAGCGGGTGAGCGGGACGGCGACCTATCCCTCGGACGTGGTCCTTCCCGGCATGCTCTACGGCGCCATCCTCCGGTGTCCCCACCCGCACGCTCGGGTGCGGGGCGTCGATGCCACGGAAGCGGAAGGCATGCAAGGGGTGCACGCCGTGCTCAGCGGGTTCTCCGAGCCCGATCGGGCCCTCAGGGCCCACCGGCAGCTTCTGCGAGAGCGGCTGTTCAATCCCGTGTGTCGCCACGAGGGCGAGGTCGTCGCCGCCGTGGCGGCGGACACCCCGTACCGGGCGCGGGACGCGCTGCGGGCCATCCGGGTGGAGTACGAGGAGCTTCCCTTCGTGGCGGACGAGCGGGACGCCCTGGAGAGCGGCGCCCCTCCGGTCCACGAGAGCGGGAACCGCGTCAGCCAGCCCCAGGTCTACGAGCGGGGCGATCTCGCCCGGGGCTTCGACGAGGCGGACGTGGTCCTGGAGGAGGAGTACCGCACCGAATGCGAGCTTCACACGCCGCTGGAGCCCCACGGCTGCGTGGCGGAGTGGGAAGGGGACCGGCTCACCCTGTGGGAGTCCACCCAGGGCGTGTTCCCGGTGCGGCAGCAGGTGGCCCAGGCGTTGGGCATGCGTCAGTCGAAGGTGCGCGTCGTGGGCGACTACATGGGCGGCGGCTTCGGCTCGAAGCTGGGAGCCGGCAAGTACACCATCCTGGCGGCGCTTCTCGCCAAGGTGACTGCCCGGCCGGTGAAGATCTTCCTAACGCGGGAGGAGACGTTCCTCGCCACGGGCAACCGACCGCCGGCCAACATGCGCCTCCGGGCCGGGGCGAGACGGGACGGGACCCTCACGGCGCTGGAGTTCGTGGCCACGGCCACGGGCGGGGCGTACCGGGCCGGCGGAACGTCGGCCCTCGACTACCTTGCCCGGAACCTCTACCTGTGCCCCAACGTCCGGACGGAGACTGCGGACCTCTACATCAACGCCGGCCCGGCGCGTCCCATGCGGGCCCCGGGGCACCCGCAATGCGCCTGGGCCCTGGAACAGATGATGGACGCCCTGGCCGAAGCCGTGGGCATGGACCCGGTGGCTTTCCGGCTCAGGAACATCCCGGAGGTCAGCCAGGCGAGCGGAGGACGTCCCTACACGACGACGGGCTTCGCCGAATGCCTCCGGCAGGGGGCCGACGCCTTCGGGTGGGCCGAGGCGATGAGCCGAGCCGGAGAGCAGGCCGGTGAGCCGACGGTGCGCAGGGGCGTGGGCATGGCCGGCGGCATGTGGGCCGCGGGGGGCGGAGGCCCTCCCGCCACGGTGATCATCAAGCTGTTCTCCGACGGGGCCGTGAGCCTCAACATGGGCGCTTCCGACATCGGCACCGGCACCAAGACCGTCATGGCCATGGTGGCGGCGGAGGAGCTCTGGGTCGATCCGGACGAGATCCAGATCGAGCACGCCGACACCGCCACCACGCACTTCGCGTCGGCGAGCGGTGGGAGCAAGACGGTGCCCACCGAGACACCCGCGGTGCGGAGCGCCGCCGTGCTTGTGAAGCAGCAGCTCCTCGAGATGGCGGCCCGGCAGCTGGAGGTGGATGTGGGCACCCTCGATCTCCGGGAAGGTCGCGTGGTGACCACCTCGGCTCCCCCCCGGGAGGTGGCGCTGACGGAGCTCACGGAGCTCCGGCGGAGAGGCTTCGTGGAGGGGATCGGGTTCCGGGGCCCCAATCCGACCGGCAAGGAGGTCCACCCCTTCGTCGCCCAGTTCTGCGAGGTGGAGGTCGACATGAGCACGGGGGAGGTGGAGATCCTGCGCTTCCTCGGTGCCCACGACTCGGGCCGGGTCATGAACCGCATGACCTACGACAACCAGGTGTTCGGGGGCATCACCATGGGCATCGGCTTCGGGTCCACGGAGAAGCGTATCCTGGACCGTGGCCAGACCGGTCTCCTGCTGACCCGAGGCTGGCACGACTACCGGATCCCCACCGCCATGGACGTCCCCGCCGACATGTCCACCGTCGCCATCGATCCGGGTGACATCGAGGCCAACAACACCGGGGCGAAGGGAATCGGCGAGCCGGCCACCATCCCCACCGCGGCGGCGGTGGCCAACGCCGTCTATCACGCCACGGGCGTTCGCATCACAGAGACGCCCATCACTCCGGCGAAGCTCGTCGAGGCCCTCGCCGGTCGGGAAAGGGGGGTCTGAGCCATGCTGCAGAGCTTCTCGTATTTGAAGGCGGGCTCCCTCGACGAGGCCATCCAGCAGCTCGGGGCCGAGGGGTCATGGGTCCACGCCGGTGGAACGGACCTCCTGGGGTGCATGCGCGACGACGTCCTCGAGGTGGACAGGATCGTCAGCATCGCCGGCATCGAGTCCCTGAAGGGCATCCGGGAAGACACCGACGGCAGCCTGAGGATCGGCGCGCTCACACCGCTGGCGACGGTGGCGGAGGACGCCCGGGTGCGGGCCCGCTACCCCGTGCTCGGCCAGGCCGCCGAGGCGGTGGGCACGCCGCAGCTCCGCAACCAGGGCACCCTGGGCGGCAACGTCTGTCAGAAGCCACGATGCTGGTACTACCGGGGTCCGTTCCCGTGCCGCCGGAAGGGTGGCGGGCGGTGCTACGCCGTCACCGGGAACAACGAGGGCCACGCCATCTTCGGAGGCGCAGGGTGCCACATCGTGCATCCCTCCGACACGGCGCCGGCGCTCACGGCGCTCCGGGCCACGGCCCTCGTCGCCGGACAGGGCGGGACGCGCAGCGTCCCCCTGGACGACTTCTTCGTTCCGCCCGGGCTGGATCCGACCCGGGAGACCACGCTGGAGGCGGGGGAGGTCCTCGCGGAGCTCGTCCTGCCTCCCTCCGCGGACGGCCTGAGGAGCTCCTACCGCAAGGTTCGCGGGCGTCGCTCCTGGGACTTCGCCCTGGTGGGCGTGGCCCTCGCTCTCCGGATGGCGCCGGGAGGCGTCGTCCAGGACGCGAGCGTGGTCTTCAGCGGCGTGGCCCCCGTGCCGTGGCGCTCGAGGCCCGTGGAGCGGGCCCTCACCGGGGAGCGCCTCACCGACGACGTCGTGCGACTCGCCGGGGAGGTGGCGGTGGAGAGCGCCCAGCCGATGCGGCACAACCAGTACAAGGTGCCGCTGCTGCGGGGGCTCGTGGAGCAGGAGCTGAGGCGCATCGCCTGAGGCACGCGTAGTCGTGAGCTGAGCGTGGCCCCGGCCGGTGAGCGACGACGCTCAGCCGGTCGGCCGCCCAGGAGGACCGCCGGCGTCGAGCCGATGCCGAGGGCCGCGAACACCGGCAGGTCCGCCGTGTGACCGTCCACGGACTCGAGGGTGAGGCCGCCGGCCCGGAGCCGGTCGATGGTGACGGCGTGCTGGATCGTCTCCTGTGCGCCGACCCCGGGGGCGGTGCGCTCACCCGAGCCCGCGTCCGCCTCGATTCGGGCGAGCCGCGCCGCCGTGCTGTTGAGGACGACCCGGCGGGACCCCGAATCGAGCACTCCGGTCACCCGGACTCCGTTGATCTCCACCTGATGCCGGAGGAGCGGGGTGCTCCGGGACGAGATCGCCACCGCCGCCGACAGGGATTCCTCCAGGGGCCCGGGCCCCTCTCCGGGGTCGAACAGGACCATCCGCCCCGACGGGGCGTCGAGGAGCACGTCGAAGCGACGAAGGATGTCCACCCCCAGCACGCCGTCCAGGGCGTCGTACCCGTCGAGCCGTCCTCCGAAAGGCGTGAGGATGGCATCGTCCAGGACGAGGGCCCGCAGGTTGCGGACCTCGATGGTGCCGAGGCCCAGGGTGGGGAGGGCCACCAGCTCCAGGGACGCCGGTCCGCTGGCCCCGACGGCCTCGACCCGCCCCCTCGGGCGCAGGCCGTACCGGCCGGCCGTGCGGGCGCTCACGGCGCTGCGGGAGGCGCCGGTGTCGACGATGAACCGGAGGGTGTCCCCCTGCGCGCCGAAGACCACGGGAGCCACGAGCCACCCGTCCGTGGACGTCAGCCGCACGCTGACCGGGTCGGAGTCGGACCCGCACAGGGTGAGGAGAATGACGAGGCCGACGACGGCGCTCACCAGGGGGCTCGGATGTCGCGCGGACATGGCTTGCGGGGAATGAGTCGAGGTTGCCCATGATGTTGGCCTGGGAGCCGGGAATGTTCCCCTCCCGGGGTGGTCTCCCTCGGGGCGGCCCTGAGGTCCCTGTGGCCCCGTCTGCAACTTTTCGCCGGCCGATGTCGTCGGACTCCGTGTGGCCGGCGATGGTCGTCCCGCCGACGACGTATGCCGGCCCGGGCCCCAGAAGGAGAAGAGGAAGATGACGGGACGGGTGTCACACGGAGCCTCTGCCGCCGCCCTGACGCTGGCGCTCATGGCCGGCGCCGCCGGAGCCCAGGAGGGGACCTTCGAGTGGAGCGGCCGGCTCGACGAAGGTCAGACCCTCGAGGTGAAGGGCATCACCGGGAGGATCCGGGCGGAGCTGGCGTCGGGGAGGGCTGCCGAGGTGGTGGCGGAGAAGCGCGGCGATCGTGACGACTTCGCCGAGGTGCACATTCTCGTGGACGAGAACCGGGACGGCGTCACCGTGTGTGCCGTGTACGGGGAGCACAACTTCGGGCGGAGCTCCTGCGACTACAACGACGACGGGGACCGGGATCGACGGGGCAGCAACCGCTCCATCGACGTGGAGGTGGACTTCGTGGTCCTCGTGCCGGCGGGTGTCGACTTCGCCGGCACCATGGTGACGGGCGACGTGTGGGCCGAGGGCCTCCGCTCCGACGTGGACGCCAACACCGTCACGGGTGATGTCCGGGTGTCCACCGCGGGGATCGCCCGGGCCAACACCGTAACCGGCGGGATCGACGTGGAGATCGGCCGCATGGACTGGGATCGCCTGTCCTTCAAGACGGTGACCGGCGACATCACGCTGCGGGTGCCCGCCGACTTCGACGCCGACGTCGAGTTCGAGTCCCTGTCCGGCGACCTCGACTCCGACTTCGACATCCGGGTGACCCGTGAGCGGAGGCGGTGGATCGGCTCCCACGTGCGGGGAACCATCGGTCGGGGCGGTCGCGACCTGGAGCTCAACACGGTGAGCGGGGACGTCCGGCTCCTCCGGGCAGGCTGACGGCGTAACAGCGTAGGGCTCCACCAGCGCGGTGCGGGAGGCCGCGCACTCGGGGTCCGTCCATCCCAGAAGGCCTGTCCATCGCGCGTCCCGGGCTCGGGTGCGCCTGGCCCTCGAGCGCCGTATCATGGGGGCGAGGTCCAGCCCTTCCCGAGGTGCTCATGGCCGACGTCCTCGACCGCCTGAATGCCGCGCTCGGTGATCGGTACACCGTCGAGCGGGAGATCGGGCAGGGGGGGATGGCCACGGTGTACCGGGCCACCGACCTCCGGCACGAGCGTCAGGTCGCGCTGAAGGTGCTGCGGCCGGAGCTGGCCGCCACCCTGGGGCCGGAGCGGTTCCTCCAGGAGGTTCGGGTCACCGCCAACCTCCAGCACCCCCACATCCTGCCGCTCTTCGACTCGGGGGAGGCGGACGGCTTCCTCTTCTACGTGATGCCCTACCTGGAGGGGGAGTCCCTCCGGGAGCGCCTGGCGCGGGAGCGGGAGCTCCCGGTGGACGAGGCGCTGCGCATCGTCCGGGAGGTCACCGACGCCCTCGCCACGGCCCACGGCCGAGGCGTGGTGCACCGGGACATCAAGCCCGACAACGTCATGCTCTCCGGGCGCCACGCCATGGTGACGGACTTCGGCGTCGCCAAGGCGGTGAGCGAGGCCACGGGTCGGCACCAGCTCACGACGGCGGGGGTGGCGCTGGGGACTCCGGCCTACATGGCCCCCGAGCAGGCGGCGGCCGATGACCACATCGACCACCGGGCCGACATCTACGCCGTGGGGGCCATGGCGTACGAGCTCCTCACGGGCCGACCGCCCTTCAGCGGGCTGAGCCCCCAGCAAGTGCTGACCGCCCATGTGACGGAGGTACCGAGGGACGTGGCGGAGCTGCGGCCCGCGGTATCCCCGGCGGTCGCGGCCATGGTGATGCGTTGCCTGGAGAAGAAGCCGGCGGACCGCTGGCAGACGGCCGAGGAGCTGCTCCATCAGCTCGAGGC